>QWPB01000100.1 GCA_003671275.1 Planctomycetota bacterium | reverse complement strand
CCGAAGCTCCGCTTCGCCCGCGTGCTAAAACGCTCCTTCTCACAAACCGACCTCACACTTGTCGACGGAAACCAGTGCTGACATGCTGGGCGGAAGTCCGATGTCGCTCGGCGAAGCAGAGCTTCGGGGATATGCGTGACCAAACTGGAGCTTGGTCACGAGAGTTGTGGAACGTGTCCTCCGTACCCTCTTGTTGTTCCACAACCCAGACGCTCAAAGCAGCGTCTGGGTCACCCCGGCAGTGTGGTCTTCAACATCAAGAAGGTTGGAGAAGTAAATGGAATTCAATCTCGCGAGTGCCAAAGAGTACTCGACCTCGGGGCGCACTCAGGAGTGGGTTCTTCGTTACTTGGACTGTCCAAAGTGGAAAAACAAGGGATTGCACGATGCAATCAAGAAGGCAGTGCCGAAATGGCATGGCCCCATAGAGGTCGCCATTACGGGGCTTGAGCGTATTTGTGGTCCAGAAGAGGGGCTCGACTGGCCCGAGGATTTGGACAAGTGGGAAGATCGCGTACTTGAGATTCTGACAAGCCTCTCAGACCTGACCGAACTCCCTCCACTCATCGTTCACTCTCATAATGGAAGACTTCGAATTTTCGATGGCAATCACAGATACGAGACGATGCTTCGAAAAGGGTATCTCACCTGTTGGTGCTTCTTGTATTCCTAAACCACGGAGGGCTGGGTGGCACTGCTAATGGGACACGAACTTTGATTCTGCGAGAGCAAAAGAGGGGGGCTGGGGGTGCCACTGCTGGCTTGCCCAGCAGTGGCCGCTGGATGTTCGCTGAAGAGACAAGAGTCTCATGGGAAGCCCCGGACGTACCTGGAACGTGGGTGTGTCCATCTGTTTTCAGTTTTGGTGAAGTCCGGATTGTCGGAGTGACTGGGGTATCAGGTCACGAGCCCTCAGCGCATCGCACTGCTGGACAAGCCAGCAGTGGCACACCTCCCAAGCTCCGCAAAGCGGCGTCTGGGCCACCCCGTCTCACAGGTTTGAGGTCGTGCGGACTGGCAGTCGAGCAACTCGTCTGGCACGCGGGCGAAGCAGAGCTTCGAGGATAGGCGTTCCCAAACCGGAGCTTGGGAACGAGATCGCAGTTTCCCCCAAGCCGCAACATCAGTCGTCGCGAGAGTGAAAGAACTTTTCTTTCGGCGTCTTCGTGTGGCAGACCGTACAGTCCGAGATCACTCCCGGATGGCCCTGATGCAGAACGGCCTGCACATTGTCGGCAGCTGTCACAGCCGGACCCGTGGCATGTTGGGGTCCGTGGCAAGTTGCGCAGTACACTCCCCCGTGACCACGAGATTCCTTGAACAGCTTGCCCGGCTCTTCGTAGTCAAATTTGGGATTGATTGCCTGATGACACTGGCCACACGTCGGCTCATCTTGCCAAGGCACCCGAGACATGTCCCCCACGGCCGCCATACTCCCATGGCAATCCGTGCAGGTGATTCCAGCGGCGAGATGAACATCACGCTGGCACTCCGTCTGAACTCCGGGATGACAGGCATAGCAGGAGTTTGCCACCTGTCCCGAAATGGAACTCATACGCGTGGAATGCGATCTGTGCATCGCATGCGAGAACGCAGAAACGCTGGGAACTCCGGGGGCTCCCAGTGCAGGGTCCGCATGACAGCTGGCACACAGCACCGGCTTCATCGTCTCAAGTGTGGTCCCGTGCAGTTTGTCGTGTTTCCGGAGAATGTCAGTCGCCACACTGATGCCTGGTGTCGTGTGACAGAGATTACAGTTAATCTCCCAGGAGACCGGGACAACAGCTTGCGTCGTGGCCAGCAGTTTCCCTTTGGAGTCCTTGACCGTCACAAGCGCCAGCTGGAATGGGTCATTCCGGAGCTTGTCGGTGAGCGGAGTCAGGGGAATACCGGAGGTTTCCCAACGTCCATCTCCCTTGGACTTCATGGCTCCCGCCAGCGTGTTGCCAGTCAGTCCGACATCAGACGGTAACGCCACTCCAAACAGATCGGGGGCGAAATCCCAGAAGTTTGTCTTATTGGAAGAAGTCGAGTTCCCCGGCACGGCGAACTGGACAGTGACTCCCTGGGTAACAACGTGAGGCTCTTCACCGTTTCGGTCGATGACCTGTGCTTGAAGTGTATTGAACGGAGGAAGGATGCAGATCTCCGAGAAATCCTGGTTCATGCAATGCATGCCCAGTTCGTTGAATGCAAGGACTGTATACCTCGGCGTCGTCGGCTTCTTTTTCGCCTTGGATTTGGCGTTGACCTGATCGGCGTCCAGCTCTGGCGAGAACCATTGAATCGTTGCGATTCCCACCAACACAAACCCACAGACCAGCGCTGCTGTCAATATGCGGCGCATCTTCGAAGAACGGGTGCTGGGCTTCGTCCGTGTTGAACAGATCCCATCAGCATGGTCCATGATTCCCCTCCGCGGAAAGGTTGGCTTGGGAACGAGCGCTGACTCGTGACAACCTTAGGCTATGCTGCAAATCCGCAAACGGTCAGCCCCTGAATGTGGTAAATAATGTCTTTCTCACCAAGCAAATGTGGATATCGAACGCGGCTGTTCGTAAGTGTGCCGAACTGTCGCAGTTCGCACGAAGTGCACACATGAAAGGTTGAGACTGCACATGCCCGGGGAATCGTTGGCAAACGCTGTCTCAGATCAAAATGCTCTGACCGAGCCGCCAGGGAAGTCAATGAACGGGGTGTAGCCAAAGCGCGGAGGCGGCGGGCGTGGCTGGGGCGAGGTGAGCCCCCGGCACGAGCGCAATCATCCGGAGTGAGTTGCCGTGGTGCCCCAGAAGTCTCTTGATTTGGGTGAACCAGACATCGCTTGGGATGTGTGGATGACGCAGGAACAAGAGGGGGCGAGAGACGCGTGTCTCGTGTAAGCTCTTGTTGTTTCACAGCCCAGACGCTCAAAGCAGCATCCGGGCCACCCTGCCGTCTTCTCGGAAGACCAGCCCTCAGGCGACACTTTCCCGTGTGCACGGGAGAGTGGGAGCGAGATCAACTCATGCCACCGAAGTCACGGGGCCCTCGGGATGGTTCATCGGCGGTTATGCGGGCGGCTCGCTGGCAGCACCCTCGCTGGTTTTTTCTTCGGCAACCTTTTCGTCGATGGGCGGCTGCCAGTCGCCCCAGTGGTCGAGGTAGTGTTTCAAGCCCGGCTGGGAACCGGCACGGGCTTCGATCCAGCTCTTGGCGTCGGCGACCAGTTTGTGCTCATCATCGAGAGACAGCCGCCCGAGCATGACGCGGCTGCGGAGAAATACGAAGTAGGTATCCAGAACATCGCACCGGCAGTAGTCGGCAATTTCCTGTGTCCGTCCGGCGTTGTAGTAGTCCTGAACCTGCGAGCCATCGATTCCGGATTTGCCCGGTTTACCGATGATGTTCGCCATCAGGTTCAGTCCGCCACTGACTCGAACCGCGCCGTAGTTGGAGAACAGATCGTAGAGATCCAGGTGCGAGCTGACGTTGTAGCGGTTGCGAGATTGCTCGTACGACGGGGCCCCGATGTTGAACCATTCGGGGACGGAGAGGCCGTAGCGGTAAGCGGCGAACTCCAGGACGGGCAAGTCGTATCCTCGTCCGTTAAATGTCACGAGGACGGGCTTGTTGTACCGTTTCCAGCCTTGCCAAAAGTTCTTCACGATCAGATGCGGGCGGTATTTGGGTTCGTCGAGTGAGACCAGATCGAGCAGTCGAAAATCCGGCCCGACCTTGGCGACCACCAGGCACGCTGGCAGCATGAACGTGGCGGGCAGGATGTCTTTGCCGAACTGTTCCATGAGTTCTGCCCGGTGCCGCTGGATCGCCTCCTCCGGGCCGAGGTTTTCTCCGGGGTAGCGGATCTTGGAAACCAGCGCCCCGTCAGCCACGGTTTCGATATCAAAGATCAGGTACGAAACATTCTGCGGGGTGGACATGCGGCTCCCCGATAGGGAACACCCCGGTTGCCTGCAGGGCAGACACCGGGGTGTGGTGATTGGAAACAGACACGTCGCGTCTCGGGGATGATCCCCGGCGTGACAAAAAGGAACGGGGGCTCACTCCCCGCTGGAACCGGACGCTCGTGCGTTTCGGCTCGAATCCCAAATCATCCAATGTGACAGGGTACTAGCGGACGAAGTGCCCTTCTTTTTTCCGCTCACAATCGACGCAGTTGCGTGCGTAGGGGATGTACTTCAATCGCACCTTGGGAATGCTGCACTTCGAGGGCGGACGACCATCGTCGACACAGGACTGGCAGACTCCATAGATCCCTTCATCGATCCGATGCAGGGCCGCTCGAATCTCATCGAGAACATCCTGCTCATTTTCCATCATCCGCAGCGAGAACTCCTGTTCGTAGGTCTCGGTTCCCAGTTCGGCCATGTGCGTCGGGCTTTTGGAATCTCCCCCCGTATCGAGGGCTCCATCCGACAGGTGGTCGACATCACCCTGAATTCGGGCCTGAAGGAGCATGAGTTGAGACCGGAACAGGTCCAGTTCGTTCGCTTTGAGCATGGCAGCTCGTTTCCATAGAGGGTCGAACCAACAGAAGAGACACGCAGTATCCCCCCCGGTAGAACCGATTTCAAGCGACGGTCGGGGCGGAATGATTCGACCTGAAGAGAAAATCAACCTCAGCTCATCATTTTTAATGATTGGGAAAGTTCCCATCACGATTGGGAAAATTCCGCAAGCTATTGAGCAGGAATTAGTTCCGCGAAGTGAAAGCCATCAATGACATTTGTTGTAACGATCGTCATCAGCAATTGCAGGCCGAGGATCACGGTCCAAAAACGATTGGCAGAAGCGGAGTCCGATGAGGGGGCCACCGTCACGGCTGCTGCAGAAATCACAGGCCACGGAGCCAGGAAGATCCATAGCCGGGCTGCTTCACCCATGTTTTTACCAGAGAGCCATAAAAACCCCCAGACTGCCAGCCAGGCCATGTTGTGGGACCACTCCATGGGGCGGGGCGTTCGCGAACCCAGGCTGCGCCACAGTCCCAGACCCACCAGACTGGCGATCGGCAGCCCCATCGCCAGAGCGGCCTCAAGCGGATTGATCAACAGCCAGAGGGCGTAGCTGCGGGCATTGTGGGTGTAAAACAGGGCGTGGTTTCGCAGGTTTTCGATCCAGATGCGGATGATCGGGCAGCCCCCCCAGACCGACAGGGCGATGATCGGGGCGACCAGTCCCGCTGTGGCTGCCAGGACCAGCCGGACATCTTGCCCGGGGGACCGTGATGCGAATTCGGCTCGACGAGTGCTGCGTTCGGCAATGGTCTGCACCGCCAGCAGCAGGGCCACGGGGGCCAATGCCAAGGTCAGCATCAACCCTCCGAAGAATCCCACTCCGGCCAGACAACAGAGCCCCCACCGCCTCCGCGACCACCCCTCCAGCCAGAGCCAGCAGCTGGAGGTGGCAATCACCGGACAGAGCAGATCAGACTTGGGAAAGAACACCAGGAGACTTGGTACCAGTGGCCAGAGCACCGCTGCCCGCCATCCGGCCATGGGGCCCGCGATCCGTGCGGCCAACCGACCGATGGGCCAGCTGGTCATCGCTGTCACGATGAGCGTCAACAGCGTGGCTGACCAGAGGGTGGCTTCTTCGGCCAACGACAGCGGCAGCCCGCGGGGCGTCGGAAAATCACGCAATGTGTCCAGGGCCTCGCGTGCTGCGGGGGGAGCGGTCGCGGTCACGAATTCAGCCAGTGGGGGGCAGTGTTCAAAGAGCGACAGTACGAAGCGATAGCTCAGAGTCAATCCGGGAGGGTGGGTCCCCAGATGCAGGTATCGATCCGGGTCATTCCCCTCGGAAATGGACTTGTGGTACTCCCGCAGGAACCGTGGAGTGTCGGTGATCTCGAAAGCTGCCTGCCAGAAGTACCCTTCGGTCCGTTTGTAGTACAAAACCGTAGGAGAGCGGGCGATTCCCTGATAATCGGGGGGGAGCAGCAGGAGCCCGCCTTGCCAGGTCAGCCCCAGAAGTACACTGGCCAGCAGCAGTCGGCGCGGCAGCTGTGCGGGTTCGGTGGCTGGCGTAATGGGGGGAGACAGTGTTAGCCAGCGGTCGCCCCAGCGGACAGCGAACCAGTAACCCAGGCCGAGGATTGCAGCGCCCAGGATGGCCGGTGGATCGATCTCAAGCAAAGCCCGTCGAGCCCACGTCCACTCACCCGGGATTCCTAACGGGATCGCTGAGGTCAGCAGCACAACCAGCGAGAGGAGTGTCAAACCACCGATTCGCGCGAATGGCCCGCCCGGGAAACGGGAACGGATGACCGGCGGCGGACTCACGGGATTCAAGCGGATTCCCCAGTCGTCCGGGACGTTGTTTGTGCTTTTACGAAGGCATCCATGGCGGCCAGAGTCTCCGGGCTGACATGGTGCTCGATGCCCTCCGCGTCGACCGCAGCCGTGGCTTCGGAGACACCCAGCGCAATCAGGAACTGGGAGACGGTCTCGTGCCGCCGGTGCGAAGCGGTGGCGATCTTACGCCCGGCGGAGGTCAGCATGACCGGACCGTAGGGTTCCGAGTCGACGAACCCCTGCCTCTTGAGTCGCTGAATCGTGCGGTTGACCGTCACATGGGTGACCTGAAACTGTCGGGCCAGATCGACAGCGCGGCAGATCCCCTTTTCGGCGACGAGAGCGGCAATGGCTTCCACGTAGTCTTCGGCCAGTTCGGTCGCATGATCCGAACGGGTACGAGAATGTCGGTTGGGACGCTGAGAAGAACCAGCCACGCGCAAACTCCGAAGGGCGAAATCGGTTTTGCATTCTAATCCAGGAAAGATCACGGGGACTACCAGAGTCCACGCCCGCGAAGGGAACTCCCGGTGTTACGGGGGAGAGCGATGCAGTCGGATCAGGTTCCATACTTAACTCAGTCGGCACCGTTTCAGGAAAGTGCCACTGTCCCACGAGGCCACTCTTTCTGTCATGTCTACCTTCTGGCGGGTTCCATTTTGGAGCGACTTGGAAACGCACAGAGGCGGGTTCCCGAATCAGGAAACCCGCCTCTGAAAGGAACCGGAACGACAGAGGGTGAATCCTGGGATCAGCAGGAATCTGGCGGTGTCTCACCCCGCCCCCATGGTCTTCCGTTGCGTTGCAATCAGGATAATTGGTTGATGCTGGATAATTAGCACAATCGATACCGTTGGAATAATCGGAAGTGATTGCTGGCGGGGTGGCGATCGTGCTCTTGTTGCATCATGTTCGTTTATAACGGGTTGCGGGTTGTTGATGGTTTTGAGAGGGTGCTTGGGGTGGCCCACTGATTGATTCGTCATTGAATCGAAGTGGCAGGCGGGATGTCAATTCCTGTGAGCATTGCGGCGGAGATTGCACGACCTTGCTGGTTGTAGTAATCAGTCTCAATCTGCCTGATCTTCGGCGAGAATCGAGGGTGCCACAGTTTCCGTTATGACCGCTCGATAACGATTGGCAGGGACATTGAGTACATCCCTTACTCCCGTCACGACCCATTCCGAAGTGATGTCATGACACTACAAACTGTGGGCGCTCGACAGTCTGCTTTCGCGGAGATCGGCATGGACCGTGAATCGGTCGAAGATCTGGTCCACTCGGCTCTGGGGCGACAATTGCGGGTCACGTGCCTGCTGGGGTTGCTGTTCCTGGGCGTGGGCTTTGTCATGGGGCACATGGTTGCCGCTCAGCACGCCCGCGATCTGGGCGAACACTGGAGTCAGAGGGCTGACCAGTTGACCGACCAAGTCAATAAAGTCGAAACGAAACTACAGTCGGAGTTGACCGAGGTTCGTGAACTGGCGGCCAATCAACAGGCCCTGGTGAATGAATTGACGGCCAAGCTGGCCCAGCATGATGTTCAGGTGCTCGATGAAACGCGTCGGCTGACGAAAGCCACGGAAGAGTTGCGGCGATCACTTGTCGCACGCTGTATCGCGGAAACCCAACAGGAAAAAGCTCGAATGTTGCGGGAGCTTCAGCCGTACGTGGATCGGCGGATGACGCTCAAGGCATCCGAAGTGACCGAAGCGGTCAACCGGCTCGTGGATTCCCAGATCAGTCACTTGAAGTCGCTGGCACAGTCTGAGCCACAGCAGGAATCGCGATTGCAGGTGATGCCGAGTCCGGAAACTGTCCCGGTGACGACACCGGCAATTGCCCCCGTCTCGGCAGAGAGTGGGATTTGTCCCCCGCCGCACCTGACGGCACTGACCCCGGTGGCGGAACAACCTGAATTTTCAGCGACGGTCGACCAGCGTCCCGTGGCCCCGCGGTCCTCCTCGATCTCCACTCCCGCAGTTTCTGAGGCGGTGACCCCCGTGCCTGCCGTTGAGACGCCTGTGGCCAGTATCCCTCCAGCTCCCGGAATGATCACGCCAATCGCTCCCCGGGTTTCGACAGGTAAGCCGCTGTTTTTCCCGGCACCCGTTCGGCCCCGGCTGTTCATCCCCGCAGGGAAAGCCGCCGCAGTGAAAACAGCTGACCAGATCAAAAGTCCGGTCCGTTGAAATCTCGCGATCCGATTCAGTCTTCCGTTCGCACAGACAGCGATGTCTGGGCCACGGATCGGTGGGGCAGACATTTCTGTCTGCCGTTCCTGAAGACCATCTTCCAATAGGTTCTAACGTCCACTGATCACGCCGAGGATTGTTCCCCCGCACTGGTATTCGTACGGCTGCTTTCGCTTTCTCCAATGCAGCCGAACCAGCAGTTCCAGGGGTGGCCCGGTCCAGGTGTCGAATTCCAGGACCACCAGCCGCTTGCGAGGCGCTCGGTCGCTTAACAGGCCGACGCCCTGAAGGGAGATATCGCGGGTCAGACACTCCATCTCGGTCGGAGTGATCAGCAACTCTCGTCTTCCGGCAACGGTTCGTCCCCAGGTCGCTTCGGAGACCCACACCGTCCGCCGCAGCTTGTGACGCTGGTGAGATCGGCGGTTCCACATCCGCTTCTTGCGCCGACGTTCCTGTGGTGACTGGTTGAGCGTGATGCTCCAGCCGGAGACATGGTCATGCACGATTCGGCGTACCGCGTTCGCGATGGTCTCCCCAGACTGGTCAACGCTCCGCAACTCGCAATCAAGTCCGAGTTCGGTTGGAGTGTCGACCATCGACGGGATCGCCGATCTTCTGCTTCCTTGGAATATCATTTTCGGTCCGTCCCTCTGGCATGGCGATATCGAATCGTTTCTGGATGAGAACACGAATTCGACCAATCCTCCTTTAAACTCTAGATCAAGAATTCAGGTGGGCAACCAAAAGATCACGGAGTCGACGTTGACGGAAATCCACTCAGAGTGTTGCCAAATGGCAACATCGGATTCGTTCTGAGGAGGATGGACCGGGCAGAATGGTGGCCGCACTCCGGGGATTTTGAGGGGCTTCCCGGAACCTCGTAGTGGAAGGCTGCCCACGAGGTCAGGCATTCCATGAACCGCGAAGTCACCGGGGCCCGGAGGGCCGTTCCTCGGGTGCTGCGCTCTGTGTATTCGTGGTGAATCTTCTTTCCGTGCGATGCACAGGCTGACTGTGGCCCTCATCCTTGGCCACCAAGTTCCGCGAAGAGTCCACTTGAGTTTGGAGTAGCTTGTTGAGTTTGGAGTAGAACGTGACAGTCGATGAAACTGGCATCCGTGGGAACGGCGTCATCCGTGCCTGAACCCCAATCTCGACGGCATTCATCCATCCAACCGAGGAAGCGGCCTGTCCCGCGATCAGTGGCAGCCCGCTTGATTTCCCGGAGTCGACTTCCGAGACTCAAGGCGACCCGTTGTGGAGAATACTCATGCCGACCATTCAATCCGCCCAGCAAGTTCTGGATCGACACTATCTGGAAATCCGTTGTGGCCTGCTCGACCTGGCGGCGGCGCTGGACCGGCTGGAACGTTCTGATGGATTTGATCAGACGGCCCAGGATCCCCGGCTGCAGCGTGTTCAAGAGGGGCTGAAGATCGTCGCCTCAGCCGGGAATGACCGTGCGGAACGGCTGCAGATGCTGTTCAGCGATGCCTATGTCCCTCAATGGAAATGACCGCTGGCGCCCCGCTATGCCACTGATTCTGGAAGGGATTGTTACGACCTGCTCTGCGGCGGGCGACTTGAATATTGCCCCCATGGGGCCAATTGTGGACGCTTCGATGACGTGGTTGCGGCTGCGCCCTTACCAGACCTCGACGACGTTTTCCAATTTGAAGGCGACCCGCGCGGGGGTCTTTCATGTGATTGACGATGTGTTGCTGATTGCTCAGGCGGCCTTGGACGGGTTTGAGCCGCATGGCACTGCCAGTCGGCCCCTGACTCAGCCCGCGATCACAGTGTCCGGCCAGGTCCTGACGGCGGCGGCCCGGTGGTATGAGTTCCACGTCGAATCAATCGACGACTCGACAGCCCGTTCCGAGATTCATTGCCAGATCCGGCACACCGGCCAATTGAGGGAACTGTTTGGCTTTCATCGAGCCCGACATGCGGTCCTGGAGGCGACGATCCTGGCGACTCGCTGCCATCTGATTCCGGAAGCCGATATCCGCCGACAACTCGCCGAACTGCAGGTGATCGTGGCCAAGACGGCTGGGACGCAGGAGTGGGCTGCCTGGCAATATGTCGAGAGTTATATCGACACACAGTATCGCAATCAGCGGGCTTTGCCCTGAGCGTTCGATGCGGTGTGCCGAGTGAGCGATGACCCTGCGATACGGGTGGCTCGTCTGACACCGCGAATCCGCCGCGAAAGCGATCCCGGGAGATCAGGCCACTCGCGGATCGACACGCTTGCGGATTCCAGCTGGACCCCGATTAGAGCCCCGCGCGCGGTTCGGAACGGGTCGAGCGGACCGACCTGAATCTCGGCCACCGGGATGGGCAGATGGACCTCATCCAGGACTTCGCTCAGGATCTCGACGAAGCCGGCGATACGTGTGCCACATCCCCCGCAGACCAGTACCTGGGGAGCCTCCACGGGCGTGGCGGCCGTCTGGGAAACAAGTGCTTGGGCAAACCGATAGCACAATGATTTGAGTTGATCCCGGATGAGGTTCGCCAGCAGTTTTTCATCATCGTTTCGCGGGCGATCGATCCTGACGCCCAAGGATTGTTTCCATGCTTCCACGGCGAGGAAGTCGAGATACCGTTCACCCTCACTCCCCCAGCGGTAGCGGTCGCGGATAGTGGCCATCCGCTGATCGATCTGGCGACCTCCGGAGAGCATCAGAGTTTCCGCGAGGGGTTGCCCGGTTCGATAAAAGGCCAAGCTGGCTCCATCGCCTCCCCAGTCCAGTACCATTCCCGAAAAGGCATGCTGCCCCAGTTCAGCCAGCGAGAGGGCTTCGGAGGTCGTCACTGGATACGGCTGGTATCCCTTCAGTCGCAGCACTTGCGCATAGAACCGCAGATCGTCAATACATTCCTGGTCCACTCCCTGACGCGATACCAGTCCGCAAGGTGTCGGACTTCCGGCATCGGGCAGCAGGGTATCTATCAGTGTCGAGATGAGCTGGCGTCCGAGTGGATCTTCGCTCGGGATGTGACCATCGACCAGCAGAGGGATGCAGGGAGTGCGCATCGAGCGACACAGATCGATGGCGGCTGTCCCCAGAACAATCAAGCTGTCCTCGCAGCGAATCCAGGGGATGCACATCTGGGAAAGCAGTGACTGCTCCGCATCCCGGTCGGGTAAGGCGGTATAAACCGCCAGATTGCGGCGTCCCACGAGGCAATTGGGCTGCTGCCGGAGCGACCGAAACTCAGTGGCCCCCAGATCAAGAGAAACGATCACTGGATCTCCCCTTGTTCCACCGAACGCAAGGCCCGTTCCAGAGGGCTGATTCGCTCCGTGCGAACCGTTCTTGCCATCTGTGAAGGAATCTCCTCGATGGAGCCTCCCGTGGGTGAGGCGACCACCGAATGCTGCAGCCGCGATTCCCGCATCAGCGATCGCAGCCGCAATTCCACCTCACGTGTATCACGGGGCGAAGGCACCGCGAAATGCGGTCCGGCGACACCTTCGTGGGCCGCGTCGAGAATCATCCGCTGGGCTCCCACAGCGGGGCCATGGAGTTGTCGGGATTTGGGGAGCTCCGGGGCCTCTTCCACCAACGGAACCCGATTGATGATGAGCCGCTGCAGCATCTGTTGGGCTTCATCCGCTGGAGGTGTCCGTCCAACAACTGCGGTTTGTGGCAGCGACTCGCGGGCGCGGGCTTCATCAACCAGACTGGCCGGTTCTGTCTCACGAGGTGCCCGGGCCAGAACGACGCCGAGGCCAATTACGATGCCCGCGAACAGGGCCACAAATCCAATCCAATAGGGGTTGGGCCCGGCGGGGGAATATCGGCTCAACCGGGCGGAAGTTCCCGGTGGCGGAGGAGCCTGCAGCGGAGTTTGTGAGGGAAGCCTTCGATAACTTCCTTCGGGCAGCTCCCGGTTCGGCTGTATTTGAGCAGCCGAGGCTTGTCGAATTGTTGCGTGACTGTCTCGCTGGGCGGAGGTGCGTTCAATCGACGGAGCCACTGAGGCGTTGTCCCCATCCCCTTCGACAGCGGGAGCATCAATCTTCCAGCCTCGGGGCATCATCAGCGGAACATTTCCGGGCGGAGATTCTTTGGAAGAATTCGGAGCGGCTGGTTCCTCTTCCACCGGCAGCCACAGCGGTTCGAGGCTCAGATTCCGAATCTCATCGGAAGTCGGCTGTATATCACCCGGAATGAGTTGCTCGGGCTCATTCTGCGGGGTGGTCGGAAGCGTTGCCGGAGGAGCTGATGTCGTTGGAGGGGGCGGTGCCACCGGGTTTTCTGGATTGTCCAGGGACACTTCCGGCAGGAACTTGAGTCCCCGCATCAACGCCAGCTGGACGCCTTCTTTGACCACGATTCGCGGATCAAACAGGACCACGGTCCCGTTGGGCATTCGCACATCGGCATTTTCGACCCAGCGGCCTTGCGGCGAGGCGACCACGGTCCGTGACAGGTTTTCGTCCGGCTGTCCCAGGCTGCGGGTGAAATCTCGGAGGGTACTGATCGAATCATTCAGTTGCAGAATCAAAGGCACTTCGGCCAGGCCATGAATCAGAATGTAGCGGCTGGGGGCTCTGCTCGAACTCGAGTGGGCGGGAATCCCTCCGCGGGGGACCACCAGGACCACTTGTCCCGAGTGGATTTTTCGGAGTGGGTCGCGTTCCAGGCTGATGATCTCGCGAGCCTGTCCGTACTCCAGGATGCGGAAGGAACCAATGCTCTGTTCGGATTGCCCTCCCGCCTTTTCAATCAGCGTTTTTAATGAAACATTCGATTGTCGAGTCAGAAACACCGTCGGCGATTTGACCTCGCCGATGACCGCGATCACAGTAAGGGACTCTTCCGGTTGAACTTTCTGCAAATCGACGACCCGCATCCGTTGCGAGGTGGCTTCCATCTGCGACAGACGCCCTCGGACCATCGTCCCGGTCGTATTTTGAGCGAGAACAGATCCTGTCCATGAGAGAACCAGTCCCGCAAATAGCAGGATGGTAAGATGCGTGCGGTTCATCATCGACAGTCCTCTGATCGGCGAGCCTGTCCACCCGGGACGCCTGACTTGTCCGGTATGAGGCCGCGTCCGGCAGTCTCTGCCGATCGGCGCGAACTCCCCTCAGACCCTTCCGGGCTATCGGGTGTCATCGGCAGCCCGCCGCTGGTCACGCCAGTGAAATGTCCCGACGTGCCGGTCGTGACGACTAAGAGGCTTCGAAACGCGCTTCCAGCCGCTGGGTTAGATTCATTCTGGCCAGACGAGCGATCCGCCGGGTTGCATCCGGCTCCCCGGGGGTCAGCCGTTCCGCGTCCCAGAGATCCACGGTCACTCGCCCACACCCCATCGCCAGACTGGACTCTAATACCCGTTCTAATGTTCCCAGCGTCGGCGGAGCATACTGCCCCTGGTTTCGCAGCTGCTCCATGATTCCGTTCCCACCGCGAGTCGGAATCACCGCACAGAACCGCACACCACGTGCAAAGGCATACTCGACAGACCGCAATGCCCATTCCAGGCCGGCCTCTTCGCTCAGATAGGGCGGACGGAGCAGAATGAACGCGCGCGTCGCGATCCCGTGCGTCCCCAGGAATTCCACAGCTCGGTCGAAATCGGCCAGAGTCATCCCCTTGTTGAGACGCGGCAACACCTCCGGGTGAATCGTCTCCAGTCCCATCGCGACTTCCAGTTCACCCGACAGCTGGTCACGAAAAGCGAGACACCGCTCGTCGGTCAGTCGGGGATGATTTTCAACGATGACCGTGTCAAAGCCCTGGACTCGCCTGGCGATCGACGGCCAGTCCTCGGGGGGAATGGCCCGTGGGTCAAAGAAATTGCCACTGTTGTAAAGTTTGATATGCCGGGCGGGTGGCAACTGGGACAATGCCCAGTCGATCTGTTCCGGAATGAACCCGGCGGCGATGGTCTCTTCGGTGGTGTTCTTCCACAGGTCGCAATACAGGCAGTGAAACGGGCATTCGCGGTTGGTTAGAAAGAGCGTCGAGACGGGCTCAGCCACTCCGAATCGCGAATGTTCTTTCTCCGACAGAAAGGCATACGGTCGTCGCGGATCGACCGGATTCCGGGGCCCGCGCGATTCCTGAATCGCGCGGGTGGAGAGGGGTTCGGGCCACGGACGATCGGACATCTTGTACAATCTGGAAAGACTCGGATCGCCGGGACAGAGTCCTCGATCCGGGAAGGGCTATACCAGCCCGTTACGTTTTCGCAGCCACCACTCCACGGTCATGACCGTCACAAAAAGTCCCAGCAGCCACCAGTTGTCCCATAGATTGACGATGTGGTTGGTCATCAGTTCGGTACTGATCCCGGACTTCAGGAGTGTCTCCAGAAACTCACCCAGCTTCTCGGGAGGAATGCTGGCTGCTCCCGTCAGGGTGGCGATCTCATTCATCAGATCGGGATCGGCTGCCGGGTTGTCCAGTTCGGGATCACGGGCTTCGATAATGAACCGCGTGATCGCGGTTGGCCCGGCGGGCTGCCCGTTGCTGGTGGCTGAGACCCGAACCCAGTAGTCCCCCGGATCGGTGGTGGTCAGGAATTCCGCCGTGGCTCCGGTCCGTTGTCGCTGGGGAGTGATCTTCGAGGAGCCTTTCGGTCCGATGACTTCGACGGTGTACTCTCCGTTGTCCACGGGTTGGCCCTGGGGATCGCGAATCCCCATTTCGATCGGGACTTTGCCCCCCGGTGCAAATTTTCGGGGTTCCACGCGGACCCACACCGGCTGGTCACCATCCTGGTCCTTATGGGCCAGCCAGAGCAGCATCTGCTGCCAGAACCGCTGGTGAACATCGGCTCGCCCATGCAGGTGCCAGAGCCACGTCTCATCAATGGCCAGGGCTGCCACGCGGGAACGGCCCACGTCGGTGGCGATCAGCAGCGGGGCGCCTTCCGCGGACTCGGCCAGGATATCGACCGTTCCGTCTCGAGGCTCGACGCGGGTTGCTCCGGAAAGCGGCGGCAACGACCGCCAGGCCTGATCGTTGTTGTTTGTGTCAATCAGCATCAGAAAGTGGCTGTTGCCATCGGCGGTCGGAAGTATCTGCAGCTTCTGTCGGATCTGTCGTGATGGGTCAGACTGTCCGGCAGGCAACACCGCCCCGTTGAGTTTGACGGGCAGCAGCGGGGCAATTCGCGATGTTCCGTATCCGCCGGTGGAGTAGTTGTATTGCCCGCCCAGCATGCACAGGCCAGCCCCTTCCATCACCCGGTCGTACAGCCGATCCAGCAGATTGATTCCATCCCGTTGAAAGGCCGATGCCGGAACATCCCCGATCAGGTAGACATCATACCGCCCGGCATCGAACATCTCCGGTTCGATCTTGGGGGTCTTGGTGATGTTGCCCACCGGAGCATAGAAATTGTCGAGTTGGATGCGGGCTGACTCATTAATACGGGTGATGAATTTCTGCTCAACTCGCGGGATGTCGATGTAAGCCACCCGCAACCCCCCTTTGCTGACACTGATCAGAGATTCCTGGCGATTGTTGGTGGTCTTGACTTCGCCTGCCAGCGGCCTGGCTTCCAGGGCCAGCTTGTATTCACCCGGCAGGGCGGCCACGAACGACAGCGACACCGGCATGACGGTCGCGTTCTCATTGGTTTCCAGGTCAACAAACGGCTTGGAGTCCGGGGTCAGCGGCAACTCTTTCCATTCCCCGGGTTGCCCGAGTGTCTTGCCCGTGCGGTCTTCGATCAGCAGCCGGACTCGGACTTTTTGACCGGGGGTGCCCACCATGCGGACCTTGGCTTTGACAGTCTCGATTTTGCGTTCGAATGTGCTGGAGGCCACCAGCAGATCCTCTACCGCCAGATCCATACCGGCCGTCGAGATCTCCGATGTTCCGTAGCAGACCGTGTGAATCGGTACGGATTTCTGGGTGGCAAATTGCCGGGCGGCGGTACGTGGATCGATGTCGGCTTCCCCGGTGGCTCGCTGGGCTCCGTCGCCGAGCAGAAAAACATTCGCCAGTCGCTTGGATGAAGCATTTTTCTTCAGTTCATCGATCGCCAGTCCAATGGCGGTAAACCGCCCCTCCGCCGGTGGTTCCAGTTTGTCGACGGCCAGACTGGTTTCAGCATACTCAATCAGCCGGATGTCGACATTTTCCCGCAGGGCCTCCAGCGGTTTCTGGATCTCATCAAACGTCTTCAGCAGTTGCTGGCGGCGGGTCAGTCCTCCCGGACCGTCGGGGGTGTTCATGCTGCGACTCTGGTCAAGCAGGAACACGATCTCCGCCCCGCGTTCATTGATTTCGCTGTACTCGATCGCCGGTCGCCCGGTGGCCACAATCAGTAGTGTGGCGGACAACAGCCGCAGCCCCAGCATCAATCGCCGCCGCCCCGTGGGCAGCGCCTGAATTCGCGGCGGGTAGGTCACCAGGACCAGGCCGTAAAGCAACACCGCCGCGAAGGCAATCAGCGGCCAGGACCAGACAGGACTCAGAACCAGGTGCCAATCCATGGAGACGAACAGTCGTTCTTTAGGGAACCAGCGGGGCGGGAGGGGCGGGACGCTGACGCTCGATGCGGATCAATTCGCTTTCCGTATTGATGGAGAGACGCTGAAGCGCGGGATGAAAGAAGACCCCGTAGACCGAACCTTGCTTCCGGGGCAGATGGAACTCATGAATCGGCTGACCGGTAGACTTGTCCCGCAAGGCGATGTGCAGCCGTTCCATGGCGATGCCCCCCATTGTCAGTGTCTCGCGGCGATATTCGGGCAGGAATGGAGCCGCTGTAATTCGCGGATCGACGGTTCCGTTCAGTGTGGCCGTCCACCCGGTGGAGCTGTCCGGACGCAGTGGTATGGCACACAGGAGACCCTCTGCGGGTTCATATCCCGCGTAGTCCGACAGATCGGACCCATTGGCTTCGTGAAAGAGATACACGAACTGATGGTCGATCTGCGCGAGCAGCGTCGTCCCGGATTCATCGGCATTCTTCGGAACCAACGACTCTGGAACGGATCCCAGTGAACGCTGTTGTCCGGTGGCCAGATGGATGGATTGCAAGGTGCGATCAGGATTGAGCAGCAGTCGCGTTCCGGGCGGCCCCTCCGAGAGTGTGGCGGATTCCGATACCGGCAGCGACCAGACGGTGGTGAGTTCGAGCACGTCGGTCTGATCCCACCGGGCATTCGACGCGGGCGACTCGGTGATCCGGGAAGCTTGCAGTCCTCGGCGTTCGATGCGGAATTGATCGGTCGCCATCTCGGTGACGCTCCGTTTCAGCGTCAGGATTCCCGGGCTGTCAAAGCCCTGTAAGACCTCTTCCTGAATGGCAAACTCTTCATCCTGTAAATCGGGGGCGGTCTGCGGAAGACCATGGGTCAGGCTCCAGCAGCCAACCGCGTTCTCATGACGGAAAAGCAGATAACCATCGCTGCAAAAGCTGCTCTCCGCTTCGGGAACGGAATTCGACCAGAGTGTCTGGCCAGTACACGCATCGAGCACGCTCAGCCCTTCCTGAGTGTGAACCACTAACTGGCGATCTCCGAAGCCCAGGATCTCGCCCATCGAGGGATTCCAAACCAGACCCGATATCTGCGAGACCGGTACGAAGCGGTGGGCCGGTTCGTCATCGATCTCATGGTTCGGTGAGGTGGTTAGCTTTCGCCTCCACAGCTCGCGTTTTTCTGGCAGGCTAAAGGCATGCAGAAACGACATATGTCGGGCGAAGCACAGGGGCCCTTGAATCGTGACAACCGGAGCGGATTCGTCTTCGTCGTTCAATTCATTGGTGGCTAGTGCCAACGTGCAGTAGATCGTTCCGTCGGACTGACGGATCACCAGTGCTGGCCGATCCTCGTCGTAGGAATAGGTCCAAGCGGGTGTCTCATAGACCCGCGGTCCTCGGCGTACGGTGAGGTTCGCAAAGTAGGGGTCCGAGGCTTCGCGCTTTCGCAGGAGCGTTACCGGTTGATTGGCCCAGGACGGGGCCAACGGAGTGCGCGGAGCGGCCGCGACCCGGGCAGCCAGCGAGTCCAGGTCACTCTTCCGGTCGACGGGCCAGTCTGCCGCGAGCGGAAGCCTCTCAATCTTCCGCAGCGCCTCCCCGATCCACCCGGCCTCGATCAACTGGCCTATCAATGCGAGCTGCGCGTTGCGAGCGGTTTCGGGATCGAGTGATTGCGACAGCGCTTCCAACCTCGCGATGCGGGGAGTGGGGAACTCGGGATTCAGCACCAACGCCAGTTCCAAGGCATCAGACCCCGGCAGATCCCCAAAAATCAACTGCAGCCGATCTCGTTGGGCCTGATCCCCGGCACCCGCCCACAGCGTTTCGAATTCCGATTGAATCGCCGTTCGCAAAGTCGTTCGTTCCGGGAGAGGAGCTTGCGCCAGTCGCCGGACAATCTGTCGCAACCAGACTTCCGGAGAATACTGGATTTCATGTCGTACGATCGACTGCTTCCAGGGCTTGTGGATCGCGGACCGGGTCAACTCCCATGCAGCGTTCCAACGCCCGTGAAGTAATTCACGCTCGATCGTCAGGGCCTGCAGCGTCTCCCGATCCGTTTCCCGAGTGGCCAGTTCGTTGAGTTCAGACCAGAGGGTATCGTCGGAGGGGGCCGAAGGAGTCGCTTCCAATTGACGCTCGACCAACTCCAGCAGCACCGACACGCGGACATCATGGATCGGCTCGGCATCACTTCCCAGATCCGGCAGGGAGGCCGCCCTGAGGAGTACCGCGCGGGCCGCTTCGAGCTTTCCTTCAGCGGTCAGTGCCTGGGCATGCCGCAGGGCTGCGCGGGGATCGCGTGTGGCCTGTTCTTCCCAGCGATCACGATCCGACTGTTTCTCCCAGGCAATAATCTCCCACGGGGAGGCCGAGATCAATGACCCATTGAGCGTCACCAGCTGGCCCATGTGCAATGTTGACTGATGGACAGGATCGATGATCCGTTCCCAGCGGGACAGGTTCTGGGGCATCGTCAGTCCGACAGCGGCGGGAGGCGAGAATTGCCCTTCGTGAAAGGAGATCGCGTGAAGATGGTTCTGCTGGGGGGGGACGAGCAACCCTTGTGTCGTGACCAGGGGGGGGGGCAAGTGGTGGGTGCCCCGAGGCTCGCCCTCCCGGAAGAGTTCATCTCCCAGTGTGCCCACATCCAGAGGGACCGGGTACAGCGCGTCGGCACCGGTAACAGCCAGGTTTTCGGTGACGCCCACGATCCCGGGTGTCGTGTCATTCAGACCACTCAGACCCCACAACCGATGGCCCGTTTCCAGGTCGAATCCCATGATCGTGGCGTTTTGTTCTCCCCGCTCATCGGGAAGTTCCATCGGGGCAATCAGCACCCGGTTCCCGATCAGCACTGGTTGAGAGGGGGCGAATCGTCGGTTGATTCCGTAATCCCGATTCTCTTCGCGGCCATTATTAAAATGGCGGTCCTCATCGGTCGAAGCGATGCGATCGCGTAAACGACTGGCCCAGCGGATTCGACGGGTCTGGCGATCAACGGTTATTAACCATCCCGTGGTTGTCGGACAGACGACAAGTCCTCCTCGAACCGAGGGAACCGCCAGCCATTGCGAGCGGACGTAGTCTTGATAGACGTTGACCGCTGGACTGGCCAGCAATTGCTTCCAGAGAACTTCACCGGTGTCCGCCTGAAGGCAGTACAGGTGGATGTCGCCCCGCCGTTCGCCAATGGCAAACAGTTCGTTGCCATCCGGCGTCGGCGGTCCGAAGAAGTACGTCCCCGCTGCGGGTCGGCCCACGATGTCTTCGGATTCGGGGCCCCCGGCGGACCATTCGATGCGTCCCGTTTTCAGGTTGCGGGCAAACAGTACATTCTGGGTGCGTTCATCGTCCTGGCCTCCAGTCGCAATCCAGAGCACCCCGGCAGTATCGCGGCTGACCGTGTGCCAGGGAACCACTTCCATGACCCGTTTGCCATCCGTGGACAAGGTGCTGTGAATCCCCTGTGAGGTCAACCGGTCCAGCAGAACGTCCTGGCGTTCGTCGTAGACTCGCGACAGATTTCCGCGTGCGAGAAAGTCTCCGTCGTCCTCGGGTTCCGTGGTTCCTTCGTGGTCTTGTTCGTGGCGAACGAGTGAATCCACCTGCCACAGAACCCGGCCCGTGGTTCCTTCCAGACTGACCAGCCCCGTGGGCGTCCGGGCGACAATGACTCCTTGGCTGGTTACCAGTCCGCAAATTGGACGAAACGGCGTTCCGTAATCTTTGGGCAGTTGCTGTGCGATCCGTGTGTAGACTTCACGGATCGCGGGGACCGGGGCCAGCGAGTACCGCCAGCGCGGAATCAGGAGTGGCGCGTCGATCCGGCTTTGCGAGTAGCCCGTGGGGTGTCCCGAAACCGTCGTCCAGTCGCTGATTACCGGGGCTGTGATCTGCGTGACTTCCGGCAACGGCTCTGTTGGAATCACCTCGCCCGCAAACTCATCCAGCTGTTGGACCAGGGTGGTTCGTCGCTGTCTCAACAGGAATGTCCGCAACTTGCTACGCCAGACGGCATCCTGCAACTGACCTGAACGAACCAGCAGGAGATCGCCTGCTCGCAGGGCGACACAGTCGGTGTCGCCCTGATCGATGGCCAGTTCAATGATCTGGCGTGTCGCGGATTGTCCGGCGGGGGTGGCCAGAAAACCACGGGCCAGCCGGAAACGGGTCGCCCAGTCGTTGGCCTTTTCCGCATTCGCCAGTGACTGCTCGGCCAGAGCGCCAAACCGGTCAACGTAGGCGGAGCGAGCTTCCTCGGGCAGTGTCATCAGCTGTTGTAAAGCCGCCAGCCACAGGGGACGCCACGTCTGATCTTCTCCGCGAAAGAGAGAGTCTTCCCGACTGTCGAGCAGGGCCTGGAGCCCGACGGCGTAATCGTCCCACCGTTGGCGTTCGGCGGACTTGATCACCTGCCGATACTGTTCGCTTCGATCCGGTTCATCCGCCGCGCGGGCATCGTAGCGGTCATATCCCGGCGGCAGCGGCTTTGCGTCTTCGTCCTCGCTAAAGGCGGGGGCAACTCCTAAGCCCTGTGCCCAGCTGAGGGCCGGGAGACCACCTCCGAGAATCAGGCCAGCCAGCCAGAAGCTGATCCACGCGCCGCGCAGGGCGCCGCGGGGGGACTCTGGGAGGCTATTCCAGGATGCAGGCAAGCGAAATCTCCCCAGAGTGCGAGCGAATGCTGTGATTGTGGGGCAGGATGGGACCAAACGGCAAGTCGGAATCTCCCGGAACGATTCGACGTATCACGCATTTCGGATTCCGGAAAGACGCGAACCGCCGTTTGACGATGGACGATGACCGGTGTAGAGTCGCGGATTGTGGTTTTTGAGTGACTCTGCGGGCTGTCCGCGATCACTGCGACCACGCCTCCTTTTATCTGTTGCGAACCTCCATGTCCGCGTTTCCGCGTCGTGTCCTGATCAGTGTGAGTGATAAGTCCGGCCTCGCCGAGTTCGCCAAGGGGCTGGCAGCGCTCGGATTCGAGATTCTTTCGACGGGCGGAACATCGAAATACCTGAAGGATCAGGGACTCTCGGTCATCGACGTGTCGACCTACACCGGATTCCCGGAAATCATGGACGGTCGCGTCAAGACGCTGCATCCGAAGATCCATGGAGCCATTCTCGGGCGGCCCGATCTGGAGCATGACGCCGCCGCGATTCGAGAACACGGGATCATCCCGTTCGAGCTGGTCGTCGTGAACCTCTACCCGTTTGAGCAGACGGTCGCCAAACCGAACGTCTCGATCGATGACGCGATCGAGAACATCGACATCGGCGGGCCCAGCATGGTCCGTTCGACGGCTAAAAATCATGCTTATGTCGGGATCGTGACCCAGCCGGAACAGTACCCCCGCGTACTGGAAGCCTTGCAGGGGCCGGGGCTGACGCTCGCGTTCCGTCGCGAACTGGCCCTCGAAGCCTTTCGCATGACCGCTCGCTACGACCGCGCGATCGCCGACTACTTCGACCGGATTACCGCGACTGACGAGACGCTGCGTCCGTTCCCCGCCGAACTCGGCCTTTCGTTCGTACGGCAGGAAGTCCTCCGCTACGGCGAGAACCCACACCAGGCTGCGGCGTTCTATTCCGAGCGGAATCCCCCACTCGCCTCGCTGGCTGCTGCGGAAAAGCTGCATGGTAAGGAACTGTCGTACAACAACCTGCTTGACCTCGATGCCGCGATGGCCATCGTGCGGGAGTTCACTGATCCCGCAGCTGTGGTCATTAAGCACAACAATCCGTGCGGCTGTGCGATCGGGGCGTCGCTCGATGAAGCCTTTCATAAGGCGTACGAGGGGGACCCGATCAGTGCGTTCGGTTCGGTCCTGGGATTCAATCGGACGGTGGATGTGGCCACGGCGGAGCGGCTATGCGAGCCGAACCGGTTCATTGAATCGATCATCGCTCCGGGTTATGAACCGACGGCGTTCGAAATGCTGACCACGAAACCCAAATGGAAGAACAACGTTCGGCTATTGCGGTGCCCCGACTTCACGGCACATCAGGCCCGTTCCTTTGAGTACCGCCGTGTCACCGGCGGGTTGCTGGTGCAGGAGCGGGATGATCAGCAGGATGATGCTTCGACCTGGAAGGTCGTCACGGAGCGAGCCCCGACCGAAACGGAGCTGCGAGACTTGGCCTTTGGATGGAGCGTCAGCAAACACGTGAAATCGAACGCGATTGTGTTGATCAACGGCGGGATGGTCGTGGGTGTCGGAGCGGGACAGATGAGCCGCGTCGACTCCTCGTGGATTGCTTCCCACAAAGCTGGAGACCGCAGCCGGGGCTCCGTTGTGGCGAGCGATGCGTTTTTTCCATTCCGCGACAACATTGATACGTTGGCCAAGTCGGGTATCGTCGCCGCGATTCAACCCGGTGGGTCGAAGGGCGACGCCGAAGTGATCGCCGCCTGTAACGAACATGGTATCGCGATGATTTTCACGGGACGTCGGCACTTCAAGCACTGACCCCGGCCACCGTTAGTTTATGTCACCGATCTGCGTGATCGCTCCGCTCCCACGGCATTTTTCAACGGACGACTGCTACGGAAGGGCAGGTTCAATCCCCGGCCCGTTCGGCGACCTTCTGGTAGATCTCCAGCGCCTTGCGGTACTCAGCCACTTCGTCCTCAGCGAGGACACCCGTGTTGCGGGCGATCTCCTGCTCCATCCGCTGGATGAAGTAGTTGACCTCACGCTTGCGGGGTTTGATCGGGCCATCGATTTCGATGTAGACCGGGGCTGTGTGGGCGTAACGGAAGCGGCCTGTCTTCACGAGTTCTGTCCGCTGGCTGTCTTCGTGAGTGACTGACTCCACATCGCGATATTCGAAAAGGCGAACGGCAACCCAACTGGATCGGGTGAGAGTGTGGCGAAATCCGAGTGTCTTTCTGTCAGGAAATTTCTTCGGGATTTCGCTTCTTGAACTGGTACTGATTCTATTTTCAAGACTCGTGATGACCTCTCCGTTCACGACAAGTTCGACGACGAGTCGGTTGTTCGTGGCGGAGAAATCTTGACCTTCGACTACGAGATTCAGCGGGCCGTCCGCGCGAATCACCGAACCTGGCGGCTGCCCGTTGAACGTGACATCGAGCATCGGCCCCGTCGAGACAAAGCTTCTCCCGGCGTTCAGCCCTTCGACCCACTTCTCGTACGTGAACTCGCCTGGGCACTGGACATAGACCCGCCCGAACCCGGCGGGGACCGGATGATACCCGCTGCCGGTCCCGCCCGTGGGCCGCATCCGGAACCCGCAGTTCAGGTAGGCGTAGTAGGTCTTGAACCCCCAGTCGATCCACCCGCGTTCGGTGTACCCCTGCGGATCGGTTTCGATCTCCCAGTCCTTCGGCAGGACATCGGCGGTCCAACTCTTGTTGAGGAACTCAGTCCGCCAGATGTGATTGTTGGCGAGTTCGAACAAGTCGGCCTGCATCACCGGCACGATCATCGGCGTCCAGTTCCACGTGTGCTTGTCCAGATCAAAGAGTGCTCCCTCCTCGCGCGCTGCCTGCGTCAGCGGACCGACCGGCGGAGCGCCCAGCTTCAGAGGCGACTTGTGATTCAGGACCAGCACCGCCCCCTGCGTATGCGACTTCTTGTTGACCGTGAACAGCTCGTATTCGGTGTTGATCGGCCAGATGAACCGCTTCAGCGGCGCGCGGTTCGCCTGCGGCAGGAACTCCTCGATGGTGATCAGCTGCGGCTCCGGGTTGCCGCTCACCGGGAATTCGAGCGGGCGTTCATAGGCTCCCCGCACCCAATATGTCAGTGGTAAGGCGACATGTAGATCTTCCGCTGCGACGATGTTCGGGACATCCTCCAGCTTGCGATGCAGATGGGTATCTCCCGAGTACCAGCCCCGCGCGGCCATGTCGATCCAGCGTTCGAGTTTCAATTCGACTTGTGGAACATCGCCTGCTTCCGGCACCGTAATCGTCTGCTGTGCAGCGAAGTATTCGTGTCCGCGCTCAGCCGTGAAGGTGTATTGCCCCGGCGGTAAGTCGACTTCAAAGGGATGAGCCGACAGCGTGACATGCTGTTCCCGGCAGGTCTCCGTCCGCTTCACGTCGTAGACGACAGAGGTCCCCTTCGGGTCCGCGGAACGCGCAAAATGAAACGTCCCCGGCGGTCCTTCGATGTACAGGCGACCGGCGACCGGCAGACCACCTTCTCGAAGAGAACCGGTGACCTGACGAGGTTCCCCGGCCATGGCCCAGGAAGCCCAAAGAGCCAGCACGAATCCATAAGGAGCAAGGGGCGAGAATCGCATAGGGGCATTCCCAATCGAGATCGGTAGACCTGTTCAGTGGTGCGGCGGATTGAGAATTCGTTCTCGAGCTTCGGCAGGGGGCGCGATCTGGAACTCCATGGTCTCCGGGCGATTGACCGCCAGTGTGATTTCTGTCACGTCCGGGATTGCGGCGTTCTCCAGCCTGGCCAGTACGTAATTCCGAGACCCGGCTCCATCCGAGGTCGAGATCGAAGTCAGGGGGCATTCGCTGCGTTTTCCGTCGGGTAATACCTGCTGAACAACGATCCGGGAGTGTTGCGACAGTTGGCGAATTTCGATCCACAGAAACGGCGATGGACTGGCCAGTTCATGGAATCCCTGTCCGGTACTTCCCGTGAAAACGGGCGTGCTGTCGCCGCCTTCGTTGATCCGAGCGGTCAGGGTTTCCCCCTGCAGTCGGACAATGCCCGCCCCGGCAGCACAGCGGACCAGACACTGGACGCCACCCATTTCAATGGTACGGTGGATTGGTTGCACGGTTCCCGGCTTCAAGATGGGAACCCCGGATAGCACCTCGTGGAGTTCATCGGGAAAGGGGCTGGTGGAGGAACGATAGATCCGCACCACAGCCTTCCAGACAGGTTCAAAAGGAGACAGTGCCAATCCCCGGTTGCCTGTCGCATCTTCAAAATGGTAGTCAAAATAAGGCTGCTGCCAGTCGGCCTGAGCGGACTCGCCCCGCAGTTCGAGACGGGCCCCTCGATGATGATCGTCGGCAAAGACTTTTTCGAGATGAACCTTCAGCGGGCCGTTTGACTTCATGGTTGGCAGGGGGGCTGGCTGCCATTCGGGGAAATCAGCGCGGTAATACGGATTGGGGACGACCAGCATTTCGGCGGGCGTCATGCCTGGGGATTCGCGTTCCATGCGTATTCGCAACTCGCGGTCGCGACGCGGAAAGGCGCTGCGGGTGAAGGCGTATGTTCCCCAGTGCGGGAAGTCGGCCATCGCGATCTGAACTTGGAAGACGAATCCCGTGGATTCCACGAACTCACACACAATGCCATGGACACTGTTTCCCATGGGCATGACGTAACGTCCCCGGTCATCGACCGTCCGGAACAGAAAGGTCTGTCCCGGCTGACCCGTGATTCGATCGGTTCCCGCCAACTGGACGTGAATGTTGGGTGGTACTCGCGGGGCTGAGGGCAGGAAGGATCGAAACCGTGACGACTGCCAGGAGTAGTCCACTGGTCCGTCATACGTCTTCAATAGACGAATGCGATACGGGCTGCCGGTGAGGGCGACTTCTCCCAGATACGGTTCGCCCTGTCGCGAAAGGGCGCTGGCCAGGAACAGCCCGCTGACCAGGAGCAGCAGCAACGCCGCCCCCATCAGTATCAGCCCCCGGTGTGAGCGGAATCGTGCCAGCATCGGATGCCCCTCCGGTTATTGTGCCCGCCGCAGAAGGTCAATCGCTTTCTGGGTCTCCGTGGCGGCAGTTTCCACAGCCCGGATGTCGTTCTCGTGGGGCTGGGTGGTCTTGTTGACCCGTGTGAAGCCGATGAAGTTCAGCCAGCCACTCGCCCGGGCCGATTGACGCTGTCGGATCGCCTTATAGAGCGGGTCCGCCTGAGCCTGCGCCATTTGACCGGGCAGATCCTCGTCCGGTAGTGACAAGCGGAGCCCTTTCAGGATTGCATGGGCCATTACAAAGTGACCGATCTCAGCCGGGTGGACTCCATCGCCCTGCCGGTGGAGCGGGTTGTTGGCATCACGGTAGGGCTTGATCGCCGCTGTCATCGGTGTGTGGATATCAATGACCGTGGCTCCGCCCGGTCGGGTGGTCAGCTCCCATTTGGCATAAGCTTGCAGTACGGTGTTGTAGTCGAACTGTTTGGCTGCGATGCCCCCGTGGCAATCCACGTCATACGCCGGGGGGGTAATCAGGATGAACTGGGCTCCGGTGGCCTGACACTTCGAGACCAGGCGAGTCACTCCGTCGTGAAACGCCTTATCCCGCTCGGCTTCCAACGGCTTGTAGATCCCGTCGTTCATCCCGTAACAGGCGATCACCAGCTGGGGTTTCACATCGGCCAGTGCCCGATCGAGACGATCATGGATGCAGGGACGCGGTCCGGGGTGTCCCTCCTCGGTCAATCCAGAGGTCGTCTCACTCGCCAAGCCGACATTGATTATGTCGAAGCTCAGTTGCTGATGCTTCTTTTGAAGGAAATATTCCACGTAGCTCAGATAGCGGCCATCCTGCGAGTTGCTGTCGCCGAGCACCATCACTCGTCGTCCGGCCAGCGCATCGGCCCCGGTTAGAGGGACCGGAACATCCGCCGCCCCCAGAGGGGACCACGTCATCAGACCCCACAGAAGTATTACAGACAGTCGTTGGAGCATGGATCACGGTCCTGGATTGGGAACGGGGGAGCCCGAGGCGTGTGAGAAGGGGTTATCTCGTGTCTCGCTCACGAGAGACTACCGCAGTCTATGGTTCAAAATCCATCGATGGATCGCAAGAGCGGCCACGCTTCAATCACTTTCTTTGAACCATCGGCTTCCCGGGGATTGGACTCGATTCGGTTCTCGGCGAGCGACCGTCTTGACGCCTGCGGGGACCACTCGATAATCGCCGGACACCGTGACCGACGTTTCGGAGGAACGAATCGATGACAGATCGAGCGAATCGACTGCAAGGCCAGATCGCCGTTGTGACTGGGGGATCTCGGGGTATCGGGCGGGCGACAGCGCTGCGGCTGGCCCGGGCCGGGGCCCAGGTCACCGTGGGGGATTACCGGATCGACCCCGCCAATGAAGCGGATTTTGGACCACTGCAAATTCGTCAGGAGGTTTGCGACGTTCGTGACCTGGCGCAATTACGATCGCTCATTGACGGAGCTGCCGCCCGCGGCGGACGACTCGATATCCTGGTCAACAACGCAGGCATTGTCATGGTCAAACCCGTGACCGATGTTTCGGAAGACGACTGGGACCGGTGCCTGGACACCAATCTCAAAGCCGCGTTCTTCGGAACCAAGTATGCCATCCCCCATATGCGGGCTGTGGGGGGCGGATCGATCGTGAATATGGCCAGTAATGCGGGACTGTTGCCGCGATCGCATGACCCGGTCTATTCGATCAGCAAGATGGCGCTGGTGGGACTCACGAAAGGACTGGCGCTGTCGCACTCACCGGACCGCATCCGTGTGAACTGCGTTTGCCCCGGCCCGGTCGAAGCCACCGGGATCATGGACGAAGAACTGGCTTTGCAACCGGATCGGGAAGCCGCCGTTCACAACTACATTGCAGCCAGCCCCCTGGCGCGGGCCTGGGACCGGATGATTCATCCCGATGAAATCGCGGAGGCGATCTGTTATCTGGTCAGTGATGCCGCCAGAATGGTGACCGGAACTTCCCTCGCCATTGATGGGGGTAAGTCTCTTGGAGTTCCGCCCCGATGAACCGCTCGGCCAATCCACCGACCGTCTCCTCTGCTCCGGTAGTGGGTCGAGGTGGATGGTGGATGATCAAACGTGGTCTGATTCGTCTGGTGGTGGTGTATGTCGGAGTCTGTCTGGTGATTGGATTCCTGCAACGACAGTTGATGTATGTTCCCCGCCGAGGGCCCGTCACGCTCGACCAGGCCGGAGAGCTGGCGCCTCACATTCGTGGAGTCACGTTTACCAGTCAGGAGGGGCTGGCTCTGCATGGCTGGCTCTGCCTTGCGGATGCGGACAGTCCGATCGGGCTGTCTCAGCCGCTCAGCCAGCTGGGAAGTGAAGATCGTCTGCTGGTGTTGATGTTTGCCGGGAATGCCGGGAATCGAGCCTCACGCCTTTCGCAGCTGGCGCTCTTCCGGGGGTTGGGGTGCGATGCGTTGCTGGTTGATTATCGGGGATACGGTGACAACGCGGGGACGCCTTCCGAGAAGTCGTTTCATGCTGATGCGAGGGTAATCTGGGACCACATCATTTCCAATTGGCAGGTTCCCGCCGAGCGTATCGTGATCTCGGGTGAATCACTCGGAGGCGGGGTGGCTGTACGACTGGCGAGCGATCTGAGTCGCGCGGGACAGCCTCCAGCGGCGCTGGTCCTGCGGGCGACGTTCACCTCGATGGTCGACGCGGCCAGTTACAACTATCCGTGGCTGCCCATCCATTGGCTGCTGATTGATCGCTATGAGTCGTTGCCGCAGATGTCGACGATCGATTGTCCTTTATTAGTCTATCACGGGCAGTCCGATCGCGTGGTTCCGATCGAGCAGGGGCAACGGCTGTTTTCGGCTGCGCCGGAACGATCACTTTCAGGAGTTCCTCGAAGGTTCCTGGAAATCCCCGACGCGGATCACAACAACATTTTTCAAATAGGAAAGCCGGCAATCACGCAGGCCTTGGCAGAACTGTTTCAGGCCATTCGACCTGATTCGTAACGGAGTGGGTGATTCCTGCAGCTTGTCGCCTCACCCCATTGCGGCCCATGCGGCTTGCAGTTTTTGCTCGGACACGGCCACGCCGAGACCCAGGGACTGAGCGAACGCGGCCACCCGCGATTCCTCAATGAACCAGCGCACTTGCGGTGTGAACGGATCGAACTCTTTCCTCGTGGCGTTCCGGAGAACGGTTTGCTTCCAGCGCTCCCAGTGCGGGGCGATCGTCGCGAAGGCCGACCGGTCTTTGTGGAAACCGCCGCTGGTAATCTTCTGCCACCGCATCTGGATGGCCTGCATGTACCGCGGGTACTGGGCCAGCCACGGCCAGGGAACCTGCCGCAGAAAACCAGGGGCAAACAGCAACTCCATCTGGCTGCGGGTATCGTCGATCACATATTGCATCGCCGATCCGCTTTGCTGGCCGATCAGCTTCCGTGTCTGGTGGTAAGCGACCATCAGCGGTTCCAGCACCTGGGACAGTTCCTGGCCCGCGACAGACATCTGGCTGCGGGCTCGCTTGAGCGTTTCACGCCATTGCACGGCGTTCCGAGGCAGCGGAGCGTCGAAGGCCAACGCCCGTTCGGCTAGCCGCCACTGGACATGAGATTTGAATTCCTTGTGGTCGGGCAAGGTCGTCGCAAAGACGCAGATCTGTTGGAAGCGCGGGAGCCAGTCGACCTGTTCTTTCACTCGCTTGGACTCAGCAATGAGCAATAGCCGCACGAGCGCCCGCCGTGTTTCGCGTTCGGCATGAGCCAGGTCAGTCGACAGACTAATCGACACCGTCTCGCCCCGATCGATCAACATCGGAAAGGCCCGCACATCAATCCCGCCCCGATTGACCGTGATCTCTCTCGGTAGTTCGAAGTCGGTCCAATCGGTGATTCCGTCGCGGCTCCACTGTTTTTCGCTGATCGTTGTGGGGGCGGCGGCGGCTTGCGACCGGACTCCCCGCTGCAGTTCGGCGAGATCGCGACTCTCTTGAAGCACAGCACCGTGGTCATCGACCATCCGGATATTGATTCGCAGATGGTCCGGCACGCGAGCTTCTTCAAAAGCCGTCACCGGGACATGCTCGCCCGAGACCCGTCGCAACGCCATCGCCAACTGCTCGGTCAGGCTGCCTTGTCCATACTTCAGATCCCCGCGAATCTGCGCGACAACATCGCCCACCGGAACAAACAGTCGTCGCAGTTCCTTGGGCAACGATTTAATCAACGCCGCGATCTTCTCTTCGAGTAGCCCTGGTACCAGCCAGTTGAGTTGTTCCGCCGACAGTTGTCCAATCCCCGCCCGGGGCACCGTCACGGTCAGCCCGTCCGATTCCTTACCGGGGTCGAGGGCATACTCGACAGGCAAATTGAGCTTCCCCACCGCCAGTTCATCCGGGAACGCATTCTCCGGCAACGCGACATCCGGATCAGCCAGCAACACCTCCCGCGTCAGGCACAGGGCCAGCGGTTGTGACTTCTCCACCGACTTGAGCCAGGCGCGGAGGGCATGCACATCGCACACAGACGGCGGCACTTGCGAGTCAAAGAAGTCGAACTGAGCCTCTTCACTGGCGAACAGTTGGGACTGTCGCAGCTTCGCCTGCCAGTCGGCCAACTCTTCTTTGAGGCCGAGGTTGTGCCGATGGAACAGTTCAGGCCCCTGGTAGTCGCCCTGCATCAGCACATGTTCGATCAGCAGTTTGCGACACAACGCGGGTTCCACCGCCGAGTACCGCACGCGCCGACCGGTCACAATCGGCAGACCGAACAACAGCACCCGCTCGGTCGCCATCACCGCCCCGGACCGCGACTCCCAGGCGGCATCGCTATAGGTCTTCTTCACCAGATGTCCGGCGAGTCGTTCGATCCACATCGGGTCGACCGGGGCGATCACTCGCGCATAGCGCCGCGTGGTCTCAACGAGTTCCGCGGCTACGATCCACCGCGGCTTCGTTTTAAACGCGACCGACCCCGGCCAGAGATTCAGTTGTTGATTCCCCGCTCCGGTGTAGTCGTTCTTCTCTCCCTTGAGGGCAATGTTGGACAGCATGCCCGTGAGAATTGCACGGTGGATCGCCTCGGGATTGTTCTTGCGCGGCCGGGGTTTCAGGCCGTGTTCCTCCACAATCTGTCGCAACTGCCGCGTGAGGTCGGACCACTCCCGAATTCGGATCGCCGACAGGAAGTTCTGATGGCAGGCTTTCTGGAACTGCCCTCGCGAGAGCTTCTCTTCTTGGTCGCGGGCGAAGTCCCACAGCTTCAAAAACGACATGAAGTCGGATCGCTCGTCGGCGAATTTCTGATGGGCGGAATCGGCGGCGTGCTGCTTGTCGGCGGGGCGTTCGCGGGGGTCGCGAATCTCCAGCGCGGACGCAATGATGAGCACTTCTTCCAGGCACTGCTCATCATGGGCCGCCAGGATCATCCGGGCGATGCCAGGATCGACGGGCCATTGACTGAGAGTTTTTCCGATCGGTGTGAGCTTGTCGTGTTCGTCGATCGCCCCCAGTTCGAACAGCGTACGCTCACCCGCGCGGATCGCCGACGCGGGCGGTGGATCCAGCAGCGGAAAGTCGGCCAGGTGCCCCAGTTGGAGCGCCTTGGTCTGCAGGATGACTGAGGCGAGATTGGTCCGCAGGATTTCGGGTGGGGTGTACGCTTCACGCTCTGTGAAGTCGCGTTCGCTATAAAGACGGATGCAGATACCAGGAGCGATTCGGCCGCAACGGCCCTTGCGCTGGTCAGCGCTGGCACGGGAGATCGGTTCGATCGGCAGTCGCTGGACCTTAGACTGCGGGGCGTAGCGGCTGATACGGGCGGTGCCAGTATCGATCACATAATGGATACCCGGCACGGTGAGGCTCGACTCGGCCACGTTAGTGGCGAGTACCACCTTGCGATTGCGAGAGGGGGCAAAGATCCGGTTCTGTTCGGCCTCGGAGAGCCGTCCGTACAGCGGCAAGACGTCCAGCAGTTCCCCACCGCGCCCGCGGCCTCCAAGAGTCTTGGCCAGTTCGCGAATCTCCTGCTCCGTCGGCAGGAAGACCAGGATGTCGCCTGTCCCTTCGCGGCACAGTTCACTGACCGCATCGCCCACGATCAGCGGCAGATCGATATCGTCCTCATCCTCCACCACGGGCGGTCGGTAGCGAACCTCCACAGGAAAGGTGCGACCGGAGACGAGCAGGACTGGGGCCGTGAGAGGGGGCAGGGGTGTCGTGAGTGGTAAGTGGTGAGTGACTGGAGAGGAGGATGACTCGGCCTCGTTCGCGAACCGCCCCCCACTCCCCTCGAATCCGCTCGCAAAGAATTTCGCAAACCGTTCCGCATCGATCGTGGCCGAAGTAATGATCACTCGCAGATCGGGCCGCTTCGGCAGGATTCGGCGGATGTATCCCATCAGAAAATCGATGTTCATCGACCGCTCGTGGGCCTCGTCGATGATTAGTGTGTCGTACCGATCCAGGAACCGATCGTTCTGAGTCTCGGCCAGCAGGATACCGTCGGTCATCAGTTTGATGAGCGTCTTCGGACTCGATACATCGTTGAAGCGAATCTTGTAGCCGACCTGGTTCCCGAGTTTCGTATCGAGTTCTTCGGCGACGCGGGCGGCCACGGAACGGGCTGCGATGCGCCTCGGTTGGGTGTGCCCGATCACCCCTGCTACGCCGCGGCCGGCTTCCAGACAGATCTTCGGCAACTGAGTCGACTTGCCGGAGCCGGTCTCACCGCAGACGACGATGACCTGGTGATCACGGAGAGCGGCGACGATTTCGTCTTTGCGAGCGGTAATCGGCAGTTCGGTGTCATACCGAATCGGCGGAACATCGCGGGCCCGCAGTTCACAGGTCCGAGCCGATTTCTCCAACTCGACCAGAAGTTTCTGGAGCGGTTGTTCGTACGGCTTCCCCTGTGTCTTGAGCTGCTGGACCGATCGCCAGGCGCGCGTCAGCCGGTACTGGTCCCAGCGCATCACGCGGGCAATCTGGTCATCAAGATCAGTCGGCCAGTCCAAGGGGGACCTGTCAGTTGAGACATCGGAATTCGGAGTTCTGGGCCGAGACACACGCATTCCACTGGGGTTCGCGGGCCGGTCCGAGTGGGGGGATCGTATCCGGAATCGGACCATCGGAGAACGATGGCGGATCGGATGGTGTTGCGTTTCAACGACGCGAAATTACACCGGCTTCTTGGCTGCTGGCTTGGCAGGTTTGGGTTGGCGCGGAGTCAGCATTGCATCGAGATCGGTTTTTTCGATCGCACAAGGGGCTCCGGTCGAGGGGAGATCGACACCCGCTGTCCACAGGACTCCATTGGTGACCAGCTGCCGCAGGCCCGCCCGTTCCCAGGCGGAATGGGCATCGAGCCCCGTAAAGGCGAACGAGCGCCCGCCTGCAGGCCGGTTATAAGACCACGCCACGACGTGTCCATCCAGCCCCTCCCGGCTTTCTTCGTATTCCTTGCTCGACCAGACCAACGGGGTAATCCCTTTTTTCTCAGGCACGAATTGAATGTCATTGAGCCACCCGTCGTTGATCTTCCATGAGGTCACACCCCTTGAAATGGGGTGGTCCGGAAAGGAAATGTGCTGGCTGTCCCAATGGCCGCGTCCGGATTTGTTCTTCATGTAGACGCCACCGATCCATCCCTGTACCCGCGAGGCATGCTGGTCCGGAAGATCGACCGCCTGATGAATCAGCACCAGCCCAACCCCGACATCGATCATCGATTGCAGCTTGGCAATTCGTTCGGGTGAACTCAGGAACGCCTGCTTTCCACCTCCATCGGTATAGAACACGACTGACCGGGCTCCATCCCACACACTTTCGTCGGTCGGCCATCCATCGGAGACGCGAACGGTTTCGACATAGGGAGTCTTTTGCAGCAGAACCTCCAAACACTGACATCCGGCGAGGTAGTCATGATGCCCCGATACATCAATCTTCGCTGTCTCGCCCGCGACCAGTACGATCTTGCGAGCGATTGGCGTCTCCGCAGCACTGCAACAGCTCTGCCTCAAGCCCAGGGTTGCAATCGAAAACCAGACGACACAACACGCACAGGCGAAACGGTCAAGCATGCGAGACCTCGGTTAGATCGAGTCGGGAGAGGAACTTCGGCCCATCGTAACAAGATCATTGACTGATGACTTGTGCGGCAAAGGGGGCCCCATCGCAATTCGTTCACTCCACTGGAGGTGACGAATGACGAGGCTCCCGCAGCCCTCTCAGAACAGCCACGGGAATCACCAGCAGGATGACCACCTTAAACCAGATCGCATATGGCAGCTGAGTGACGTTGCAGATTACGGCGGCCAGCAGCAGCAGTCCCACGATCACCCCACTGCTTCGATTTCCCAGCTTTCGGGCAACCCAGGTGCCCAGAAAAGCTGTTCCACCCCAGGCGGGTACGACCAGCCCCAAGACCCAGTGGGGATATTGGGCGACATGCTGACACATTTCATCCATGGTCCCTTGAAATCCCGGCGGCACCGGGTGAATCACGGCACTGATTAGCTCGACGGCAATGACCAGAATCAGGGCCACTCCGATGCCAGCGATCAGCGACAGAATCATGCGGACAGCGGTCTTCATGGGGAAAGCCTGAGTGGGATTGCGAATGGTCGATGATGATGGGAGGTTAGGCCCGTGTGGTTCGAGCTGCAAGAAATCCAAGTGTGGACGTTTGCATTGTCTCACACGAGTTGATTGCTACCGGCCCTTGCCGGGGAAGGGGGCGCGGCCTTTGCCGCTGGGGCCGCCGCTGTCGCGGCCGCGCTTGCCACCGCGTTTCGCTCCCCGCTGCTTCCCTCCGGCGGGGGCGTACTTGGGGGGACCGCCTGAGTCATCACCGGACTGGTCTCGTTTCAATTGCTGAATCCGGTCCCGCAATTGGGCGGCGCGTTCGAACTCGAGGTTCTGGGCGGCGTCGAGCATCTCGGCTTCGAGGGCGTTCAGGTACTCCTGCGTGATGTACTGCGTTTCGTCCTTGGCTCCGGCGACCTGCTGGACGATCGAGCGGGCCTGGATTTCTTCTTCGATGCCGCGGCGGATCGCCTTCTTGATCGTCTCGGGCGTGATCCCGTGTTTCTCGTTGTAGGCCATCTGGACCGTGCGGCGGCGGTTGGTTTCGTCGATCGCCTGCTGCATGCTGTCGGTGACGACATCGGCGTAGAGATAGACCTCGGCGTTGACGTTACGAGCCGAGCGGCCGATCGTTTGGATCAGGCTGGTGGCACTACGCAGGAACCCTTCCTTGTCGGCGTCCAGGATGCAGACCAGCGACACCTCGGGCAGGTCGAGTCCCTCGCGGAGCAGGTTCACGCCGACGAGCGCATCGAACCGTCCTTCACGCAGTTCGCGGAGGATCTCCACCCGCTCGATCGCGTCCAGTTCCGAGTGCAGCCACTCACAGAGAATGCCCTCTTCCTTGAGATAGCCGACCAGATCCTCCGACAGCCGCTTGGTCAGTGTCGTGACGAGTGTTCGCTCACCGCGCGCGGTGCGGGCCTTGATCTGCTCGATCAGGTGGACCACCTGGCCGCGCGCGGGGTGAATGTGAATTACCGGATCGACGAGGCCCGTCGGGCGGATGATTTGCTCGACGATTTCCCCCTCGGACTGGTCAAGTTCCCAGTCGGCGGGCGTGGCGGAGACGAACACCGTCTGGCCGCGGCGGGCGTCCCACTCTTCGAACTTGAGTGGGCGATTGTCGAGGGCCATCGGCAGCCGGAACCCATGGTCGACCAGCGTCGTCTTGCGGGCCCGGTCGCCGTTGTACATCGCCCGAATCTGCGGTACGGTGGCGTGCGACTCATCGATGAACAGCATGAAGTCTTCGGGGAAGAAGTCATACAGCGTGGCAGGGGCCTCGCCCGGTTTGCGGTTCGCCAGGGCCCGTGAGTAGTTCTCGATTCCCGGGCAGAACCCGATCTCGCGGAGCAGTTCCAGATCGTGTCGGGTACGGGCGGCCAGACGCTGGGCCTCCAGCAGTTTTCCCTCGGCCTGGAATTTGGCGAGCTGTTGATTGAGTTCGAGTTCGATTTCTTCGAGGGCATCGTCGATGCGGCTTTGTGGAAGTACGAAGTGCTTGGCCGGGTAGATGTACACATCGCTGAGCGGCTTCGAACTCTCGCCGCTGACCGGATCGATGATCGACAGCTTCTCGATCTCATCGCCCCAGAGTTCGATGCGGTAGCAAAACTCTTCGTATGCGGGCCAGACCTCGATCACATCCCCCCGCACGCGAAACTTGCCTCGCGACAACTCGAAATCGTTCCGCTCGTAGTGGATGTCGACGAACTTCCGCAGCATCTCGTCGCGGTTGATCTCCGTCCCCGTATGCAGGGGGACCATCATCTCCAGATAGTCCTTCGGCGAACCCAGTCCATAAATACACGACACGCTGGCCACGACAACCACATCCCGCCGCGAGACCAAGGCACTGGTCGCCAACAGCCGCAGCCGATCGATCTCTTCGTTGATCGACGAGTCTTTCTCGATGTAGATGTCGCGCTGCGGGATGTAGGCTTCAGGCTGGTAGTAGTCGTAGTAGCTGACGAAGTAGCTGACAGCGTTGTTTGGGAAGAACTCCTTGAACTCGCCGTACAGCTGAGCGGCCAGCGTCTTGTTGTGGCACAGCACCAGGGCAGGGCGCTGGCACTGCTGAATGATGTTGGCCATCGTGAAGGTCTTGCCGGTCCCGGTCGCTCCGAGGAGGACCTGGGACGACTTGCCTTCTTGGATTCCGCGCACGAGCGAGGCGATGGCCGTCGGTTGATCACCGGCGGGGGCAAATTCGGAGGTGAGTTCGAACTGGGGCATGATGGGCGGGATCATACCGTAGAGTCGCCACAAACTCCTGCTGTGTTCTTTTGCTGACATGTCTGCTCAGGCTTGGCCGCTGTTGGTGGCTGGGCCTACACTGCCGGGATGCGGTCGGGCGGCTTTTTACTCGCGAGATACTTTCGCTATCTGGTGCGCTTTAAGCTCACACCATATGGCCGCGTTCTGGTATTGCTGACATTCTTTGCGGCGCTGGGCTCGATCACGGTGGAGATCCCGATCTACCAGTTGTTCTGCGCCCTCTTCTTTCTACCCGCTGTGGCCGAGTTGGTCGGAACAGTACTGCGGCCACAAGTGGAACTGCGGTGCCAGCTGCCGGATCAGGCGACACAGGGAGTCCCGCTGTGTGGGGTGGTCGAGATCACAAATCAGGGCTGGTTCCCTGCGTTTGACCTGATGGTGGGGCTGTTTGAGCTGGCTGCTGGGGTCAAGCAATTGCATGGATCCCGCGTGGTGGCCAGTTTGCGATCCGGGCAGTCTGTGGCGATACCGTTTGAGTTACTGCCGACGCGACGGGGCCGGTGCGAACTGGGCCCCGTGCATGTGCATAGCACGTTTCCATTCAACTTGATGCGGTTTGGGGGCGGGATGGTGACCTTGCCGCCATTGATTGTGTTGCCTGCTTATCAATCGCTGGACTACGTCGATCTGCCGCTGGGTATGCGGTGTCGCCCGACGCACCCGGCTCCACTGGTGGGGGCCCGGGGCGAGTCCCCCGAATACGTCGGCAACCGTGAATACATCCTCGGTGAGCCCGCAGTACGGCTCGATTTTCGGGCGTGGGCCCGGATCGGACGGCCCGTGGTTCGCGAATATCAGGACGAGTACAGCTTTCGGTCGGCATTGATTGTCGATACCTATCGACCGGCCCGGCGGCCCGTTGCGGACCAGGACTCCGTGGAAGCGGCGATCTCACTGGCCGCGGCACTCGGTGAAGCGATGCATCTGCGGGAAGTGGTTGTCGATCTGGTCGTGGCTGGCCCCGAAATCTATCTCTTTCAGACACCGCATGTCGGCACGCGATTCGACAGCCTGTTGGAGATTCTGGCGGTGACTGAAGCCACAACGACTGATCCCTTTCCTCAATTGGTCGATCACCTGATGCAGCCGCTCGAGGGGATCTCGTCAGTGGTGCTGGTGTTGCAGGACTGGGATGACGCGCGGCGGGCGGTGGTCGAGTGGTTGCGAGAAGCCGGGCTGGCGGTGAAAGTGCTGCTTGTGCGTGAGGCCGCCTCGACGGCGGCCTGCCCCCGGGATGAGGAGTGGTGTCACACGGTCAGTCCGCAACTCGTGCTGGCTGGGGAGGTGCGTTCCGTATGAACCAGCCTCCCGCGTTGTCACAATCGATCTCCCCGGAACCCGTTACAGCCATCAGCTGGCCCCGTCGGGCGCTCCGCGCGGCGGTCTATCTGATTTTCGTGGAATGTCTGTTGCTGGCGTTTCCCTCGGCCAGTTGGGTCGTTCCCGGTCTGCTGGCGGGGATGGCTCTCAGTCGTCTATGGACGATTCGCCGGGGCTGGGTGTTGCGGATTCCCATGGGGTGGAACGCCGCCTTTCTGGCGGTGGGATTCGCGGTCAAGTTTTCGATTTCGCCCGCTGATTTCCCAACGGATGCCACCTTTATCAGTACCGAGTTGGCGCATGAAGTGGGATGCTGGCTCGTGAGTGCGCAGCTGTTGTTGCTGCATGATCGTCGTTCTCTGGAACGAGTCCCGGTACAGGTCGCTGCCTTGGGCTGTCTGGTGGTGCTGTGTGCGGGTGACGTGCGTCTGCATAGTGTGTCTCGCTCGATGATGCTGGTGCTGATGATCCTGTTTATTGGCGGGTTGGGCTGGGCCTCACATGCCGGACGCGAATGGATCAAGTTGGACCAGCGTCGTCGGCTGCGTCGGGGAATCATGATTGCCACGCTGGTGCTGGCGGGGTTTTCGACCATCCAGGCATCCCGGATCTGGTATGAGCATGAGCGTGACTTGGAGATGTTGCTGTTGCAGGTGATGCGAACGCTCGATGGCCACAATCAGGGGCCTCAGGTGCGTTATCGGCCACCGATGATCGATGTGACGGACGGACGGATTACCAATCCCGAGTTGCCGACGCTGCGGGTGACTTACAATGGCACCGAACCGTTGTATCTGCGGGGGCGAGCCCTGGACCGTTACACGCCCTCGGGGTGGTCGATGAAACTCGATCAGTTCGCGAATTCTCCGCTGAAAGAAACGGAGCTTCCTCCGGGAATTGAACCCACTGCCAATCTGTTTCAACTCAACGAGGACGTTACGGCGGACTGGCAGCCGGTTACTCTCCAAACGCTGGTCCAGGATGACTCCATCCCCTATGTGCCGCTGGAGACGGACTACCTCGATGTCCGACTGGGCGAACTGTCACAGGACCGATTGCGGAATATCCATCCGACCGAGGAGGGGCGTCCCGAGGTCTGGCGAGCGTATGTCGGGGCCGGTTCCGGGCACGGGGCCCCTCCCTTGGGTGATGAGCTGGAACTTCCCAGCCTTGATCCCGGTGTTGTTGATCTGGCCGTTCAGATCCTGGGAAACTGCAAGACGTTCGAAGAGAAAGTGACGGCGGTGGAGGATCACTTTCATAAGAACTATCAGTACCAGGTCGGGATCAACATCCCTGCCGGACAGGACCCGGTGACCTACTTCCTGCTCCATCGGAAACCGGCCCATTGCGAATTCTTTGCCACAGGGGCCGCCGTCTTGTTGAGGCTGGGGAGGGTTCCAACGAGGTACGTTACGGGATATGTCCCCTCGGAAAATCATGGAAGCGGGTACTGGCTGGCGCGTCGCAAAGATGCCCACGCCTGGGTCGAGGCCTATGACTATGAGGCGAAACGCTGGCGAATTGTCGAGGCCACCCCTTCCGAAGGATTGCCCGATGTTCGTCGAGCGAGCTGGACGGAACACCTGAGTGAGACCTGGCGGGTCTGGTCCGCACAGATGAAGCAGTCGATCGAGCAGCTGGGGTTCTGGAGGACTTGTCTGTCGCTGTTGCAATCGTTTTGGATGCGGACGGTACTGGTGTTTATTCTCGGTTGGGGGTGGTGGTCGATTGTTCGCCGCTACCGGGCGAAAGCCGTTCCGCGAGGCTCCGCCGCTGCCGTTCCCTACCGGGCTCTGAATCAATGGCTGACTCGCATTGAAGATCAGCTGGCCCGTATCGGCCTGGTGCGGGCTCCCCACGAAACTTTGTTTCAGTTTCAGCAACGGATTATCCAGCATTCCGAGACCGAGCCTTTGCGGCCCACCGCCGAATGGATCTCTCGTTACGGCGAGGTGCGTTATGGGGAACCCGATCAGGCCGCCTCGCATTGGGCGGCTCTGGAAGCCACAGCTGCGGCACTGGTGGGAGTCGGGGCGGAAGAATCCGCGTCCCACGCGAGCCATTCAGCCCGTCCTCGGACCTGAGAACCACACATCCACTTGCTACGATATCAGCGTCCGCTGATTGGGAGGCGGTCTCGGGGGATGCGCCCCTTCAACTCACTTCATTGGAGCTATGGATGTCTGGTCAATCCGTCTCACGTCGCTCGTTTCTATCGACAGCTGCCGCCGGCACTGCGGCGATTCTGGCCGCTCCGGCTGTTGTGACCGCCCGCAAGACTGACAGCCAGATCATCGTGGGCGAAGGGGACTACAAGTTCGAGGTGATCCATCACTTCCCGCAATTGCCGGAGAAGTTCACCTGGCAAACGACGCACAATGTGGCCGTGGACCAAGCGGGAAACCTCTACGTCATCCACGAAGGACGCAAGGAACAGAAGGATCATCCCTCGATATTTGTGTTCGATCAAGAAGGGAAGTATGTCCGGTCTTTTGGTTCACAGTTTCAAGGGGGAGGTCACGGGATTGAGATCCGTACCGAGGGAAACGAAGAGTTCCTGTATGTCTGTGCTTATCAGCATGTGAAGACGTTCGCCAAGCTGACGCTGACCGGAGAGACTGTCTGGCAGCAAATGGCTCCGATGGAATCGGGGGTCTACGCCGCCGGGGAGAATCTACCGCTGGAAAAGCGGCCCGATCCCAGCAAGGTGTGGGGCGGTGACCGGTTCCTGCCGACGAACTTTGCCTTTCTCGATGACGGTGGCTTCCTGCTGGTGGATGGGTACGGAGCGTCGGTCGTACACCGCTTCGACAAGGATGCCAAGTGGCAGAGCTGCTTCGGTGGAGTGGGTGATACGGATGACAAATTCCGGACCCCGCATGGCGTGTGGGTCGACAAGCGGGCAGGTCGCGAGCCGAGCATCGTGGTGTGCGACCGGGCCCATCATGTACTCAAGTACTTCACGATGGATGGCAAGTACATCGAGACCCTCAAAGGGTATGGATTACCCGCGAACGCGGAGACGTGGAAGAATCTGTTGCTCGTGCCCGAGCTGCATGCCCGGGTTTCACTGCTGAATGAGAAAAATGAAGTGGTGGCCCGGCTGGGGGCGGATGTGGAGCGGATTACCGCGCCGGACGGCAAGGGGATTCGCGGAGATGCTTCGAAGTGGCTGGATGGCAAGTTCGTGCATCCGCACGATGCCTGTTTCGGAGCGGACGGTAGCATCTACGTGGCAGAGTGGGTCGGCACGGGCCGCGTGTCGAAGCTGAAGCGACTTGGGTAATCCGGTCCGAAACCGAGTCAAGCCCCGCACGAACACGCGTGGAGCTTGATCTGTGCATCGGGGGAATCGGGATTAATTCCGATTCCCCTTGGCGTTTTCGTAGACCTTGTTCTTGCGGAGATCGACGGATGATTTCCACATAAAAATCCCGTACCCCTCGTTATTCAGTACGGTGTTGTCGCGGACAACGGACGCGGTGTCTTCCGAGATCAGAATTCCGGCGTCGGATTTGTTGCCGGTCCAGCGCGTGCCGGTGATCTGATTCTTGAGCACTTGGACCCGGGAACAGGAGACGATGCCGATGCCGATGCCCCGGTTGGCCCGCAGGAAGTTGTTGCGCACAACGGCTCCCTCGCAGTGGAGGATTTGAATTGCGTAGTGGGGCGGATCGCTGGATCCATTCCGTTCGAAGATATTCCCCTCGGCAACAAATTCATTCACGAAGGCCTGACCGCGATCAGCATTGGCCGGGCCGACCTGCAATCCGCCTCCGGCGTTATCCAGAAACTGGCACCGCAGGATCTGGCACTGGGAGACGGTTTCTTTCGTGTTCGGTTCGATATCGATCCCGCACTCGGGAGCTGTTCCCTGGGTTCTTTGAAACAGGGAATCGCGAACTTCAATCTGAACCCCGCTGGTGATCGACAAACCCTGCCGACGATTGCGATCCGCGGTGACGTGATCGATGGTAATTTGCGATGAATCTCCACCCACGTAAATCCCGTCTCCCCAACAGCGGCGAACCGTCAGCTTCTCGACCGTGACCTCTTTCGAGTGACGGATGTCGATTCCATGTCCCCATTCACCGGTCTGGCCCAGATGGTGATCGCGATCTCCTTCCAGGATTCCCCCGGTGATGCGGACCTGTTCCACATCCCGTACCCGCAGAATGTGTGAGTGTTCAAGTGCGTTCGGAATGGCTTGCAGTGTGGCCTGTGGTGCCAGTTGTAAAGTGGTCTGGCTTTTGAGGTGGACACCTTGGGCGGCGTTAATGCGATAGGTTCCGTCGGGGATGTCCACGATTCCCGACTGTCCGGCAACGGCGTCTACAGCGGCTTGGATGGCTGCGGTGTCGTCCGCGACGCCGTCCCCCAGCGCCCCATAGTCACGAACGGAAACGATGGGACCCGCAGCCAGCGGAGCCACCAGGCACAGACCGATGAGACCGAGTCGGAGACAAAGCATTGTGGAGAACCTGTTCCAAACGAACACATGTGCAGATTGTCCAAGTTGCCGTGGAAGGTGGGGGACGTCAATCCCAAGTCACCGTTTCACTCATGGCATGGCCCCTCGATCCCGCGGCAGCCCAACGGCGCTTGTCTCCAAACGGGAGATCCTGGTGAGTGAACCGGCGCGAAGCCATGGGGGTGCGCTTGTCCCGATTCGCGTCAGGCAATAGCCTTTCCGTTCAGACAACCTTCATCCATGGAACCGCTCATGAAGATCGCCAATGCTCTCGTCGGACAGTCGGGTGGCCCCACCTCCGTGATCAATGCCTCATTGTCGGGGGTGATTGATGGGTGCCTGAAGGCTGAAAAGAAGATTGGCAAGGTCTTTGGAATGCGGTACGGCATCGAAGGGGTGCTGAACAACTGGCTGATCGATCTGGGGGCCGAGTCGAAAGAGGTCCGGGAAGGTCTGCGGCATACGCCCAGCAGCGCCCTCGGATCGAGCCGGCTGAAGCTCAAGGAAGAGCACTTTCCGCCCATTCTGGAACGGCTCAAGAAGCTCAATATCCGCTACTATTTCATGATCGGCGGTAACGACACGATGGACACGATCCATCGGGTGGTGGCTTACGCGAATGCCAATGGATGGGAAATGACCGGGGTCGGAGTGCCGAAGACCGTGGATAACGATCTGTTCGGGACCGATCACACGCCGGGCTATCCGAGTGCCGCGCGGTACGTGGCCCTCAGCGTGCAACAGGCCGGTCTCCTGGCCCGTGATATGCAGCGGGTTGACCAGTTTGTGGTCTTTCAGACCGTCGGACGCAGTGCGGGCTGGCTGCCCGCCGCAGCGTCCCTGGCCCGGAGCAGGAAGGGGGACGCCCCCCACATCATCCTGATGCCGGAACGGGCGTTTGATCGCGAAAAGTTCCTGGCCCGCGTGGAAGAAGTACAGAAGCAATTCGGCTTTGTCTCGATTGTCTGTGGCGAAGGAATTCGTAACGCGGATGGTTCACCGGTCAGTGCCTCGCAGACGCGAGACAAGTTCAACAACGTCGAGTTCGGTGCAATGGGTGGTGCGAGTGTGGGGATGGTTCTGCACCGGATCGTCGCGGATGCGTTTGGCTGGCGGGGAGAGTTTCAAGTGACCGAGTCACTGCCGATGTGCGCCTCGGATCGGACGACCAGGCTCGATGTGGCTGAGGCGTATGGCTGCGGTCGGCAGGCGGTGAAGCTGGCGACCAAGGGGGAAGGCGGCGTGATGGTTACCATGGTCCGCCAGAAGGGGAGCGACTATGCCATCGACTATGGCACGATCCCGCTGAGCGAAGTTGCCAATCACGAACGCCCGATGCCGGACGAGTACATTGATGAATCGGGGATGGACATCACCAAGGCGTTCCTCAAGTACGCTCAGCCGCTGGTGGGTCCGCTGCCCGAATTCGTGAGCCTCAAGGGAGTGAAGGCCAAGGCTTAGGCCGCTTCCGAGCGGGTCAGTGGGAAGGGGGCCGGCAAGAATATCTGCCCCGCGATATCCAGGGGGCAGTCCGCCTGTCCGACCATGTTTCATCAGGCGGTTATCGCGGGACCGGAATCTTGGCCAGCATCTGCTGAAGTACCGCCTGCGCCCGTTTGCGCTGACCCTCACGAAGGATTCCGGAGCAGACCACGCGATGGGCCAGGACTGGGATGGCCATCGCCTTCACATCGTCGGGGATCACGTAGTCCCGTCCGGCGACGAACGCTTGGCTCTGGATCGCCCGTGAGAACGTCACCGCTCCTCGCGTACTGACGCCGATGGTCAATTCCGGGTGTGAACGCGTCGCGTGAACGATCTCCAGAATGTAGTCGTGCAGCGCGTCATCAATCCGCACTTCCCGCACCGCAGCCTGCAGTTCCATCAGCTGTTCGTTGGTAATGACCGGTTTGAGTCCGTTGACGGGTTCTCCATGGCGATGCGAAATCAGCACCGCCTTCTCAGCGGCCTTGTCCGGGTAACCAATCTCCATGCAGACCATGAACCGGTCGAGCTGGTTTTCGGGCAGGGGGTAGGTTCCCTCGAATTCATAGGGGTTCTGGGTGGCCAGCACGAAAAACGGCTTTTCCAGCGGGTGGGTACGACCCTCGACGGAAACCTGTTTTTCCATCATCGCTTCGAGGAGGGCGCTTTGTGTGCGGGGAGGCGTACGATTGATCTCGTCAGCCAGAAGTACCTGGGTAAAGACAGGGCCAGGACGAAATTCGAACTCTCCGCGATTCGGCAAAAAGATACTGCCCCCCAGAATATCACTGGGCAACATATCGGGCGTGAACTGGAGGCGGGTGAAGCGGCACCCCAGACTCAGTGCCAGTGATTTTGCCAGCGAAGTCTTCCCCACGCCGGGAGCATCTTCAATTAGCAAGTGACCTTCCGCCAGCAAGGCCACCAGCGCCAGTTGGATTGCCGAATGCTTACCGAGGATCACGGAGCCAATGTTTTCTTCGAGACGACGAACCAGCGGATGCAGCGGTGAGGGCACAAACGTCTCCGATCGAAATCTCAACGAACTGCGGTCTCAGCTGAACTTCTAATGGAGAAGCCCCGCCTCCGAAGTGTTTCCATGATAGCGGTGGGGGCGACCACGTTCGATCCAGATCATGGGCGACCCATCAATTGATACTGTTTTGTCGCCTGCCGTAGTTCGGTTATGATTCTGTGGCGGCGACTAGCTCCGGTGGTTTTCCGGCAAGCGCGGTACGCGCCGCATTCGACCCTGACCCCGTCTCCACCCATGCCCAGAAACATGATCGTCGCCCAGTCGGGCGGTCCGTCCCCAGTCATCAATAACACGCTGCGCGGGATCGTCGAGACAGCTCGGCAGATGTCCGAAATCGGCACCGTTTATGGCGGTTGGCACGGGATCGAGGGGATTCTCAAGGAAGAGCTGATCGACCTCTCGGCTCAGTGCCCAGACGAGATCGCCCTGCTGCGGACCACTCCGGGAGCGGGGTCGATTGGCACATGTCGGTACAAGTTGAAGGACTGGCAGAACCAGGACTTCGACCGGATCATGGAGATCTTCAAGGCCCACAACGTCGGGTACTTCTGCTATATCGGCGGCAACGACTCGATGCACACGGCCCATACCGTGGCCGAGCTGGCCCGGGCGCGGGGGCTGGATATCGTCGGCATCGGCGGGCCGAAGACGATCGACAACGATGTCGGCGACAGCGAGTTCAAGCTCGTCGACCACACTCCCGGCTACGGTTCGACGGCCCGCTACTGGGCGCACTATGTTCAGATGGCCAATGAAGAGAACAACGGCTCCTGCCCGGCGGACCCGGTGCTCGTCATGCAGGCTATGGGCCGCGCGATCGGCTACATCCCCGCAGCCGCCCGTCTGGCCGACCCGAATCACGAGCTGCCGCTGCAAATCTATCTGGCCGAGCGGAAGGTCCATATCGACCAGATCTTCGAGAACGTCAACACCTCGCTCAAGAAAAACGGTCGCTGCATGGTCGTCGTCAGCGAAGGACTGGAGATCGAGGGGCTGCCGATTCCCGAGGAGTTCATCGTCCGCGATGCCTTCGGTCACGCCAGCTTTGGAGCCAGCAAAATCACCGTCGCCCAACTGCTGACCAACGCCCTCAACGACAAGTCGAAGTTCAAACTCGCGGCCAAGGGAGCCGCCCGCTGCAATGTCCCCGGCACCGAGCAGCGGCACAGCATGGCCTATGCCTCGACGGTCGACCTCGACGAATCGTACTACGTCGGGCAGAAGGCAGCCCTCCTTGCAGCTGCGGGCGAGCATGGCTACATGGCGACGATCCTCCGCACCGACTGGGAGAACTATCAGGTCAAGTACGACAAAGCCCCACTGGCCGAGGTCGCCGAAAAGGACCGCAAATTCCCGGACCACTGGATCACGAAGTGCGGCACCGACGTGACCGATGACTTCGTGAAGTACGCCCGCCCACTGATCGGGGACGATAACGTCAGCTTGCCGATCATCAACGGTCGGTTGCGTCTGGCCCGCATGAAGCCGATCTTCGCGAGCCAGAAGCTGGAGGCGTACGTGCCACAGGCGGATCGGGAGAAGGCCCCGAAGAAGGCATAACGGGTTTGCCTGTCGAAAATCTTCAAGCCCAGAGGCCCGTTGCCCCTGGGCTTTTTTGTTGATAGCAGTGGTTATTTCGGCAAATGGGTATTTGACGCCTGTGCCGACCAGTGGGGGATTATATTCATCTTTTGCTGCCGGAGTGTTCTCGATATCAAATTCCAGTGGGGGGCCTCAGGAGACGTAGTAGGATATGAATGTTGAAATCCGGCAGAGAGTCTGTTGTCGGATCACAACAACCCAGCCGTACTTCGGCTTTGCGAGCCAGCCCCGACCGTGCCTAACAACAACCACGAACGAGTGACGACGGCGCTTACCGCCTTGACGGAGGGGCTGACCCCTTTTGTGGAGGGAAAGCTGCGTCAGATCTATCGCGAGAACTGGGTTCGGACGGCGATGGGCAGTTTTCGGGATGATCGATCGCGAGTCAATGGCGATGGCACCACGATTGACTGGGATGCTCATGCACTGTTGACCGTGATGTGGGATCAGTGGAATGCGATTTTTCGTCACGATTTGTCACACTCCGAACGCAGCCTGGTGAGTGAACTCCGGGAATATCGCAATCGCTGGGCTCATCAGCAGCAGTTTGATTTTGATGATACCTTCCGGATTCTGGACAGCACACGACGACTGCTGGAGGCGATCAAGGCCCCGAATGTGGAATTTGTCCGGCGGGAGAAGGACGATCTGATCGAGAGTTACGTGGCTGAGCAGGTGAATTCCCAACTGATGCGGACGGCGTTTGCGCGGAACCGCTGGTGGGTGGTGATCGTCTACTCGTTCTGCTGCATGATGCTGATCTACTTTGTGCTGGTATACGGCAATTCCGCATCGCCGGTGCCGATTGCGGCGATCTGCCTGCTGTTCGTGTACCTGATTTATCAGCAGTTCCGCATGGAGCCTCCGCTGCTCTACGGCCCCCGTGAATGCCTGCGGTGCCACCGGATCGTGTACCGCAAGACCTGTCCGTATTGTGATGGTCATTAATGGCCCGTCAGGTCTTTGCTGTGATTCCCGCTGCGGGGCATAGTCGGCGGATGGGCCAGCCCAAGCTCCTGCTGCCGCTGGGGGGGATCACTATTATCGAACGGGTTGTTCGGACCTTATTCGATGCGGGAGTAACAGCCAGTGTCGTAGTGACCCGCGAAGAGGATCAGGCACTGGCCCAGGTGGTTCGTCAGACTATGGCCCATCTGGTCCAGCCGAATCCCGCCCCCTCGCAAATGCGGGAGAGTGTCTGGGCGGCGCTGCAGTGGATTGAGGCTCAATTTCACCCCGCCGACGATGACGGATGGTTATTGATCCCCGCCGATCATCCGACCGTCGATGTCGCGATTGTGCGGCATGTCATCGCGGCCTGGTCTGCGACTCCCGAGCGGGTCACCCTGCCCACATTTGGTGGTCGGCGGGGACATCCCACGATCTTTCCCTGGGGGCTGATGTCGGATGTGGGCCAGCTGCCGGCAGATCAGGGGCTTAACCAACTGGTACGGCGACTGGGCCCAGGGGTCCAGGAGCTACCGGTGAACACGGAATCGGTCTTATGGGATCTGGATACGCCTGAAGACTATCAGCGGATCGTTCAGCGGGAGGAGTGAGCCGCTTGCGTGGACCGTGGCGGTGATCACCACTGCGTGATCTGCCCCTGGCGGGGGATCGGCTGCTGATTCGAATCGGTAAGAATGACTCGTTCTGACTGGAAGCCTCGACGTTTTTCCGCGAAGCGCATTTCGTTCAGGATTCCATCGGTGGCTTTGTCCTGTGCGAGGCGATCGAATACAGCCTGCGAGACCTGCTCGCCCCACTGTGTCACCGCCAGAGCGGGTTGCCCTTCGGAGCTGTGGATGGAACGGGAAAGAATCCTTCCGCCTCGATCGACGGCTTCCACAATGACGTAATATGCCGTCGCCGACTGACCGGTTGGGGATTCCCAGATCCGTTCGACCAGACTTGTCCGTCCGGTTCCCGAGACGATCGTGAGGTCATACTCTTCTTCGAGGATCGTTCGCAGACGAATCATTCGGTGGCGAATCGTTTCGAGGGAGTCCCGATCGTGGTTGGCCTCAGCGGCCTGAAACTCGGTGGTTAATAGGGTCACCGCCTGGCGTGTGTCCTCGTCTTGGGCCAGTGCGGTTAGCGCGGCCAGTTGAGTCCTTGCGAGATCTGCCGCCACGGACACTGCGCGGGAGCTGCGCTGGGATGAGGCCCACGGCATCCGGGGATTGAAGGCCAGCCACAGCCCGACACCGATGAGGACCAGCAATCCGCCGAAGAGCAGCAGTCCGCGTCGGCGGACATAAAGGTGGGCGCACCAGGTTCGCCCATTCAGGGGCGGATCGCGATAGACATACTGACTTTCGAAATAACGTTCGATGGCCACATCAATTTCGGCGGGAGTGGCGGGTTCACCCGTGGCTGCCTGGGCTGCGACGAGCCGTTCCCGAATCCGGGATCGCAACTCGTCCTGCTGGAACTGCTGTTCGACGGTTGCCTGTTCCTCGCGGGCGGCGCGGGCGACATCCATGATCTGCAACATTTCATGCAGAGTGAGGTCGGCATCCGGAACCAGGGGGGCGGTCAAGGCGAAAGATCACTGAGGGAGGGTTGCGATCGAAGACCGATTCCAGAAATCCGAGGTTCCCCGGATAATGGGACGAATCTGCGGAATCGGTAAATTCAATTCTGCTGATTCTGCCGGTGTGTGGTCATAATACCTCGTGATTGGCGTTAGATGGTATCGATTCGGCAGATTCTGCCAGACTTTCGGTGGCATATTGGTTATGAGAGGTCCATTCGGAGTTTCGGTGTTGACACGATCTGCTGCTACAAGTGCTGTCTCCGGGGATTCCGTGAAGAGAGATTGAACCCGAGATGCACGGCCTGCCGAATAATTTCCTCAGACGCGTTCGCGCAGTCTGTTCCGGAGGCGATGCCGGAGGGGTGACACGAAGTGACCCAGCAGACGAGGCGGGCAACTCGAAAAAGTTTGGGGGGCGGAACAACTGGATGTGACCGGATAGCGGCAGGGATGCTGCGATCACGCAACCGGTCCGCTCACCCAATCAGCAGGTGCGGAGCACCTGCGGCATGAATGGCCAGGATGGCTGTGGCGCTCAGATTCGGCGATGACCTGAGCACTGTGGCGGAATGGATCATTGATGTGTCGCCTGAGCATCCCAGCCCAGGTTGCGGTTTTGTGGCCTGATGGACCCACGCCCAAAAGGCACGGAGAGCAGGCTGCAACCCACGGACGGGATGACTGAGGGAATAACCCTCGACCCCAGAGCTGCTAAGGTGTGATTGGAGAGCCCGCAAATGAGGACCATTTTTACGACTGGTCAAGTCGCAAGAATCTGTAAAGTCGCCCCACGTACCGTGAGTAAGTGGTTCGATTCCGGACGGCTGCGCGGATACCGCATCCCCGGTTCACAGGATCGTCGAATCCCACGTGAGCATCTGATTCGGTTTCTGAAGGAGCATGGAATGCCCCTCGGAGAACTCGAAGACGAGGCCATGGGCAAGCTGTTGCTGGTGGGGATTGACGGGGGTGTGAAGTCATCCCTGTTGAGCGCCCTGCCCGCCGACGAATTCAAGACGGAAGTCGCTGGCAGCGGTTTCGAAGCAGGGATTCAAGCGGAATCACTGCATCCGGACTGTGTGGTCATCGATTTCGGAATGGGCCGTAATGAAGCCCTGATGATTGCCCAGAACCTCCGCAAGAATGCGGACTACGCCGATACGGTGTTGATTGCTCTGCTGAGCGATGAAGACAACGCCGCCGGTTTTGATCGCTCGTTCTTCAATGAAACGTTCCGCAAGCCGTTTGACTCGGCTCTGCTGGCGGAGCGGATCCGTACGCTGGTCAACCGCAAAAAGCAGTTGGCCTAGTGGGGGCGGCGAAGCCGTGGCCCCCGCGAATTGCCGGAAGTCACTCGGTGTCGATACCATGGAGGTGTTGGCCGACGGGTGCGGCGGAACCAAATCTGGAATGTTGTGATCGTTGTGCCTGCGGGCTCTCATCCCGCGTGAGACCTTTGCTCTCCGAATCGGTCGTGGGTCCATTCTCGGCAAGCCGAGGACTCACCCGGGGGAAAACCAAAGGCCGCTGATCACTGCCCACCGGAAGCGGAACCAAAGTTACGTCAACGAGCGACTTGTGTGGATCCACCGGAATCGCTGATGCACGGCTCGAACCCAACGACCGAGACGGTCCCTGACGCGGGGATCGTCTCGGTTCGTTTTTTGGATAAACGCTTCTGGCGGAATCTGGCATCCCGGTTCCGTGGAACATTCCGAGAATACGCCGGACCGCTGATTCTCTCCGTCGTGACATTGTTCGCGACCTGTCTGACCCTGGATCCCGGGGGTGATCGTCCGGGGCTGCCCGCCGGACCGGGACTGACCACGGATGAGGTTCTGAATGTTGAGGCGGGGCTGTCTCTCCAGTCCGATCTGGCCGTCAATGGCTGGGGATTGCTGCACCCCGATAGCTGGTCCCATGCGTTTTCGACTTCGTACTATCAGTCCGATTATCCCCCCTGGGGGCGGCTGTGGCTGGCGGGGGCCCATGATGTGGCCCAATGGGCCTGGCCCGTTCCATCTCAACCGGGTGATCCGCCGCGCTGGTTTGCCGTCCAGGCTCGGACGGGTTCAGCGGTGGCGTTTGCGCTGACCGTGTTGTTGGTGGGGGTCTGCGCCACACGCTGGTTTGGACGACCGGCGGGCTGGGTGGCGGCAGCGGCGTTACCGTTGATGCCGCGGCTGTTTGCTCATGCCCATATCGCCAGTATCGAGTCGATTCTCGGACTCGTGATGACGGGGACCGTGCTGTGGACGGCTGATCGCTGGCCGCAGGCCATGGCGGCGTTGAACGCGAGGAGCGGTCCTGCGGGGTGGAAGATTCCCTGGATGCCCGTGCTTGTAACGGGCCTGCTGCTGGGCCTGACGCTGTTGACCAAGATCCAGGGAGTGCTGTTTCCCATACCGTTTACATTGTGGGCGGTGTGGCGGTTTGGTCGGCGCGGGGTGGGAGGAGTGGCTGTTGTGGGAATCGTTTCAGCGGTGGTCCTGCTAGTCGGCTGGCCGTGGTTGTGGGAAGACACCTTGGGACGCATTCAGGCGTACCTGGCTCCGAGTGATCGCGGGCATCTGTTCTGCTGGTACCTGGGCCAGAAACTGATCGACAGCGCGGACCCGGCCTTTCCGGAATTCGCGGAAGTCCCCTGGCATTACCCACTGGTGATGTTCCTCACCACGGTTCCGGTGGGGCTGCATATTCTCGGGTTCCTCGGAGTCCGGGCTCGCCTGTCGGACGCGCGGCTGCAACTGGTACTAGGTGTGATGATCTTCCCGCTGATTCTGTTCGCGATTCCCGGTATTACCGTCTATGACGGAGAGCGGTTGTTTGCCGTGTCATTCCCGTTATGGGCGATCTGCATGGGGGCCGGAGCCGAACGCTGTCTGGCCGCTCTGGCCGCGCGTCAGGTATCGTTGGTCAGGGCGCGACTGGCTGTGGCAGCTCTGGTGCTAGCCGAGTCGTACAGCCTGCTGACGCTGCATCCTTGTCAGCTCAGCTACTACAGCTGGCTGGTCGGGGGGCCACGTGGTGCGGTCGCGTTGGGGATGGAGCCCACCTATTGGGCGGACTCGATCACGCGCGAGTTGCAGCAACAGATCGTGCGGCAGACTCCCGCTGGGTCGACGGTCCATGTCGCTCCAGTCTTGCATCCGATTCAGCTCGATGGGATGCTGTCGCAGGCTCCATGGCTCTTACGGCATGGCGTGCAACTGACGGCCTATGACGACAGTATCCGCGAACAAGTGCGTTATATTCTCGTCTATCGTCGCCATGCGGACGGACGGGCCTCACTGAATGAGTCCCCGAATGGCACCCCGCCACCGGGCTTGATTCGGCGAGCCGAAGTCCGCCGTGGGGGAGTTCAGCTGGCGGCGTTCTATGAAGTCACCGATGCACCATAACAGCGTGTTGACGAGCACCGTGGGATAGGCTTCCAGCCTGTTCACCCCTTCAGAATATCGACAGGCGGGAAGCCGATCCCACGTTTTTCAACGGACTGTTCGGGTGGTTTGAGGACTCCGAGGTCAAGTATGTCGGACGACAGTCTCTCGCTGCCCAACCATCTGGCTTTCGGTATTCAGCAACCCTGGGCGGAGCTGATCCTGCGGGGGATCAAGACGATCGAGATTCGCCGACTTCCGGTGCGCCCCGGAGTGCCGATTTACCTGTATGCCTCCCGAGAGTTATCGAAACTCTCTTATGCGATGGCGGCAATTGAGAAGCACGGTCTTGAACTTGAGAAGTTGCCGCGTGGAGTTCTGGTGGGGGTGATCCACGTCGTGGCGTGCCGCCCTGCCACGCCCGAAGATGAATCAGCGGCGTGTGTTCCGGCAGAGTATCTGACAGGAAAGAAAGCCTGGGTGGTCGGGGACGTGACACGGCTGGAACCGCCACAACCGATCCTCAATCCGCCCTTTGGCATGTGGTTTTACCCTTTTGCCCAGCGGGGGACTAACAAACGGCGGCGAGATCGATGACAATCAGGGGCAGTCGTCAGTGGTCGGTTCTTCGTAGAGAAGAACCGAGCGGTTGGATCGGATGAACAAAGCGGATGGGGCCATCGAGTGCCTTCGATGGCCAGCATGCTGATGACAGTGTCGCGAAGACGTACTTTTCACCCTCGCCGGGACCGATCCCGGCGACTCCCGTAGAGACATCATGAATCAAATTGAACTGATCGCCACGGCGGCGTTTGGACTCGAAGCCATTGTCGAGCGCGAAGTCCAGAAGCTCGGGTTCGCCGATACCAAGGTTGAAGATGGTCGCGTCCGCTTTCAGGGGGACGTGTCAGCGATCTGCAAAGCCAATCTCTGGCTGCGATCCGCGGACCGGGTGTTGCTGGTCATCGGTGAATTTCACTGTCCCGACTTCGAGCAGCTGTTCGAGCGGACCAAGGAGATGCCGTGGGAAGACTGGTTGCCGGTCGACGCGACGTTTCCGGTCTATGCCAAGTCCGTCAAGTCCATGCTGACGGCGACACCCAGCCTGCAACGGGCCGTGAAGAAGGCGATCGTTGAACGGTTGAAAACCAAGCACCAACGGATCTGGTTTGAAGAGAACGGACCCGAATACCCGATCGAGATTTCGCTGCTCAATGATCGCGCGACGCTGACCATTGATACCTCGGGCGAGGGACTGCACAAGCGCGGCTATCGTCAGGAAACGACGGAAGCCCCGCTCAAGGAGACGCTGGCCGCAGCGCTTGTTCAATTGAGTTACTGGAACCGTGACCGGATTCTGGTCGATCCGTGCTGCGGCAGCGGCACAATTCCGATTGAGGCGGCACTCATCGCGCGGAACATGCCTCCCGGCGGTGATCGTTCATTCGCGGCGGAACTCTGGCCGCAGGTGCCCATGAAACTCTGGACCGAGGCTCGTAAGGAAGCCCGCGATCTGCGGCAGAAACCGTTGGAACAGGCGATTCTGGCAAGCGATATGGACCCCCAGGTGATCCGCCTGGCCCGGAAGCATGCCAACGATGCGGGTGTCGGAATGGACATTCACTTCGAGCGGAAGTTGGTGGCCGAGT
>QWPB01000040.1 GCA_003671275.1 Planctomycetota bacterium | reverse complement strand
GGCAGACCATCCCCATTAACGTCGCCGATATCCACGCCCATACTTCCATCGGGCCGCCCCGTGTCACCATATCCCGTACCGCTCAATTCTCCTGATTCGACCAGCGTCAACTCGTCCCTATTCATCAGGAGCGAGTTCATCACTGTGTCGTTCGTCACATAGACATCCAGATCGCCATCCAGGTCGATATCTCCGGTGGCCACGCCCAACCCTTTTCCTCGGGATACGTCTCCAAACGACTCGGCGGGACTGGTGAAACCGCCAGCCCCATCCCCCAGGAACAAGCGATCCGGCAATCCCTCGAACTCGCGAGGCGGGCAGACCTCTCGCGTATCCGGAGGGAGATGGAAGCAAGCCGGATCGTTCTCGGGGGACCAGTTCACATAGTGGGCGATGTAGAGATCATTCGCCCCGTCTCCGTTGAAATCTCCCCATGCCGCACTGCTGCTCCAAGCGGGGTCGACGAGATGACCACCATCGCTGATTTCCTGAAATGTTCCATCCCCCTGGTTATGAAACAGCTGCACACCGCCGTACCCCGTCACCAGAACATCATCAAACCCATCGTTATCGTAATCTGACACGGCACAGCCGTGGCTGTAATAGGGCATCAGCGTCCCCGCACACTCCGCCGAAACGTCGCGGTAGCCGGCCCCCACCCGCCGAAAGAAACGAGACGGGAAACCGTACGGCTGCTTCGAAGGATGAAACGCCCCTCCCGCAGGAAAATAGAGGTCGAACTGCCCATCCCGGTCAAAGTCCAGAATGCCGACACCGCCCCCCAGCGACTCCAGGATGGCATAAAAATTTGACTCCGAGCCATCTCGATAGATCGCATTCAGGCCCCACTCCGCCGCACATTCCATCCAGCGCGGCGTGACCGTTCCCGGGTTCTCATGCGGGGGGCTCACGGAAGGCAAGGAAGCCGATTCCCCGACAAGTACGGGAGTGGACGGAACCGCTCCCGGATTGGCTCCCGAACCACATCCACTCAAACAACCGACGAGGATCATGAATGAGAACAAACGCATCATGGAGCCGACAACTTCCGTGAAGGGACCATCAATTCCGAGCGGCGGGGCAATGACGAGGAACGCTGAAGGCTCGCGGCTGCGGTTCGCCAGACCTGAGCGAGAGCGTTCATTCCCAACTGCTCGCAAATGGCCCCCAGCTGCTCCCGAACCTCCCCGTTGTCTGGTTCCTGGGCCGCTTTCTGGCTGAGTTCAGTCAGCTGATTTTTCAGGGACTTGATGGCCTCGGAGCGATCCTGATGCTTCCTGTACCCCACCTCATCTTGCCGCCTTCGGGCGATTGCAGCCAGCAGGAATTCGGACTCATCATCCGCCGGGTCCGTGGATGTCAGCGATTCCAGCAGCCTCTGTGCGGGCTCCAGCTGATTCTCTTCGATCATCATCCGGGCATTCAGCCGACGGGCAGTTCGAGGAAGCTCGCCCGCCGTGTTGAGCTTCGCCAGCAATTCCCGGGACTGGGAAGCGTCACCCAACTGCCAGCAGCAATCAGCCAGAAGCGACAACATCTCCGGAGATTCGGAACAGGTTTTCAGGGTCTGCCTCGCAGCTTCGAACTGCTTGATGTCCATTTGTGATGCCGCAATCTGCATCCGGATCTCTTGTGCCAGCGTGAGCGGGGGCGACTGCTTCAGAGCTGCGGTCAGATCTTGAATGGCGAGTGCCTGTTCACCGAAATCCCGGTGGATAATGCCCCGCATATGCAGTGGGCGATAGTCCCCCGGGGCCAATTTGGCAATCTGTTCCAGAGTCAGCAGGGTGTTCGGAATGTCCCCGCGATCGTAAGCGACTATTGCCAGCCAACGGAGCGCCTCAAGATTCTCGGGCTGGTCGGCCAGGGCCTGCTCGAGACAGAGCTGGGCCTCCAGGAATTGCCCGGAGCGATAGAGGGCCTGAGCGGTCAATACCAGCAGTGGGTCGCGATGCGGCCCCTTCGGATCCAGAACTGCGAAACACCGCAACGCGGTGGCAGTTTCCCCCAGATAGAGGCTCCGAGCCCCGCGCAGGAGCGTCAGGGAATCCGAAGGCTCCCCGGACTGGTTCGCCTTCTCAAGCTGGGTAATGGCTTGTTCGATGGAGACCAGGTCTTCCGCGCGGATGCCTCTCAGACCGGATTCCCAAGCTTCAGCCGGTGTCAAACGTTGCGACACACTGCCCCACCGAATCGCCACAGCGACCCCCAGCAGGCCCATGGCGAGCAGGAAAATTCGCCGGATAGTCAAGAGTTATTCTCCGCCAATCGCATGCAATCCTGGAATTTATCAATTGACGACATGCCTCGCAATGAATAATGTGTGAACACGTCAGCGTTCGCTGATGCCAAATTCTGTCAACTCCGATCTCAGCACGGAGCTGCTGTTTCCCCCAGTTGGGTTCTCCATTCTCACAGACGAGGTTGTTCCATGAAAAAATTCCAGCGATTTCGAGGATTCACGCTGATCGAGTTGCTGGTGGTGATTGCCATCATCGCCGTGCTGATTGCCCTCCTGTTGCCTGCGGTTCAGCAAGCCCGCGAAGCCGCTCGCCGTTCGACCTGCAAGAACAACCTGAAGCAGTACGGATTGGCCCTTCACAATTACCACGAAACGTACAACACGCTGCCGCCCGGAGCCAATTACTCGGGCCAATGGAACAACTACTGTGTGGGCTGGCAGGTGCGAATCCTGCCCTTTGCTGACCAGAGTCCGCTGTACAACCTGATGGACTTCTCAGCGGGCGGTTCGGTGGGAGCCGCAGGCGTTGACCTGCTGTTGCCCAACGGCAAATACCTGCGGCAAATGGACACTCCCTACTCGAAATGCCCAACAGACGCATCTCCTAGCCCGGATGGAAATTGGGCTCAGGCCAGCTACGGCGGATCGCTGGGCTCTCAGCGGACCGACTCGGCCAATGGGGCATGCCAGCCATACTTTACCCCCGGTACACACTTCGCCAATCCCGGTGGTTCCGCAGGCCACGGCAACACCACGGAAAAACGCTACATCGCTGGCATTTTCGGTCGAGTCTTGTCGGAAAAGATTACGTTTGCCGACATCACGGACGGTACCTCCAACACGATTATGGTCGGCGAAATTCTTCCGGCCTGCAGTGACCATGGCGGGGGATGGTGGCACTTCAATGGGATGGCCAATGCTCATTCCTCAACTTCAGTCCCCATCAACACGATGACGACCTGCAATGCACCGTATAGCCGGCCCAATCCCCCATTTCCCACTTGCACGGCCCAGAGTAACTGGAATCTGAGTTGGGGATTCCGCTCGGGCCACGTGGGAGGAGCGCATTTCCTGCTGGGTGATGGTTCCGTACGGTTCATCAGCGAAAACCTGGACTACAACACCTACCAGAATCTGGGAACTCGCAATGACGGCAAGGTCATCGGCGAATTCTAGCGCGGATTCACCACCACAGTTCAGTCGCACAGACAGAAATGTCTGTGCGACTGTGCCAGTGGAGGGAGAGTGCTAGAAGTGGGGCAGCTATCCTGCCACCCTTCTGTTGGAATGTTATTTCTGAGTCTACTCTCGTCATTCCAACTTCGAACCGGGTTCATTGTTCAACCCGGTCCCCTGATTCATCACCTTGGAGATTTTTCCATGCAGCTTCCGCGTCGTGGTTTGATTTGTCTTGTGGCCTTGGTACTTGCAGGTTGTGGCGGCGGTGTCGAGGATGCCCCCACGCTGGTCTCGGCGACCGGAAAGGTCACCTACAAAGACGCCCCGGTGGCCGGCGCGTCAGTGACCTTCATCATTGATGGCTCCCCGATTGCGAATGGCTCCACGGACAGCGAGGGAAAATTCGTGATGTCGACTGGTGGACGCCCGGGCGTCGCGATCGGAACCGCCAAGGTGGGGATCGTCAAAGTGGCGGCAGCTGCGGAAGACCGCTCAAAAATGACTCCGGCGGACATGGCGAAAATGGCTGCCGCCAGCAATATGAAGTCCATGGCCGCACCGAAAGCCGAGATTCCCGAGAAGTATGCTTCTCCTGACAAGAGTGCGTTGACCGCCATCATCGACGCTGATGGAACAAAGAACGTCTTCGAGTTTCGACTCGTCGATTGAAATGCCTCAGCGGCAACACGGTTCAAGTTCTCACGGCCCAAGCCCATACGGGATGTTCCTACTCGTAGCTCCCCCTTGTGCTCGTGTCGCACCTGAAAGGTGTTCTGAGCGATCCCGTCCAGAGCGATTCCATGGTTGAGGAAACATCCCAGCAGCAGCCCTCCCGGCGGGGGCTGCTGTATTTTTGTTTCGTGAGCCTGGTTCTCTTCGTAGCGGCCTGCTTTCTCTACTTCCCCTGGCGATGCTGGCAAATTCGATCCGCACTTGCGAAGCGCGAGTTCGCCAACGCCGTCACCTTGGCGACCCACCTGGTCCAATCCTCACCTCAAGCTTCCGAGGGGCACTATCTCCTGGCGAAAGCAGCCCGTCGAAGTGGAGATTTCGCGGAAGCGGCCTCCGAACTGAAGCGTGCCGAGGAGCTGGGATGGAATTCCGTCGAGATCCAGCGAGAGACTATTCTTGCTCGTGTTCAATCGGGACAGATCGAGACCTGCAAGCCGCAACTCAAAACAATCTTCGCATCGGACCTGAACCACGACGAGACCACTGAAGTCTACGAAGCCCTTGCGAATGGGCACCTGGCAGCCTTCGATGGCCCCGAGTTTCAACAGTGCCTCAATTATTGGATCGACTGGGATCCAGAGGCCATCCAGCCACACCTCATGCGAGCCCAATTCTTTGAGCGTCTGGCGAATCACACCGATGCCGAAAAGTGTTACGCGGACATTGTGCGGGATCATCCAGACTGTCGAGAAGCCCGCCTGAGGCAAGCTGCCTGCCTGATCGAACTCAACCAGCCATCGGCAGCGATCGAGCCGCTGAAAGCCTGCCTGAAGCAGAAGCGGGAACCCCGGGCTGCGGTGTTGCTGGCCAAGAGTTGGGTACAAACCGGAGAGATGGCCGCCGCAGGTCACCTCCTGGCAGAATTCGTGGATACTGCGGACGAAGCGATCCGGGCTGAGGTTCTTGAGCAACTGGGGCGATGGCATCTCGATCAACGGCAAGCCCCCGAGGCCATTCAGAGACTGGAAGCAGCCGTCAAACTGACCCCTGAAAACGGAACAGCCTGGCATGCCCTGGCTGCGGCCTATTCCTTGATTGGCAATTCAGAGAAGGCGGCCCAAGCTCTCAAGACCAGCCAAGACTCTCTCGCCCGCTTGCAGCAATTGGCGGAGCTGATGGTTCAGATCAACCTGAATCCACAAAAACTGGAGTTACGAATGGAGGTCGCCCAGATCCTCTTTGATCAGAAACTCGACAAAGACGCCGTCGCCTGGCTGAATACGATCCTGCATCAGGATCTGCATCATGCCCCGGCGAACGACCTCCTCGCACAATACTACGAGCGAATTGGCAACGCCCCCCTGGCCCGGCAACACCGAGCACTTGCCCAGTCTCCCGCAGATCCCTCTCAGCCTTAACCCGCCGCTGGCCCACGATCCCCGTCAATGCTCGAAATTCGGGGGGGGAATCCGCCCATAGGCTCTCATTTCAGTGGGTTCCAGAAGCGAGCGAGTTCCAGCAGATTCATCGTACTTGAAAACGCAACGGTGACTGAGTGCCAGTCGATCGACACAGCACCCGGGTGGGCCCGATTAGCGGGCTTGTTCTGGACAAGGACGTTTCGTTGTAGGTAACCTGCGAGCCTATCCATCAACCTCCGGAGATGCGTCATGGCTAGTCAATCATCACGGCGTCAGTTCCTGAATGCCACCATCGCAGTCGGGGCTTCGGCGTTTGCCGCCCCGGCCATTCTGCGGGGCCAAGGACTGAATGAGAAGCTGCATGTCGGGGTCATCGGTTGCGGTGGCCGCGGGGCGGGCAATCTGGAAAGCGTGCTCGGCGAGACGGTCGTGGCGTTGTGTGATGTGAACCGCAATGCGGTCGACTATGCCAGCGGCAAGGCCAAAGGGGCCAAGACCTTCACCGACTATCGCAAGATGTACGATGCCTTGCAGGTCGGCGAGTATGACGCTGTGGTGGTCAGCACGACCGAGCATACGCATGCCTTCGCCACGTTACCCGCCCTCCAGGCCAAGAAGCATGTCTACTGTGAAAAGCCGCTGACACATAACGTCCGGGAAGCCCGCATCATCACCGAAGCGGCGAAGGCGGCAGGCGTGGCCACGCAGATGGGGACACAGATTCACGCGGGAGATAACTACCGCCGGGTGGTGGAACTGGTGCAGGGCGGGGCGATCGGCGCGATCAGCGAAGTCCACGTCTGGGTGGGGCGGGCGTGGGGCCTGCAATCTCCTGATGAAGCTCGCGCTCACGGCGACATTGTCTCCGTCCAGAACCGCCCTGAAGGCTCCTCTCCGCTCCCCCCGAACCTCGACTGGGATCTCTGGCTGGGCCCCGCTCCCGAGCGTCCCTTTCACGAGGTCTACTTCCCCGGCCCCAAGTGGTATCGCTGGTGGGATTTTGGCAATGGGACGATGTCCGATCTGGGCAGCCACTGGATCGATCTACCGTTCTGGGCGATGAATCTGGACGCGCCGAAAACGATCGAACCGTTTGGCGGTCCCGCCCACCCGGAACTCGCCCCGGCGAGTATGCATGTCAAGTACGAATACGCCGCCCGAGGGGACCGCGGCCCGTTGGCACTGACATGGTATCAGGGAACCCACAAGCCGGACGTCTGGCAAAAGGGCACCATCCCCCGCTGGGACAGTGGCGTGTTGTTCGTCGGATCAGCGGGGCAACTGTTGGCCGACTATGGACGGCACCAATTGCTATTCGGGCCCAACGTGAACGATTTCAAACGCCCCCCCCAGACGATCCCGCCCTCGATCGGACACCATGCTGAGTGGATTCACGCCTGCAAAACGGGGGCTCCGACGACATGCCACTTTGGCTATGCCGGACCGCTGACCGAAGCCAACCACCTGGGGAACGTCGCCTACCGGGCGGGCAAGAAGCTGGAGTGGGACGCCGTGAACATGAAGTTCCCGAACGCCCCGGAAGCAGAGCAGTACCTCGGTCGCGAGTACCGCAAGGGCTGGATGCTCGGGTAGCCTATGTACCGCGACTTGAAAGCCACCGCGATCATCCTCCTGATCGCGGGTGTTTGTGTGGGAGCCCCGATCGCTCAGTGTGTCCGGGGCGATCGTCCCGACCCATTGATCCTGCTGTTCATCCTGGTATCGCACGTCCTGGCGATCCCGATTGCGTGGCAGGCGTTCGGGAAAAACCAGAATGTAGCCAGCGAATCGATGCTGCGGGTAATGATCGCCCTGAGCTACCTGGCGGGCGTGGGCTGTGGGGTGGCGCTGATTGTGACTTGATTCCGAATTTCAGCGCGATCACCACCAATCGCGGCGAGGAGATTCCGATGCTCCATCTCAACCGATTCGAACACTCTCGCCGTCCCTTTCTCAAGGCTGCCGGGGCTGGCTTGTTTGGCCTGACACTCCCCACGCTTCTTCAGGCGGAAGAGCACGCCCACCAGGCCCGAGCCAAAGCGGTTATCTTTGTGATGCTCTTTGGCGGGCCGAGTCAGCTGGAGACGTTCGACCTGAAGCCCCACGCTCCGGAGAAGATTCGCGGCCCGTTCCGGCCCATCGCCTGCCGCACGCCGGGACTGCTGATCGGCGAACACCTGCCCCAGCTGGCGAACATCTCGGACAAGTTCACCGTCGTCCGCACGATGTCGCACTCGTTCAATGACCACAGCGGAGGCGGGCACTACATCCAGACCGGTAAACGGTGGCAGGTGCCCATCGGGGGCGGCTTTAACACCACGCCACAGGACTGGCCCGCGATGGGTTCAGTAGCTGATCGTCAGCTGCGAGGAGGGGATGATCTTCCGGGATATTTTGTGATTCCGAACTCACTGGGTCGCCTGCAGGAGTTCGCCACACGGTTGCGACGCCCCGGCGAGTATGGAGGATGGCTCGGACGAGGCGCCGATCCGCTGACAACCGCTGTCGAGAAACGAGACGCCAAGGACAATCCATACTGGCGAGACTGTACGGACGACGAACTGACATTCGCGATCGAGGGATTGGTGAGGCCCAAAGAGTTGACGGGAGACCGTCTCGATGACCGAGGGGCTCTGCTCAAGCAGTTTGATGACCTGCAGCGTACACTCGAACGCCCAGCCGCGTTTCAGACCTATGACCGGTATCAAGCTCGGGCCCTGTCCTTGGTGGCCAGCGAGAAAACGCGGCAGGCCCTGGACATCACCCGTGAATCGACTCCCCTGCGTGACCGGTATGGGCGGAACCTGTTTGGTCAATCGTGCCTGATGGCCCGGCGGCTGATCGAGGCCGGATCGCGGTATGTCACGGTGCATTACGATGCCCCGGATGGTTATGGCTGGGACTCGCACCTCCATAGCGAGGATGTAAAGCACCACTTGCTGCCCACGTTCGACCAGGGATTTTCCGCCTTGCTGACTGACCTGGATGAACGGGGAATGCTGGCCGAGACGCTGGTGGTTGCCCTGGGGGAGATGGGACGAACGCCGCAGCCCACGGGCAACTGGGGCCGCAACCACTGGAGCACACTCTTTCCCGCCGTTCTGGCGGGGGGCGGTATTCGTCGCGGCGGGCTGTATGGCGAAAGCGACAAGAACGCCGAATATGCTCTAACACCACCGACCGGACCGGAAGATCTGGCAGCGACGATTTACGACTCTCTGGGGATCGACCCGGAATTGCGATTGCCGGATGTCCAGGGGCGTCCGGTGGCCATCAACGAAGGCGGTCGCGTCCTGCAAGAAATCCGCGTATAACCGCTGTCGTACGCCCCCCGAATGTCCATTACCGAGAAGACCTGATAATGCACTGGCGATGGTTTGTTCTGCTGCTGTGGCTTCCGACTCGGACGTGGGCCGATGAACCACTGCCCGCACTGGAGCAGGTCACCATCTACAGTCCCCTGGACCAGGCTCCCCAGCCGGTCCGATACTGGCTGCCCCCCGACGAAAACGCGGTTCCGCTACTGGTCTCGCTGCACTCGTGGAGTGCCGATGTCACACAGGACCATGCGGACTGGCAACGGGAGGCGGTTGCTCGAAAGTGGGCCTTTCTTCAGCCGAATTTTCGGGGCATTAACGACCACCCGGAAGCCTGTGGCTCTCCCTTGGCCCGACAGGATGTACTCGATGCCGTCGACTGGATGATTCAACAGCGAGCCATCGACCCGCGAAGGATCTATTTGGCGGGAGTCTCAGGCGGTGGGCACATGACCATGCTGATGGTGGCCTACCATCCCGAACGGTTCTCGGCAGCTTCGGCGTGGGTCGGAATCAGTGATCTGGCGGAATGGCACGCGTTTCACAATCACGAGGGAACACTCGGCAAGTACGCCCAACTGATGAATCAATGCTGCGGGGGCGCCCCCCGGCAATCGGCCACGATCGACCTGGAGTATTACCGCCGATCGCCGATTCATTTTCTGCAATACGCCGCCGCTATGCCCATCGACCTCAACGCCGGTGTCACCGACGGAAAAACGGGGTCGGTGCCCATTCACCAGACGCTGCGGGCATTCAATGTACTGGCCGCCGCGAATCACTCACCCCTGGTAACCGAGCTTGAAATGGAGGAACTTTGGGCGGATGGGCGGCTGAAGCGGCCTCGAGCTGAGGACGAGGCCGAAGACCTGTCGATGGATCGAAATCTGTATCTGCGGCGGCAGGCCGGCCCGAGCCGCGTCACGATCTTTGATGGTGGGCACGAGGGGCTGGCTCACCCGGCCTGTGAATGGCTTTCGCGACAAGAGCGGGCGACGACACCAGCACCGTCCATCGAGGCTGTGCCACCGCGTTGACTCATCTGTGGTATTCAATGGGAAAGACCACCCCTCCGCATGGTTTCACGTCCCGCAAGCAGTGGCGGGACGGGCAGGGGGGCGATATGATTTTTCCCTCTGCAAGGGACTCGGGGCCGGTGTGATGGCCCTTGGCCCCGGTTGCCCACCCGAAAGTCATTGCGATGTCCCGTTCGTCACTTGAGTCTTCTGATCCCCAGCTCTGGCAATCCGTTCAGCACGAACGTACCCGGCAGAAGGAGGGGCTCGAGCTGATCGCGTCGGAGAACTACACCAGCGCTGCAGTCCTCGAAGCGGCGGGGACCATCCTGACCAACAAGTACGCCGAAGGATACCCCGGTAAGCGGTACTACGGCGGATGCGAGTTTGTTGACGAAATCGAGAATCTCGCGAGAGATCGGGCCAAGCAGTTGTTCGGGGCCGAGCATGTGAACGTGCAACCGCACGCTGGTTCCCAGGCCAACATGGCCGTCTACATGTCGGTCCTCCAGCCAGGGGATACGATTCTGGCGATGGATCTGGCTCACGGGGGGCACCTGACCCACGGGTTCGGGCTGAACTTCTCCGGCAAGCTGTTCAACTTCAAACATTATGGGGTGCGGCAGTCCGATCACCGGATCGACTTTGATCAGGTGGTCCGGCTGGCCAAGGAGTTCAAGCCGAAAATGATCGTCGCCGGGGCCAGTGCCTACCCCCGCGAGATCGACCACGCCAAGTTCGCCGAGATCGCTCGCGAGAACGAAGCTCTGTTCATGGTCGACATGGCCCACTACTCCGGACTGGTCGCGGGTGGGATGCACAACAGCCCAGTGCCGCATGCCGACTTCGTCACCACGACAACGCACAAGACCTTGCGGGGCCCCCGGTCGGGGATGGTCATGTGCCGCGAGAAGTTCGCCAAGGACGTCGACAAGACTGTCTTCCCCGGACTTCAAGGCGGTCCACTGATGCACATCATCGCCGCCAAGGCGGTCTGCTTCGGCGAATGCCTGGCCCCGTCGTTCAAGGACTACGCCAAGCAAGTCGTCGCCAATGCCCAGGTGCTCGCCGATACGCTGGTCGCCGGTGGCATCCGCCTGGTCTCGGGCGGTACGGATAACCACCTGATGCTGTGCGATGTGACGGCCATTGACCTCTCCGGAAAGATCGCGGAGCAGGCCCTCGACAAGGCGGGGATCACTGTCAACAAGAACATGATCCCCTACGATCAACGGAAGGCTCTTGACCCCAGCGGGATTCGCATCGGCACCGCAGCGCTTACGACGCGCGGGATGAAAGAGGCCGAGATGAAGCAAGTCGGCGGCTGGATTCTGCGGGTGCTGAAGGCCTCCAGCGACGAGGCCGCACTGGCAAAGATCCGCCACGAAATCGCCGAATTCGCCACCGCCTACAACGTCCCCGGAATCGGCTAGTCGCAGCGTCAGCGCGAAATCCAGGAAGCCCACCGGTTGCAACCGGTGGGCTTTTTTGTGCTCGTAAGAATTCTGCCGCCACCAAATTCCCAGCGAGCCCCCGACGTAAGTCGGGGGTGCCACGCGGGAGGCCAGCACCAAGAGCGAACACTCGGCGAGCAATGCCCT
>QWPB01000191.1 GCA_003671275.1 Planctomycetota bacterium | reverse complement strand
CGTCGAAGTAGGGCAAACGGCACCGACCTCGCGCCGCTTGAAACCACTGTTGGAGATTCTGGACCGCGAGCCGATTGTCAGCCCGCAAATGCTTCGTCTGACGAAATGGATCGGAGAACGGTACCTGGCCAGTTGGGGGCAAGTGCTGGAAACCGTGATTCCCGCCGGAGTCAAGAAGCAGTCTGGAACGCGTGAGATTGTCTGTTACACCGCGTCCCCGGGGCTGGCGGAGAAGTTGGCCACGACCAGGCTCAGCAAAAAACAGCGAGCTGTCGCCGACCTGTTGCTGGCCAGTTCGGAACCGATGGCGGTGGATGATTTGTCTCAGCGGGCGGATTGCGGCACAGGGCCCATTCAATGGCTGCGTGAGCGGCAGCTGATTGTCCCGGTCAAGCGGCGGATCGCGAAGTGGGACAACGACGAGATTGGCCCTGTTGATCCGCAATCGGACTTGAAGTTGAATGATGATCAGCAGAAAGCCCTGAACCAGATTCTTGGTCTGGTTCGGAAGAAGGAACATCAGACGGTTTTACTGCATGGCATCACGGGAAGTGGTAAAACCGAAGTCTACATCCAGACAATTCGCGAGATTGTCAGTTATGGCCAGCAGGCGATCGTGCTGGTTCCAGAAATCTCGTTGACCCCGCAGACAATCCGACGATTCCGCAGCCGGTTCGACTCGGTGGCTGTTTTGCATAGCCACCTGAGCGATGCGGAACGGCATGCCCAATGGCAGCGGATCGCCAGCGGTGGGGTTCAGGTCGTGGTCGGGGCACGCAGTGCGATCTTTGCCCCGACGCCCCAGCTGGGGGTGATTATCATCGATGAGGAGCACGAGACGACGTTCAAGCAGCAGACGACGCCCCGCTATCACGCGCGCGAGGTGGCCCGTGAACGGGCGCGGATGTCGCAGGTGCCGTTGATTCTGGGATCGGCCACTCCCACGCTGGAATCACTTTTGCGGACACGACGGAAGCAGGATCTGCTGGTGTCGATGCCTCGGCGGGTGGAAGGTCGCCCGCTTCCTCCCGTGTCGATCGTCGATGTGCGGCATGACCCGCACGTGCAGCGCGGAGAGGCGATTGGACGAGCCCTGATGAATAGCGTCACGCAGTGCGTGCGAGATGGCGGGCAGGCCATTCTCTTTCTGAATTTACGAGGCTACTCCCCGGTATTGTGGTGTCAAAAATGCGGCGTCGGAGTGCGCTGCCCTGATTGTGATCTCACGTTGACCTGGCACGCGGATCGTCAGAAAGTCGTCTGTCACAGTTGTGATTACGAGGCCCATAAGCCGACCGTGTGTCCGAACTGTCAGACACCGGGTTTGAAATACCTGGGAACTGGTACGCAGCGTCTGGAGCAGGAACTGGCTGCGAAATTCCAGGGGATGCGGTTGTTGCGGATGGACAGCGATTCGATGAAGGCCCCCGGCAGTCACGACGAAGCGTTGGAGAAATTCCGACGGCACGAGGTCGACATCCTGCTGGGAACCCAGATGATTGCCAAGGGGCTCGACTTTCCCAATGTGACACTAGTGGGAGTGGTGGCCGCAGACACGTTATTGCATCAGCCTGACTTGCGGGCCAGCGAACGGACTTTTCAGCTGATTGCTCAGGTGGCCGGACGGACAGGTCGAGGAGAGCAGGGCGGTCGCGTAATCGTACAGACCACGTGCCCGGATGAACCCGTGATCCAGAGAGCAGCGAAACATGACTATCTGGGATTCGCAGCTGGGGAACTCCGACATCGGGAGTTGCTAAAGGCCCCTCCGTTTACTCTTCTGGCTCGAATCATTCTGCGTGGCCCGGAGGAGGCGGTTGTCTGTGGAGAGGCCCGGCGGATCACGACGCTGTATCGCGAGGCAGCCCAGGCGGGAATGCATCCAGTCCGAATTCTCGGGCCAGCCCCGGCGCCGTTGACCCGATTGAGAAAGATGTGGCGGTTCCACTTCCAACTTTCCGCCGAATCGCTCGAACCAATTGTCGCTCTCTGGCGCGAAGTCCAGGCGAAGCTCGATTTGCATCCGGATGTCGAAATGACAATCGATGTCGACCCAATTGACATGCGGTAGGGGTCGGTGTCGGCGGAAATTGCCGACAAGAAGCTGTGGAGCGGGTACTTCGGTCCGTTTGTCGCTTTGGCACCATTCGTGCATACGAAAGCGAACGGGAGATGTCAGTCTTCCGTGTTCGAGCCTCGGGGCTTGAGAGAGGCTCGACATGGTGGACTTTCATCCGCCGCTGGCTGACGATCAGGAAAACATGACCGGTTGTCCCGATCAGGCCGCCTCGTTCAGGTTTGCCTAGTCGGTACGGCGTGTGCGAAGAAGCTTTTCGCGGACCCGTTTTGAGGGATCGGTTGATCCCGGACCGGGCGGAGAACAATAGAGTGGATTGATGATCGAAACTTCCGCACGCTGTTGTTTCGCACGATGTTGATCGTGGCGTGTCACCGGGATCTGTCCTGGGGGCAGGTCCGTTGCGGAAGAGGTTCGATGACCATCGGCAGGGCTGTCGATGGCATGTTGCCACGGACGGTGAATCACGGAGGGAATCCAATGTCCCCACTGAATCTCGTCATGCGAATGCGACTTGTTGAACTGACGGTGCTCGTTCTGTGGACGATCTCCGGGGTGGCTTCCGCCCAGGGGAACCTGCCCGGACCGGCTCCAGCGGCCCAGCCTGCGCCCACCGCTGGAGTGGTTGTGAACAGCGCGGAGAATCGCTCCACAGCGGTCGCTCTGAATTACTGTCGGGCTGCGTTTCACCGGATTCGAAAAGAGCCGACCCGGGCGGTCCTGCATCAGGAGCAGGAGAAGATCCTGAACAACCTGAATCTGGATGCAGTCGCTGATCCAGAAGTGATTCAGCTTTACACGGCAGTCCTGGATGAGATCAACCAAGTGGGCGTTGCCGATTATGAGCGGACACTCTATCGCGAGCAGCATAAGAACTCGATTCAGAAGAAACTGGCATGGGATGTACTTGCCTTGGGGGCCGACGTGGCTACTGCCCAAGTGGGGAATGCGGTACGCAGCGGAGCCAACAGCTGGTGGGACTATCGAGCCATGAACTATCAGCGGGATCAAGATTTGCTGAAGATTGAAAAGGCCCGCATCAATTCGGTGGTCGCCAAGTCATCGCAGTTCATGGACACCTTCTGGAAGCTGGCCCAGAAGAAGAAGATTCCCGACAAGTGGCTGGTACGGGGCAGTGATCTGGACTCGCTGGAACTGGCGATGCGTGAGCCAAATCCCGAGGTCCGACTGCGGGTGCTGAAGCGGATGGAAGATTTCATGGAGTGCTATCCCCCGTACTGGTACTACACAGGGCGTACACAACAAGAGCAGGGCCAGCTGACCGAAGCGGCCCAGACCTATTCCCGACTGGAGCAGCTGGGGCAGGGCCATTTTCGTAAGGACGATATGCTCGCCACGGCTCTCGCGAACCAGGCGGCCATCGAGGACTTCAGTGGACAACTGACCGCTGCCGTAACGGCCCATCGGGCTCTGTCGTACAGCCGGGATGTGTGGGAAGCGAATCTCGTATGTGCCCGCGTGCTGGAACGAGGAGCCCGCACCGCCCAGGCGGAAGATGCGATTCTCTGCAATCTGGACACCCATCTGGAAACCCAGAACAGTCAGGTCTTTCTGGTATCGCTCTATCAGAAGACTGGCGAGACGACGAAGCTGACTCAGGTGCTGTCGAATCCGCAGATCGTGGCCAAGTTGCCAGCCCCGCTGCTGCTGCGTTGTGCCGCCACACTGGGCGAAGAGACTCCGGCGACAGTCTACCCGGTCATCATGGCTTCGCTCGATGCTCAGCCGCAGTTTCAGTTCGGGAAGGATGAACTGGTCATCCGCGCCACTCCCGTGTGGCAGTTGCATCTGGCCTCGCTGCGGGTATTGCATGAGGATCAGCTGTTGCCCGCTCCGCAGATCACGACACGCAATGGGGAATACCTGATGCGATTTGCGGGCAATGGAGAGTTCGGAGCCCCCTTCGAGAATCCCCGGAATCTGGCATTCAAGGTACAACTGACCTACCCGGATCAATCGATGGTCGAAGTGACGCTACGTCCGGACCCGCAGGCCGCTACCGTGGCAGCGGCTCCGGGACGGACATTATTCAACCGGACCACACAGGGGATCTCGACAACGGCAACATTCAAGATTGCGGAGCTGCGTCTGGGGGACCAGCAGATTGCGCTGGGGAATGTCTCCTCGGGGACCCCGTCGCCTGCAAGTTCAGGAACGCTGCGACAGGAGACCGCCAAGCCCGCCTTTCCACCGTTGCCGGTACCGTCACGGGAAGACGATGAGGAGGCTGAGTTACTGCCCCCCATTGATGCGACTGGCAACGGTTTGCGGACCGGTGCCGCTCGCCCGTAAACGAGCGATTGCATCCGTTGAATTACGGAGCAAAGTCGTCGAAAGACCGCATTTGTGATGGGCGGATAGCGATCGAACTGCGGTGACCGGGGACATTCCAATTTGCGGCCTTCGCTTGCGTCCGCAGGGGGACGGGTTTCATGATACGCGGCAGGGAACCATTCGGGGCCCGTTCGGTACAGAAACAAAAGGCAGACCCATGCGACGTATTCTCCTGTGTGCTGCGATTTTCGCGGTGAGTTCATTTTCCGTGAGCGAGGCCGACATTCCTGCTCCTCCCCAGGTAACCGAAGCTCCGGCGGCGGAACCAGCTGCGGATACGCCTGCCGGTCCCGAGGTTCCCGCGATGTCGATGCCTGACTCGACGATGGCCCCCTTGCCGCCCGAGCCAGTCAGCACGGGACCGTCAACGCAGACCATCGTGCTGGGCGTGGCCGTGGGGGCGGGGGTGATTGCCCTGGGGATGTGGCTGGCTCGGCGTGGCCAGACTCCTCAGGCGTGATTGGCCATGGCCGTCACAACGCCATCCCTTCTGGTTTCTGCACCCCCCGACCGAATCGGTCGGGGGTTCGCCGTCGGCTTTTTGATGCTGGTTGGCGCTGCTGCGGGGCTTTCTGTTTATCTGCCGCTATCCGTGGCATTCGGTGCGGTGTTCTTGTTTGCCGGTCCGCACAACTTGTTGGAGTTCCGGTATGTGCTGGGCCGGTTGCCTGCACGGGCCGGTCGGTTGTGGAGTTTCTTTTTGTGGTCCGGTGTGGGGATTGTCGGGCTGACGCTGGCTTATGCGGTTCTGCCGTGGGTGGTAACCACAATGCCCCGGATCGGATTGCAGGGCTACGCTGTCTGGAGCATGGCGTTGATCTGGTGGGTTTGCGGGCTGATCTGGCAGCGGTCACAGACCAACCCCCGCTTTGATGCGGGGTGGGTGTGGGCTGTGGCCTGTTTTTTGACGGCTGGAGTCTGGCTGAAACCGTTGGCACTTCCGCTGACAGCGGTGTACCTGCACCCCTTGATGGCACTGTGGCTTCTAGATCGCGAGATCGCCCGTTCCCGACCGGAATGGAAACGCGGGTATCGGGTAATTGCTCTGACTGTTCCGCTGGCCATCCTGCTCATGTGGAGTCAGTTGCGAGAGGCCCCCGAGCTTCCCGGAGCCGATCAGATCACGATCGCCTTCGGCCCCACGGTGCGGGCCGAGACATTGACGGAACATGCCGGGGCGTGGGCCTTGCCGGGGATTTCTCCGTATTTTTTAGTGGCCACGCATACGTTTTTAGAACTGGTGCATTATGGGATCTGGGTGGTGTTGATTCCCGCGATTGGATTGCGTTCAGCTCCCTGGGACTGGAATGCGATACCCGCAGCGCGGCGCGGTCCTCGGTGGTCGCGTGCCATCGGCGCGCTGCTGCTGCTGAGTCTCTTGCTGGTTGGCGTACTCTGGGTCTGTTTTGGGATCGACTATGAAAGCACCCGCCGGATTTACTTCACGATTGCGATGCTGCATGTTCTGGCCGAGATCCCTTTTCTCTTGCGGATGGTGTAATGCCGAGCACTGATTATTGGCAGTCCATGCTGCTGGGATACCTGATCACCGTGCTCATTGAGACGAGCGTCCTCTGGTGGGGACTTTCCCGACGACATCCACCGCATGTCCGCTTGTGGGCCGGGGTGTGGTTGACCGCTGGAACGTATCCCTTCGTCTGGCTAGTCTTTCCGGCGCTGTTCCCGGCCGGGGAACGAGGCTGGTATCTGTTCACGGCGGAAACCTTTGCCCCGGCCTGTGAGGCGTGGATGTTCTGGGGGGCCTTCGTTCGTCATCGCATTGCTCCAGAGGGAACTGCGACGCGCCGGGACATGCTGGCGATTGTGGCCGCCAATCTCTGCTCGTTTCTCGTGGGAACCCAGATCACGGTTTAGCGGGAGGAGCCGTCTTTTTTTCGGTCTTGCCTGCCTTGCCTCCGAACACACGTTCGGGATGATGGGCCCGCAGCTGGTCACGCAGTTTCTCCATGGTGGCTGCGTGAGCGGGCTCGCTCGCGAGGTTCCGGGTTTCTCCTTCCGGGGAATCGTAATCGTACAGCTCGCTCCCCTGTTTTCCGCTGTCCCACTCGGTGTAACGAAATCGTTCCGTGCGGATGGAATGACCGGGGAAGCCGCCGCGCTGCGTTTGTGTAAAGGCGGGTTTTTCCCAGGCGGCATTCGGATCGTCCAGAAGTGGTCGCAAGCTCTTGCCGGCCAGTCCATCGGGAGCTGATAAGCCCGTCAGGTCCGCGAGAGTGGGGTACAGGTCAACCAGTTCGGCCGTCCGCCCGGTGGACTGACCCGGTGTCTTCTGTCCGGGGGCTGCGATAATCAGCGGCACGCGGGCGGAATTCTCAAACAGGCTCTGTTTCATCCACAGTCCATGTTCGCCGATGTGGTATCCGTGATCGCTCCAAAAAACGATGACCGTGCGATCTGCCAGCTTGAGGCGATCCACCGCATCCAGCAGTTTTCCCACTTGCGTATCCACAAAGCTGATGGTGGCCCAGTAGGCCTGCAGCGCCTCGCGGCTCTGCTCTTCATTGACGCCGAACCATGGCCAAGGGGTGGTCGAAGCCAATGCGGATTTGGGGGCCAAGGTCAAATAGTCCCACGATCCTCCCGGCATTTGCACCTGATCGATGGGGTAAAGTTCGAAGTACCGCTTCGGAGCGATGAAGGGACAGTGCGGTCGATAGAATCCCGCCGCCAGAAAGAACGGCTGATCCTTCCGGGACTCCATGAGCTCAATCACTTTGTTCGCGACCAGCCCGTCGGTCTGCTCTTCGTCGGTCCCTTCGGCTTTCAGAAAACTCAGGGAGCTTCCCAGTCCTCGTTTGGGAGTATGGTTTGTCAACTGGTCTTCCTCCAGCTTGTCACGTCCGCTGGGATTGTGGAATTCATTCCAGGACGCCGGATCGTCGAGCCCGCTGGTGCCGATTTGACCGGGATTTCCATAGTGGTAGATCTTGCCCACGCGGGCGGTGTAATACCCCGCGTTCATGAACATCTGAGGCAGGGTGACCACTTGAGGCATTTCATCACGAAAGTGGTACTGCAGATCAAAGACCCTGGTCTTGTCGGGATTGAGCCCTGTCATCAGCGACGTGCGGCTAGGAGAGCAGAGAGGGAACTGGCAGTAGGCTCGCTGGAAAAGTGTCCCCCTCCGGGCCAGCCGATCGATGTTCGGTGACTGGACCAGGGGGTGTCCATAACATCCAAGATTGTTGTTCATGTCATCCACGGCAATGAACAACACATTCAATTTCTGTTCGGCAGCTGCCAGGGGGATCTGTCCCATGCTCAGGACCAGCAGAATCATGAACCCCCAAATCCCGATAACAGGTCTCTGCATGATTGTCCTTTCGAGGGAAGCTCGCTGAACGTGAGACCGTGAAGTGGCCGCTTCGCCAGTGACTGTCACATGACGTGCAGGCTAACTCGCACGCGGTCGATTGACAATTCGCCCCTGCTTCGTAGCCGTGGCGATGCGTTCACCGGGATTCTGACTTTGAGATGAGTTATAGTCCGGGGAGTCTGTTGCCTGTAATGTCGGGAGCTCATCGATGATTCGTTCACTGTTTGGTCTACTGGCCTGTTCCCTGTGTCTGTCGATCACGGCGGCCACCTGGGCCGATGATCTGCGGGTGATGAGTTTCAACGTTCGGTACGGGACCGCGAATGACGGCGAGAACCACTGGGACCGGCGGAAGGATTTTCTGGTGGAGACCGTTCGGACGTTTGATCCTGATCTGCTGGGGACTCAAGAGACGCTCGGATTTCAACGGGATTATCTGGCGGAAAAGCTGACTGGCTATGAGGCCATCGGGGTCGGACGTGATGCTGGTGACGAGCGGGGCGAGATGACAGCTGTATTGTTTCGCAAGGCCCGGTTCGAGAAGCAGGCCGCAGGCCACTTCTGGCTGAGTGAAACTCCGGATGTTCCCGGCAGCAAGAGTTGGGACACGTCGCTGACACGGATGGTCACCTGGGTCAAGTTGCGTGATCGAAAGACCACGCCGCCCGTGGATCTGTTTTTTTTCAATACTCACTTTGATCATCGGGGAGAGATCGCTCGCCATGAGTCCGCCCGACTAATTCGGCGGCAAATGGTGACACTCGCAGGAGAACTGCCGACCATTTTGACGGGCGACTTCAACGCCGGAGAGAGTAGCCCACCCTATCAAGCCTTGTTCGTTGAGGACGGGCCAGGGCGACTCGTGGACACCTACCGCCAAAAACATCCCGAACAGCAGCCTGCCGAGGGTACCTTCAGCGGGTTTGTGGCCACCCAAACCCAGGGGGCTCGCATCGACTGGATTGCCTGCTCCCCACAATGGAAAATGGTCGAGTCGCAGATCGACCGGACTGCTCGTGAGGGACGAACGCCGTCGGATCATTTTCCCGTGACGGCCATTCTACGGGGGCCGATGGCTTCGCGGTGAATCGTTCCCCGGAACTCTGAGGCCATCGGGCGTTGCAGACCGTTGACGAGTCGGCTGTGGTTGAGAACCGACGGTTCTACCTCAATAATCCAATCCCCCATCAATCCCCTCATTGGAGATCGTTCCATGTCAGCAGAACCCGGCACTGTCCGCCTGCATCGTGTTTTTCGGGCCCCCGCTGAGCGTATATACCGTGCGTTTCTGGACCCGGACGCGATGGTCAAGTGGCTGCCCCCGTACGGGTTCGTTGGCAAGATCCATAGCATGGATGCCCGCGTGGGCGGCGGCTATCGGATGTCGTTCACCAATTTTGGAACCGGCAGCAGCCACTCATTCGGTGGTACGTATCTGGAGCTGACGCCGCACTCGCGGATTCGTTACTCGGATCAGTTCGATGATCCGAACATGCCCGGCGAAATGCAGGTCACGATCAACCTGCGGCCGGTTGCCTGTGGAACCGAACTGGAAGTCACTCAGATGGGAATTCCCACAATGATCCCTGTCGAGTTCTGCTATCTCGGCTGGCAGGAGTCGATGAACCAGCTGGCCCTGATCGTGGACCCCGAGATTCCAGACGGTCAGTAACGAAGTTTCGGAGTGGTGGTCACTCATTCACTCGTCGGGCGGAGGTGGCCGACTGCGGCTTGAGATGAGCGTCGAAGAAGGCCCCCATCAGTTCGCGGGTTTCGACGGGCACGGAGTGTCCCCGCTGGTGGACAAAGAATTCAAAGTTCTGCGGCGCACCCACCATCTCGTAGACATCGGCAACCTTCAGCAGCATGAGTACCCGCTGCTTTTGCGTCAGCCGAGGACCATCGTTGATTCCCGAGATATCCAGAAATCCTCGCGGAGCGGACAGTGCCAGCACCTCGTGAAAATCGATGGGTGGCAGCTGTCCGTTGAGCAGCTGCGGGCGAAGATGCTTGAAGTAGACATACCAGCGGTCGCGCGACCAATGTTCGACGCCGCTGTTGTGGCGAAAGAAGGCGGCACTGCAGTTATCGACCGCCGCTTTTACTCGTGAATCATAAGCGGACAGAAAGATGGTGCCTTGCCCGCCGAGGGAATGTCCCATCGCGCCGATCCGATCGGGGTCGACGATGTCCAAGGTTTGGAGTACGTCGATGGCGATCGAGTGTTCGTAGGTGAATTTGCCGACGGCGGTCCACTCCGGGTGTTTCTGGTGAAACCGTGTGGTGTCGTAGGCTCCCTCGGGGGGGATTCGACGGCCCGAGACGAAATGTTCGGGGGCGATGACGACATACCCGCGCTGCACCAGATGGTGCAGGTGGGCCTTGGAGGCATCATCGACCAGTCCCGCCGCTTGTTCGATCCCCTGGGGAAATGTCCCGTGCAGAGCCACAATGGCGGGAAGGGGGCCGGTCTCGCCTGCGGGACGCTGAGGGATAGCCAGGTACGCATGCGCTCGTTCATCAGATTCCACGGCGTAGCTGATCAGTTGGCGAGTGTAGCCTGCGGCCACTTCGACCGTCTCATGGATTTGCAGGTCCAGCGGGGGTTTAACGGGCTTGTGTTGATCGCGGATCAAGTCCAGGAATCGCCGATGCAGCTCTGCTCGGCGCTGCTCCCAGTCTTCTTTCGTTTTGACGCCATTGGTCAGATCATCCCATGACGAGACGATCTCTGGCGGATCCGAGCGGGGACGCTGGGGCTCGTCCGCCCTCAGTCCGGCTGTGGCCACCAGCCCGCTGCCCAGACTCCCCCAGAATGCCCACAGAAGAAAACGTGACATGGTGTGCCTGTGCCTCGTGAAATGGAATCTGGATGTGAGTGAGCGTTTATCCTGGGGGCCAGCCCAAGGCCCGCTTGCCCATCAGGTGGATGTGCAGGTGGGGCACGGTCTGACCACCATCGACTCCGGTGTTGATGACGGTCCGAAAGCCGTTGGTCAGCCCTTGCTCCTCGGCGATCTTGCGAACGATGGCGAACAGATGTCCCATCAGCGCGGCATCTTCTGTCTGAAGTTCCGCAATCGAGCGGATTTCCTTCTTGGGGATGACCAGGATGTGGACCGGAGCCTGAGGCGAGACATCGTGAAACGCCAGCGAAATCTCGTCCTCATGAACGATTTTGGCCGGGATTTCCCCGTCAATGATCCGCTTGAAGATTGTCTTGGGGGGACTCATCGTTGTGCCGCCGGATTGGGAAAATCGTTACAGCCCGCCGAACATGTACCATTGTTTCAACAGGGCTCGTTCGACAGTACCAGAGTTGTTTTTTTTCTTCAATTCGCAGCCCATGCTTCCGGAGGGAGCTAGTGTTGAATCGACCGTGGAATCCTTTCCCGCGGATTGGTTCATGGGAGTGGCCGTCATGATGTGCCCCCGCACAAATCGTCGCAATCGTCGTCGTGGGGCCGCCGCCGTGGAACTGGCGATCGTTCTGCCGTTGTTCATGATGATTGTGATGGGAATTGTTGAGTTTGGACGCGCGATGATGGTCGGCCAGCTGGTGACCAATGCTGCCCGTCACGGTTCTCGCCTGTCGATCGTCGACGGGGCGACCAACACTTCCGTCGAGACGGCAGTGAAAGACTTTGTGTCGAATTCGGTGGGCGTCGGTGTCAGCGATATCACTGTGGAAATCAAGGTCGACCCGGGCACGGGGAACCCTGACCCGAACGATGTCCTGGCTGTTGCGAAGAGCAAAGATGTCTGTCTCGTAACCGTCAAAGTGCCGTACAATAAAGTGGCCTACATTGCCGGTAATTTCCTGGCCGGGGCTGAACTCAAAGGCGAATGCGTGATGCGGCACGAGTAGTTGCGGCTCTGCATGGTCATTCCGCCTACG
>QWPB01000012.1 GCA_003671275.1 Planctomycetota bacterium | reverse complement strand
GGAAAGAACGTTGCACTCGATGCGTGACCTGTGATGATCGATGAAGGCGCGAACCGTGCCGACCACCAAGTCGACACCAGAGACCGCAGGGAACCCCGCGACGGATTCCACTATACCCCTACCCTTCGCCAGAAAAAAGGATAACCCGTGACAACTCAAAAACATCTCAAGGGGGCTCAATGTCTCATCGCCTTGAACGGCCTCCCTTGTCCTGGCAGATTTCAAATGCCAACAGGGGGCATCGCCAGTGACGCCCCCTGAGCCAAGCTCCCAACTATGATTCCGCGTGCCAGCCGCTTCGAATCAGTGGGGGTGGTGATGCCCCACATTGGGAAAACCACGGGAGTCCCCATAGCCCCCTCCGAAGCCGCTATTCTGCCAGCCCCAGGCTGGCACAGGCTGGTAATACGATGGCATCGGACGGCAGGTTGGTGCATGGACCGGAGCGAAGCTGACTCGGGGAGCCGCATAGATCTGCACACCAAACCCACTCGATGAGTAGTCGTTACGGGCCCCACCGCGATAGCCACTGCTGTATCGGTTGCCGGTCACCGGGACACCACTCCCTCCTTCCCAGCGGTAACCATTATCACCGTACCCGTTGGGGAAGCCGTACGTGTTGGGGAATCCACTACCGTATCCGCTGTGTGATCCGTTTTCGTAACCGTTGCGGGAACCCCCGCGATGGCATCCCTCCGCCAGAACCGCACCCGTTGAGGTCACCAGCACGCCGAGAGTCATCAACGCTGTCAGTGCATTACCTAACATGATTTTCTCCTGACTGTCATCCTCCCAGTTGCTGTCCACGAACTGAAGTGGCGTCTGGGTTACCTGTTGGAGAATGCAACCAGTGTGCCAGAAATCAAAACCAGCGACACGAAGCCTGACCACTTACCTGATCGCTTAAACGACAGGCTTTTCTGGCATTTCAGCGACCAACCGCGAATCGTTTCGATCAAAACCGTCCTCAGTCCGAGGACACACCCCTCAAATTTTTATCCAACATCTGTAAAAGGGGCCAACCCGCGGGGCCCATTCCCCACGAGTTCGCCGACCCGCCATTCGTTAGCCCCTCCGGCCTGATGTTCCGTATGCGGCCCCCCAGTGCTGCGCCATCTTCCGCCGCAGAAAGGCCACGCTCCCCTTGAGCTGATCGAAGCCATCGACGCCGTCCTCGATGCTGATCCAACTGTCGAAACCGACGCTCTTGAGCGTCGAAAAGATGGCGTCATAGTCATTCATCCCCTGGCCGATTTCGCCGTGCTTGAGCCGCTTGGCATAGCCGATCGAGTCTTCTTCCTTACGGAGGTCTTCGATCGTGCCGCTGATCAGTGTGCGGTCGCTGGCGTGCATCGTGACGACGCGGTGCTTGACCTTCTCGAGCAGCTCCAGCGGATCTTCGCCAGCCAGGATGGTGTTGCTCGGGTCGTAGTTGACACCGAAGTTGGGCACCTTGATCCGCTCCACGAGATCGCTGAAGACATCCATCTTCTGAGCGAATTCGGGATAGGTCCAGTAGTTGTCCTTGTAGTGGTTCTCGATGATCAGCGTGACGCCGAGCTGGGCGGCAAACGGGGCACAAGCCTCGATCGACTGGGCGGCGAACTCGATCCCGTCGGCTCGGCTGACCTCGGGCCGTCGCTGGCCTGAGAGGACGCGGCAGTATGCCCCCCCCAGGGCGGCAGTCATCTCGATCCAAAACTTCTGCTTGTCGATCTGCTCAGCGCGGAACTTGGGATCGGGGTGCGTGAAGTCGGGTGAAGCGCACATCATCGGGATCACCATCCCGTGATCTTCAGTGGCCTTCCGCGCATCGGCCCAGTTCCTGCGGTCCTGCAGATCGAGCAGCCCGGTGTAGAACTCCAGCCCGTCGATATCGAGCGTGGCGGCCAGGTCAATCCACTGCCGTAGCGTCATCGTGCCATGAACACACAGGTCATCCATGTAGGCTTTGGGAAAGGCAGCAAGTTTCGGCATGGTGCGGATTCATGAGGTCAGAGGTTGGAACGCTTCACAGGTTAAACCATCGACCCCCGAATGTTGAGCGATCCTTGCCCTCCTGGCCGGGATCGCTTCCAATACAACGGATCGGAACTGGCCGATTTGTACTGACACACACCGAGGAGACATCGTCATGCCCCTTCCCTCATTAAGCCGTCGTTCGTTCCTTCAGACCTCGGCCGCAGCGGCCTTGGCGGCACCGGCGATTCTCTCGGCCCAGACGCAGAAGACCGAGCTGCATGTGGCCGCGATCGGAGCCAATGGGATGGGGTGGAGTGACCTGTCCTCGGTCGGGTCACATGCCAAGGTGAAGTTCGTCGGCTTCTGCGATGTCGACTCGGCGCGATTCGACAAGGTCGATGAGAAGTTCCCCGGCGTGGCCCACTTCGCCGACTACCGCGAGATGATCGACAAACTCGGCGACAAGATCGACGCGGTGATCGTGTCGACGCCCGATCACATGCACGCTCCCGCCGCGATGTACGCAATGAACCGGGGCAAGCACTGCTACTGCCAGAAGCCACTGACGCACACCGTTTGGGAGGCCCGCCAGATGCGACTGCTGGCCGACAAGAAGCAGTTGATTACGCAGATGGGGAACCAGATTCACTCGAATCTGGAGTACCGCATGGGGACACGGCTGTTGAAGGAAGGGGTGATCGGCAAAATCACCGCTGTGCATTCGTGGGTCGGCGTGAAGGGGCAGCAGTATTATGGCGGCAAGGCCCGGCCTGACTCGGCGGAGGTGCCCAAGTCGCTCGACTGGAATCTGTGGATCGGGTCCGCTCCCGAGCGGCCGTACGCCCCCGAGGTCTACCACCCATTCAAGTGGCGCGACTGGCAGGACTTCGGTTCCGGGGCCCTGGGTGACTTCGCTTGCCACATCCTCGACCCGGTCTTTACCGCTTTGGACCTCACCGCCCCGAAGACGATTCAGTGCGATCACGAAGGGTTCAACCCTGAGCTCTGGCCGGGGCCGGAGACCGTGAAGTACGTCTTCCCCGGCACGAAGTACACCGCCGGTGACACTCTTCCAGTCACATGGTACGACGGAGGCCGCAAGCCACCGCGCGAGTTGGCCCAGCTGCCCGATGGCAAGGAGCTGCCCGGTGGCGGTTCGCTGTTCATCGGCGAAGGGGGCACGATGGTCCTGCCCCACGTCGGCATGCCCCAGCTCTACCCGCAGGCCAAGTTCGCCGACTTCAAGAACCCTGAAGAGAAGGGTCTGTCCCACTGGCACGTGTGGGTCGACGCAGTCCTGAGCAACACGAAGACCAGCGATGGCTTCCACTACGCCGGTCCGCTGACCGAAACGGTGCAACTCGGCAACATCGCCGCCCTGCATCCGGGGAAGACCCTGGAGTGGGACGTGAATGCCCTCAAGATCAAGAACCTCGCCGAGGCCAACAAGCTGCTGACCAAGACCTACCGCCAGGGGTTCGAGGTCGAAGCGGTGTCGTAACGAAACCCCTCATTCGCCCCTCTCCCCCGGGGGAGAGGGGTCGGGAGTGAGAGTGCTTCATCACCATCACGCTCACTCCGGCAGAGGAAATTTGGCTCGATGGACCCGAACCATGAGATCCTCGGCGATCCGGTTCTTGGCAAATGGATGGAACAGTGAACGTCCGGCGGGTGTGAATGAAATCTCTCTCCCGAACCGGCAAGGATTGATCAATCGAAGCGTGACACGAGGTGGATTTGAGTGAGTGACTGAACTGACATTCATAATGTTCTCCAGCAGAACCAGATCTTCTTCGCTGCCATTCTTGACGATCAACTTGTTCCCTTCGTCAAACACCTGGTCGACAAGATCCCACACAAAATGCTTCATTGTGAGATAGCCACCAATCAGCATGAATATTGGGACCAGCAGAGCAACTGGATCACGCTTCGCGGCACCTGAGTGCAACACCGCAACGAAAAAGACACCGACGAAACCGAACCATGCCGTCGGGAAGATGAACTTGTCGAAGAATGTGGAGCGTGATGAGATGCGTTTCATGGAATTGATTTTATCGATCTGAGACGCTCTGAGGGAATGAGTTTCCAGAACCTGCCCATTGCGATCAAGCACTCTCCGGTCCTCTTTCACCGAGGATTGAACACCCAACTATTGCAATCTATGCTTGAGGGATAACTCCCCGCAGGGTTCAACAATTCGAGGTATGACATGCGATGGAACTGGCTGTCGACGATCTGGGTCTTTGTGTTGCTGGTCTTTTTGACGAGGGGGATCTCTACGGACGCTGCCGACGCCCGGATATTGCGGGCTGGAGCTGTCGCTCAGGAGATCACCCCCGAGAAATGGCCGGTCTCGGTCAACGGTGGAATGAGTGACCGCAAGGCCACCGGTTCTATTGATCCGCTGCACGCCCGTTGTCTGGTGCTCGATAACGGCGACCAGACACTCGCACTGGTTGTCGTCGACAGCTGTATGGTACCGCGCGATGTCTTTGACGAGGCCAAGCTGCTGGCCAGTCGCGCCACAGGGATTCCGGTGGAACGCATGTTGATGTCGGCGACTCATACGCACACCGCGGTGACGGTGACTGGGGTCTTTCAAAGCGATCCGGAAGAAGACTATAAGCGGCTACTGGCTCGGCGGATTGCCACAGGCATTGAACGAGCCTGGAAACAGCGGGAGCCCGCACGTATCGGCTGGGTAGTCGGGCAGGAACCGAATCAAGTCTTCAACCGTCGGTGGTTCACCAAAGAGGGTCTCATCAACACCGATCCTTTCGAACAGACCACAGACAAGGTCCGCATGAACCCCGGTTTTGATAAATCCGTCACCCGCGAACCGTCCGGGCCGACCGATCCCGGCGTCAGCATCATTTCGATCCAGGCAGTGGAGGGAACCCGCCCGATCTGCATCTACGCGAATTACTCATTGCACTATGTCGGGGGCGTGGACGCTCTCTCGGGGGATTACTTTGCCGAGTTCGCCAACCAGATCGCGATCAAACAGAATGCCACGTCCGTCCAACCGCCGTTCGTCGGAATCATGTCCAACGGAACCAGTGGCAACATCAACAACATCAACTTTGGCTCGGATGGCGTCCCTCCCCGCAAACCCGGAGAACAGCTGCGACTAGTCGCCAGCAGTGTGGCGGAGGCGGCCCAGAAGGCACTGCTGGATATCCAGTACCACGACTGGGTGGAGCTACACGCCGCACAGGCAGAACTCGAACTGGGTGTCCGTAAGCCCAATCTGGAACAGCTGGACCAGGCGAAGCAATGGCTAACGGCGGCAGGCCCCGGCCCCTACGGAAAACTGCGAGAGATCTACGCCCGCGAGACCGTTCTGTTGGCGGGATACCCCGACAAGGTCCAGGTGATTGTGCAAGCCTTTCGCATTGGCGGACTGGGAATCACGACCATCCCGTGCGAGACGTTTGTGGAGACAGGACTGGCGATTAAAAAAGACAGCCCGCTGAAAACGACCTTCTGCGTCTCGCTGGCGAACGGCTACAACGGTTACCTGCCCACCGCTCAGCACCACGAATGGGGCGGCTACGAAACATGGCGTGCCCGATCGAGCTATCTGAGTGCCGACTCGGAGGCCCAAATTCGGGAAAAGCTAATGGAACTACTGACGGTGGTCTCCCGTGATTCGGGGGACAGCAAGTAACCCCGTTGCACAATCTCACGGGAGTTCCCAAGGTTCCCCCCCTCGATGCCAGAACTGGCAGCGGTGAACTCTACGGACCAAGGGTCCGTAGGGCCACACACCCGTTATCCCAGGTCGCGGCGCAGGCCTGAGAAGGGGGGGGCGTCATGCGATTTCCACTCAGAACGCGGGAAACGTTTTCGACCGAGAACACTGGTCCTTGAACCGAGGCAACGCCGCCGGGTAGCAACGTCTGAACCAATGCCTGAATTCCGCTCCCTTCTCAATTGAGTATCGCATTCCCTTTCACGGTGAGTGTGGTTAAACCATCAAACGCAAGCCCTCACATTGAACAACGCACGTTTCGTTTTGCACTCGGGCCACGTACGATACCGCCAACGACGAACCTCGGGCTCAGGCCCTCCGGAGAACTTACGGCATGCCGACCGAACTGCGAGTCGAACAGATCACCAAGAGCTATCCCTCCGCGGATGGCAACGTGCCGATCCTGCGCGGGGTCGATTTGGTGGCCACCGCGGGCGAGGCGATTTCCATCGTCGGGCCCTCCGGTTCCGGAAAAAGCACCCTGCTCTACATGATTGGGGCGCTCGAATCACCTACATCTGGTCGCACGCTGATCGATGGCATCGACCCACAACAGCTGTCACTGGACGAGCAGTCACGGTTCCGCAATCAAGTGGTCGGTTTTGTCTTTCAGGACCATCATCTCTTGCCCCAATGCACCGTGCTGGAGAATGTCCTGATCCCCACTCTGGCCCGTACCGGAGCGGGCCCCACTGAAGAGGCTCACGCCCGACAGTTACTGGATCGGGTCGGCCTTACCCATCGGTTGAATCACCTGCCGTCCCAGCTCTCGGGGGGGGAGCGACAGCGTGTTGCAGTCTGTCGCGCCCTGATGAATCAGCCCAAAGTGCTGCTGGCCGACGAACCGACCGGCAACCTCGACCGCCGCACCGCCGAAACCATTGGGGATCTGATGCTGGAAATCGCCCGTGAGGCCGGAGTTATCCTCGTCTGTGTCACCCACAGCTCGGATCTGGCCGCCCGATTTGCCCGCCGATTGGAATTGCGGGATGGCAAGCTGGAACCGAGTTGAGCCCACCCGCGTTTCCTGACTCGATACGCTGTGGTCATTCCTTCGCGTTGTTCTTCACGGGACAGCTGCCTTTCCCCAAGTGATGTGCAATGTTTGGATCGAACCAACCGACGGAATTTGACCTGCGTTTTTCCCTGATGGGAATTCCGATACGCGTCCATCCTTTTTTCTGGCTTCTGACGGCGGTGCTGGGATGGGACAGCATGCGATTGGGGCCGCCATTCCTGATTCTGTGGGTGGTGATCTGCTTTGTGTCGATTCTTGTTCACGAACTGGGACATGCCCTGGTTTCGCGATGGTTAGGGTGTGGCGGCCAGTCCATCGAGTTATATGGTATGGGCGGTCTGGCGAGGTTTTTGCCGACGCGACGACTGACACGAACACACGAGATCGCGATTGCCCTGGCCGGTCCAATGGCGGGGTTCATCCTTTGGGGACTGATGCGGTTTGTGCTCGGAGCACCACTCCTCCGATGGGGCACCGTCCATGCGATTCAAAACGGCAATCCTCAACTCTCCATGCTCATCGAGTTCGGTGTGCTCTACTGGCTGCATGTGAATCTGTGGTGGGGTCTGCTCAATCTGCTGCCCATTTTTCCGTTGGATGGTGGTCAGGTCAGCATGGCGATCTGCCGCTCCATGAACCCCTTGCGTGGCGATTTGACCGCCCACAAAATTGGGATGGTCGTCGCGGGAATCGCGGCGATCTATTTCTTTCAACAGAAACAGACTTACTCAGCCCTGCTCTTCGCTTCGCTGGCAATGAATAACTATCAGATGCTCGAACGATCCCGATACTGAGGCGATGCGTATTGCGGCGATGCGTGAATGATTGAGGCAGCCGTGAAGGGAGCCATCGCCCACCGGCACGGATTGTGAGCCACATCCACGTTTCCGGTGGCGATTCGCCTTACAGCAGTTCAGGCATCGGGGAATGCCCGTCGACCAGCTTCTGCGGACGTCCCGCCAGATCGGCCAGGTACGCGGCGTCCGGGTCAAGCCCCAGCCACCGATACAAGGTGGCAAACACCTCGCCAAAGTGGACCGGTCGACTAGCGATTTCCGCTCCCAGTCGATCGGTCGAACCGATGACCTGACCAGTCCGGAAGCCCCCACCCGCCAGCAACGCGCCTCCCACCTGAGGCCAGTGGTCGCGACCAGCATCCCCATTAATCTTGGGAGTTCGACCAAACTCCCCCCAGGCCACAACCGCCACATCCCGATCCAACCCGCGGGCGTGTAAATCTTCAATCAGCGCGGAAAGCCCCTGATCGAATTGCGGCAAATGCGTGTTTTTCATGCCATTGAAGGTGTCACTGTGGAAGTCCCATCGACCAAAATTCAGAGTCACAACGCGGGCTCCGGCCTCAACCAGCCGCCGAGCCACCAGAAAGTGCTCCTGATTCCGGGGCGCTCCGTCACCAAAGTTCCGATCGTCTCCCTGGCCGTAGCGATCACGGACGGCCTGAGGCTCCTTCGAGACATCGAGAGCCTCCGCCAACCGGCTGGAAGTCAGAATATCGAGGGCCTGCCGATTGAGGTCATCCAGCCCGGACATCATGCCCCGCGCATCGGTCTCTCTTCGAAACCGGTCCAGGCCGGTCAGTAATGCCTTGCGAGCCCCGACACGGTCGAGCAGGACTCCCCCAGGCAACTGCATATCCTCACGAGCCGGACCACTGGGACGAAACGCCGAGTGCGACACCCCGAGGAATCCCGGATGTCCCGGTGACCCATAGGGCGGATGCCCGGCATTCGGCGAAAGCCCGAAGAAGGGGGGAATTCCCGCCGCCGCGGCACCGGACAACTTCGACATCACGGAACCAATGGCGGGCCAGCCGCCTGGGGGCTGGTTTCGGAACGACCGCCCTGTGTAGCAGATGAATGAATCGTGATTCCCGTCAGGAGACCCATGCACTGAGCGTAATGGAACACATTTGTCCATGATCCGGGCCAAACGCGGCATATGCTCACAGATCTCAATCCCGCGGACATTCGTGGAAATCGGGCGAAACTCTCCCCGAATCTCGCTGGGAGCCTCCATCTTCAGATCGTACATATCCTGATGTGCGGGAGCCCCGCACATGTAGATCATAATGACCGACTTCTTGGAGTTCTGAATCCCTGCGGACTGCTCCGCCTGCAACAGACCGGACAGGGAGAGCCCCCCCATCCCCAGCGCCCCGATCCGCAGTGCCTGACGCCGGGTCATGCCGTCACATAAGCGAATCGAGTCTCCAATCAGGTTGAGCATCGGCGGACCTCCAGAACATACCCGCCGACGCCATTCGCATCAACGAGAACGAATATCAGTATAGATCGTCACCCGACACCTGTCGACTCGATATCCAACATACCATCCGCGCTAGATAGGCAACTTGCAAGGGATGACCGGACCAGCTTCTCGAACCAGGTACCGGAGCGCATCCGTCCGCTTGACAGTCGTAAGTCTGTACCTGTACAAAGAATATTCGCGTTGCAGACGGCCTGAGGCACGCTGGGAACCCCCCGGTAATATCTCTCAGGAGCCGTGCAACAAGTCCAAAATCGGGTCCGAAGCGAGGTTGTCCTCACTTCGCTGCTGGAATGGAACAGCAGTCCTGAAAGGCACTTGCGTCGATAAGACACGGGGGGAAGGGAGTCCGGAAGAAGGGTTTTGCCGGAAAGCTCCCATGGCCAAGAAGATCGTCAAACGGGTTCCCGCCACCAAATCCAAGGTGGTGGAAAAAGTCAAAAAGGCCCCCCCTCCCAAAAAACCGGTCAGCGTTCGCAAGGCTCCTCCCGAAAAAGTTGCGCCGAAAACGATCGTCCGCAAGAAAACAGCGGCCTCGACGGAATCTCAGATCAAGGCCATCGACAAAGATCTCGTCCAGCTCCTCAATAAGCGGATGCGGCTCTCTCTCGAACAAATGACCGATCTCAAAGATCGGCATGCCGTTTGGTTTGACCCCAATGGCGATCAAGATCTGTGGGAACGACTGGAAGCCGACAGCCAGGGACCCCTTCCGAACGTCACCCTGCGGGCCATCTTCCGGGAAGTCCTCAGCGCAGCGCGCAGCCGGGTCAAAGTGGTCCGGGCAGCGTACCTGGGGCCCCCATTCAGTTTCTCGCACCTCGCAGCGATTGAACACTTTGGAAAAAGTGCCGACCTGGTCCCCGTGAATACGATCGCTTCCGTCTTCGAAGAAGTGAATCGCGGACACGCGGACTACGGTGTGGTGCCGATTGAGAACAGCACCGACGGACGCATCGTCGACACGCTCGACATGTTCACGCGGCTCCCGCTCCGCATCTGCGGCGAGGTCCAGCTGGCGGTTCACCACAACCTGCTGTCCCGTTCCGCCCGCAGTGAAATCACCGAGATCTACAGCAAGCCGCAAGCGCTTTCACAATGCCGCGACTGGCTCTCCCGCAATATGCCCCGCGCCCGCACGATTGAGGTCACCAGCACCTCGACCGCCGCACAATTGGCTCGCGACAAACCCGGGGCCGCAGCGGTCGCCGGCAAGCAGGCCGCAGTGCAGTACGATCTGCAGATCGTTGCGGAGTGCATTGAAGACAACCCGCACAACATCACACGGTTTGCGATCATTGGCGACGAGGCGACCGTCCCGACCCGTAAGGATCGGACTGCGGTTCTGCTCCAGATCCCACATGCTCCGGGGGCACTGGCCGACGCACTCCAGTCGTTCAAGAACTTCAAGGTCAACCTGACCTGGATCGAGTCTTTCCCCCTGCGGGGACCGGAATCCGGTTATCTGTTCTTCCTCGACTTCGAGGGGCACCAGAAAGATCCCGTCGTCTCCAAGGCCATCGCGGCTCTGGAGAAGAAGGCTGTCCGCCTGTCAATCCTGGGTTCGTACCCCCGCAGCGGACCAGTGGAATAGCGATTCGCGTTTGCAGACGTAACTCTACAAAAACAGCCGCTGTCCGGTTCGAGCAGCGGCTGTTTTTTCGTTCATGACCTGCGTTCACGACACAGTGAGGCGAGACAATAACGGTCTCTCCGTACCGCCCATCACAAAGTACAGCATCCCTCACGGCACCCGATAGCAGTCCGTTGAAAACGTGGGATAGGCTTCCAGCCTCTCGATATTCTGCAGGGATCGACAGGCTGAAAGCGGACGCGACGATCAGTGACCGTGCCCCATGAAGTGCGCGCGGGCCTTGGCTTCCTCAGCCTCCGGAATCTTGCCGCACCGCATATAGATCACCGACAGCTGGGTGAACGAAAACGGGTCTTCCGGCAGCAACTCCACGACCTTCAAGGCGTGCTGAATCGCATCATCGAACTTACCCAGTCGCTGATTAAACACCGCCAGTGCGGAGTGCGTGTCAGCATGCGCGGCATCGATCGCCAACACTTCATGCAGTTTGGCGACAGCCCCCTCCAGATTCCCGGAGTCTTTCAGGCGGATGGCTTCGTCGTAGATTTCGTGGACCACTGGCATGCTGCATTCTCCTGACCATCGCATCGGGAACCTTCAAGTCCTGCCGGCATGGCCTCATGTCCAGGATGATAGCCGTCTGAAAACTGTCGTCCAGCAGACGGTCGAGCTACGGTATCCGGGAATCGCCAGTTCGCCGTACAATCCCCTCCAGCAAGAGACCTTCAAGGAGTCCAACATGCGCGGCGCGGGAATGCGACTGAAACACGATGTCCGGCGACTCTGGCGCTGCCCCGTCTGCAACGTGGAACTCAAAGCGGGAGCTGAAGTCACAAGCCAGCTCTGCTCCTGCCCAGGCCGGCCGGCCATGAAGCTTCAAGAGACGTTGAGAGGCTCTCGCGAATTGAAGGAACCCACCTCTCCCTATCTGGAGTTCGAATTCGAGCCTGGGGAACTGGCCGCCCCCGGCAGCTTCTGTCGCCCTGTGGAAGTGGAGTCCCTTCCTCCGGAATCTATCGGTGAGAGAACTGCGGAGTTCGGCGAGGGGATTACGGCCCCCGAGCCAGCCACCCCCAGCCCGGGATCCAAACCTGCTGACCGGCGTTCCGGATCGAATCAACGCAGAGAACGGGGAACCGGTCAATCGGGGCCACGGCCCGATGGACGCCGACCGGATCGCCCTCGTCGCGAAGGCCCATCTACCGGGTCCCAGCCCCCAGCTGAACGCCCCCCAGCCCCCAATCAGCCCCCTCACGGAGAGACTCGGCAAAGCGTGG
>QWPB01000041.1 GCA_003671275.1 Planctomycetota bacterium | reverse complement strand
CTCTGCGAAAACACGGGATCTCTTGACGCGATTGACATGTCACTTGACGATATTGTACCACGTGCTACATTTTGTAGCACAAGGTACATATGACGTGAGTGGTACTCACCCGCCCGCAGGAATCTCCCTCATGACAACTCCAGTACCCGGGAAACGTTCCCGAGCTTTTACGCTGATCGAACTGCTGGTGGTGATTGCCATCATTGCGGTTCTGGTGGCACTGCTGTTACCCGCAGTCCAGCAGGCCCGTGAAGCAGCGCGGCGGTCACAGAGCAAAAACAATCTCAAGCAGATCGGGTTAGCGCTCCATAACTATCTGGACACGCACTCTGTCTTTCCGGCTGCTTATCTGGCTGACACGCTCCATTCGAATCGTGACCCCAATACTTTCGATGGGCCCAACGGATTCGCCTGGGGGGCCATGTTGTTGCCGCAACTGGATCAAGCGCCGCTCTACAATCAGTTGCGGACGGACCTTCCCTGCTGGAGTCCCCTGAATACGGCTGCGGTGGCAATCAATTTGCCCGTGTTCCTGTCGCCGTCCGCGACGAACTCGGATGGTCCGATGACGGTCAAAAATGGTTCGGGGACGACTCTGGCTCGATTTGGACGATCCCATTACGTTGTCAATTCGGGGCAGGACGAACCGTGGGGTTATCAGCTTGCGAATCTCAGCCAGGTTGCGGATGGCCCGTTCTATCGGAACTCCAGAACACGTCCTGCTGATGTCTCTGACGGCTTATCGAACACCGTGTTTGTGGGCGAGCACAGCATTGTGAGTGATAAGACCTGGGTGGGAGTCGTTCCCGGGGCACGGGTCTGCACGATTGATCCTCAGCGGTTTCCAATCACTCAATGCGATCTCGCTGCGACATTGGTCAGTGCCCACTCCGGCCCTGCCGTTGCGGAGATCGATCCGTTGATCGGATTCGCTCCGATCCATCCGCCCAACAGTCCTCTCTGTCACGTCTGTCAGATGTACTCGCCCCATGTGGATGGCGCTCACATTTTGCTCGGAGACGGCAGCGTTCGATTTGTGTCGCAGTACATCGATCAGCCGACGTGGGCCGCGTTATCCAGCTGTCGCAAGGGGGAAGTCGTGGGAGAGTTTTAATGTTCCGTTCATCGGAGTTCAGCTTTGAAAGTAGTTGTAACCTGTGAACAAAACGGCCACCAACCTCCAATCCAAGAGAGTGATTGCGCATGAATACAACCGGTCTTGTGGATTTGGTGCGAGAGAGATCTCCGGTCGCCAAAGTGTTCGTAGTCTTGGTCATCGGGGTCGGCCTTTATTGGCTTGTTCAATGGTGGCAATACCCGCCGGCAGTGCAATACGACAATCTGAAATACATCCAGCTGTTGCGAACAGCGGTCTCATCGAAACGATCCGATTGGGTGAAAAAGGTGGAAGGCGTTATCCATGACCGCTTCGACTCAGGAAAATTGTCCGAGCGTGAGCGAGCCCATTTCAACGAAGTGATTGCCTTGGCCGACGCGGAGCAGTGGGACGCCGCCCACCGGATGTGCTATCGGTTCGAGGAAGCTCAGCTCAATCGTCGACGGTCCTCACCCCCCAGCCCTGAACTTCATGTGCATAGTCATGACTAGCTGAACTTGCACGGAGCGAACGGAATCAACTCCGTATTACGACATTCAATCACCGGTCCGCGTCGACTCGGCAGGCTGGAAACTGCTCAACGCGACCAGCTGCGGTTCGGTCTGCAAACGCACCGAAGCGGGTACCGATGGAACTGGCAACTCCGGCAGCGGCTTCAATCCAAACAGCGTCGTCCGCGCCGCCGCCCACAGGCCGCGCCACGAGTTAAACGTCTCATGCACGGCGGTCGGCTCATACCCGCAGTGGACCATGCAGTCCTGGCACTTGCTATTCCCGCTTTTGCGTCCGTAGTTCTCCCAGACCGTATCGGACATCAGCTCCTGGAAGCTGCTGACGTATCCTTCCTGGATTAGATAGCACGGTTTCTGCCAGCCGAAGATGTTAAAGGTCGGGTTGCCCCACGGCGTGCATTCCAGTTCGTAGTTCCCACGCAGGAACTCCAGAAAGACGGGCGACTGGTTGAACACCCAGCTGCGTTTGGCCTTGTGGAGTAGGCGGCGAAAGAGGGACTCGGTCTGTTCGCGTATCAGGAAATGTTCCTGGTCGGGTGCCTTCTCGTATTGGTATCCGGGGGAGATCATCATCCCCTCGACACCGATCTCGGTCAGGGTGTCGAACATCTCGCGCAGCCGCTGCGGCTCGGCGTTGTTGTACAGCGTGGTGTTGGTCGTCACGCGAAAGCCTTGGGCCACCGCGGCTTTGATCGCGGAAATTGCGACGTCATACACCCCTTCGCGGCAGACCGCGACATCATGTTCGTGCCGAGGTCCATCGAGGTGGACGGAGAACGAAAGATACTGCGACGGCTCGAACCGATGCAGATGCTTCTCCAGGAGGATCGCGTTGGTGCAGAGGTAGATGTACTTCTTGCGTGCCACCAGTCCGCGTACGATATCATCGATCTGCGGATGCAACAGCGGCTCTCCGCCGGGAATCGAGACAATCGGGGCTCCGCATTCGTCGACCGCCTGGAAGCACTGTTCGGGGGTCAGATTCTGCTTGAGGATGTCGCCGGGATACTGAATCTTTCCACAGCCGGCACACGCCAGATTGCAGCGGAACAGCGGCTCCAGCATCAGCACCAGCGGATAGCGTTTCACCCCCCGCAGCCGCTGTCCCAGGACATATTTGGCCACTGTCCACATCTGGGAAACCGGAACACCCATGACGGCAACGCTCGCAACGAACTCCCCCTCGGATTGTTGTCCACCTGGACACCACCCGCCGAGAGGCTGTGTGGTTGGTAACAGGTTTCGCATTCGCCGTCAGCCCCAGTTTGTGCCCGTCTGAGCTGAGGCTGAGGAGCTGAGTCGAACTATGTTCATTCCAGACTGCGGCCTGCATCCGCACGCGATACACTGCCACGACACGCGAGGCGATTCTTCCGAAAGTTCACCCCCATGCCACAATATCAGGGTTTGATCGGATTGGTGGTTCTGCTGCTGATTGCCTGGCTCTTGTCAGAGAATCGACAGCGGATCGTGTGGCGCCCCGTTCTGATGGGGTTGGGGTTGCAGGTGGTTTTCGCCTTGCTGATCCTGAAAACGCCCTATGGCGAGCCGATGTTTCAGTGGTGCGGGGCACAGTTTGGAAAGCTGATCGCCTTCAGCGACCGGGGAGCCGATTTTGTCTTTGCTCAATTCGGGCAGAAGACCGTCGAGGGACCGCTTCTGAATATTGCCTTTCGCATCCTGCCGACGGTGATCTTTTTTTCGGCACTCCTGTCCGTGCTGTACCACTTGGGAATTATGCAGCGGATTGTCCAGGCCATCGCCTGGGTCATGGTCAAGACCATGGGCACCAGCGGAGCCGAAAGCCTCAGCTGCGCGGCGAATATCTTTGTGGGACAGACAGAAGCCCCACTACTAATCAAGCCGTTCATGCCCCGCCTGACCCGCAGTGAGCTGATGACTGTCATGCAAGGCGGATTTGCCACCATCGCCGGGGGGGTGATGGCAGTCTATGTTTCGATGCTCAAGCCCATTCTGGGTGAGCGAGTCGCCGGGGACTTGATGGCCGCATCGGTCATGGCGGCTCCGGCAGCGCTGCTGATTTCGAAGATTATGCTCCCGGAAACGGCCATCCCCGACACGCGGGGCACCTTGCGGATTCCCGTGGAGCGGACCGCGTCGAACGTGATTCAGGCCTACTCCGATGGGGCGTTGGACGGATTGAAACTGGCCCTGAATATGGGGGCCTTGCTGATCGCGTTTGTCGCGGCGATCGAATTGCTGAATGCCCTGCTGGGATGGGGGCCGACGATCCCGCTGATCGGCCCGATTCCCACAACATCATTGCAGGCGATCCTGGGGTGGCTGTTTCGTCCGATTGCCTGGGCGCTGGGCGTGACCTGGGACGAAGCGGCGATCGTGGGACGGCTCCTGGGCGAGAAGCTGGTGCTGACCGAGATGATGGCGTACATCCATCTGACCGAAGTGCCGATTCTGCCGACCAATGACCCCGTCGCTGGCAGCCTGACACCCCGCGCTGCCCGGATCACAGCGTACGCTCTCTGCGGGTTTGCGAACATGGCCTCGATTGGTATCCAGATCGGAGGGCTGGGAGCCATGGCCGAGAACCGCCGGGCCGAGATCGCCGGGCTGGCATTCAAGGCCATGCTGGGCGGGGCGATGGCTACCGGAATGACAGCAGCCATCGCCGGAATTATGCTTTGACTGTCCGCTGAAAAAGCGTGGGATAGGCTTCCTTCAACAGGCTGTTGCCCCTCCACCGGTCATTCTTCCATCGGTAAACCGTCAACCCACGTGCCCCGGCGAGTGGCCTTCGCGGGCCCGTGACCGGAAAAACCGCAACGGGTGTGTGATCCATTCAGCAGCGGGGAACGTTATCATGGGAAGAGGCACTTCGTCCGACGATGAGCCTTGGGGGTTTGTTCCACGAATTTCCCATTCGCGAAAGCAGAACATGATGAGGCGGGTCACGATGCCGTCTGTTTGGATTGGGTCCGAAATGTGCTTTGAGCGAATTCGATGTCCCGGGCGATGCGGGCTCGCTCTATGGATTCTGGCCTTCGTTTTTGTTTGGGGAGAGGCCCCGTTGTGGGCCCAAGCCCCGGTCGAGACTCCGGCGGCAGAGGCGGCGAACATCGCCGCGTTTGTCACCTTGGAGGGAACCATTTCCGATACGGTAACCGCCAACGTCCGACGAACGGCCTTGGAGTTACAGAGTCAGGCACTGAAGGAAAAACGGCAGGCTTTTCTGATTCTGGAACTGACCGCCGGGTCGAGCGAGTTTCATCATGTGTACGCTTTGGCCGAGTTTCTGACCTCCGAAGCAACGGCCAACATCAAGACCATTTGCTGGGTTCCGAAGTCAGTCTCCGGAACGAATGCCGTTGTGGCACTGGCCTGCTCAGAAGTGGTCATGCATCCCGATGCCCGTCTGGGTGACATGGGACGGGGCCAGCCCCTGTCTGAGGGAGACCAGGGGGTCGTTCGTTCCATTATTGCCAAGCGTCGCAACCGCCGCGTCACCGAGGCGCTGGCGAACGGGTTGATGGACCCGAACACGGTCGTGATGCAGGTCACTCTCGAACCGGCGCCAGGCACCGTGGAAAAACGGCTCGTGACTCAGGCGGAAGCGCAGCGGCTGCGGGAAGCCAGCGTCGCCGTGCGGGATTCTCAAACCCTGAAAGAGGCCGGGACTCCCTGGATGATCGGGGCGGTTCAAGCACGCGAGTGGGACATTCTGATTTCGCAGACAGCCTCCTCCCGCAGAGAGGTTGCCGAGGTCTACTCTCTGCCCCGTGAGGCGCTGCGGGAACGCCCCGCACTACAGGGAGATCAGCATGTGGAACTCATCGAGATCAAGGGGCCCATCGAGCCCATTCTGGCCTCGTTTCTCAATCGCCAGATCGAGCGGGCGGTTTCGAAAGGGGCCAAGATTATTATCTTCGAGGTGGACTCCCCGGGGGGATACCTGATCGAGAGCGAAGAGCTGTCGCTGGCGATCGCGGAACTCAAAAGTCGCGGCGTACATGCCGTGGCCTACATCCCCAAGGCGGCCATCAGCGGTGCGGCCATTATCTCCTTGGGATGCGATGACATCTATATGCACCCGGAAGCCCAAATGGGAGATGCCGGAGTCATTGTCGAGACGGCGGCGGGGGGGGCTTTTGAACGGGCTCCCGAGAAAATGATCAGCCCACTTATGCAGACCATGGCCCGACAAGCCCGCGAAAAGGACCGGCCCGTGGCATTGCTCCAGGCGATGGTCGACCGCGATCTGGAGGTGTTTCAAGTGACCCACAAAACACGGGGCACGGTCACCTACATGTCGGAAGCCGAGATCCATGAGGCGGGCGACGAATGGGTCAAGGGGCTGCTGGTGCCTGAATCTCGTAAGGGACTGCTCCTGACCGTCAATGGACGTCGTGGGCATGAATTGGGCTTGGCTCAATCGCCCGTCAACGACTTCAGCGAACTCCGCGCCCGGCTGGGGATTCCTCCAGAACAACGACTGGTGGCGATGCAGCGGACATGGGTGGATGATCTGGTGTTTCTACTGAACTACCCCCCCATCATGGGGTTCCTGTTCTTCGTGGGTCTGGTGGCAATCTACCTCGAATTGCACACGATGACGGGTGTATGCGGGTTGGTTGCCGCGCTTTGCTTTGCCCTGTTCTTCTGGAGCAAGGTGCTGGGCGGTACCGCCGGTTCACTGGAAATCGTCTTGTTCCTGATTGGCGTGGGATGCCTGCTGCTGGAGCTTCTGGTCCTGCCGGGATTTGGCGTGTTTGGCGTCACCGGCATCCTGCTGGTGCTGGCATCGATCATCATGGCCTCACAAACATTTGGGCATCTGGGGCCCACGCAGAGCGATACCGGGCAGGCACTGCAGACGATCAAAATCCTCGGTGGCGCCGTCTTCGGACTGGTAATCACCGCCGTGGCACTCTCCAAATTCCTGCCACGGATTCCTCTTTTCAATGACATGATTCTGACGCCGCCCAGTGCCATGCAGGATGCCGCCCCGCGGTTGCGCCCCGAGCTGGTGGCGGGCACAACGGCGTTGCTGGGACAGACGGGCATCGCCCTGACGCTGCTGCGTCCCAGCGGTAAAGCGGAGATTAACGGGCAGCCTTTGGATGTGGTTTCCGAGGGTTCCTTTATTCCCGAAGGCACCGTCATCGAAGTCGTGCAGTGCGTCGGTAACCGGATCGTTGTCCGAAAGGTCTGAATCGGGGGAATCGACCGAATGAGTGGAGATTCGAGTTCCCCACTCGGGATTGAAATCGCATTATCACTGAACACCAGTTCCCAAAGTCCCCTAGAGCGGATTCGGTTTTGGTGTTCCGGAAAGACCAACAGGAATGTCGGTCCCACGGTTTTCGTGGCACTGGCATTCCTGTCTGCCGCACGGGAAATCCGATCAACCTTCGGCGGTGGGCGGTTCAGTGGGCGGCAGTTCGGGAGGAGCCTCCAGAGCACCAGGAGCCTCCGATGCACTGTCGGATTCGCCCGCGACTTCGGCAGGAATGCGGGCCAGGCTGGCGAGCTTCTCCCCATCGAGTCGCATAATGCGGACCCCCTGGGTATTGCGGCCGATCAGGCTGATATCCACGGCCCGAATTCGCTGCATCATCCCGCTTTGCGAGATCATCAGCACGTCATCGCCGTCGTTGACTGCGAGAATGCCCAGGACCTTGCCGTTGCGATCCGTGGTCTTGATATCCCGCAGGCCCTTCCCGCCGCGACGTTGCCGACGATACCGCATCCCGGAACTGGTGCTGCCTTCTTCCGACTCTTCCTCGGCTTCCGGTTCAACGGCCTCAACCGGCTCAGCAGCCTCGGGGTCGCCCGCGACGACCGATTCTTCCGCCTCAATCACACCGAACGGAGTCCGCTTGCCATAGCCGTTTTCGCAGACGGTGAGCAAGGTGGTGTTCTCTTCAGCGACAACCATTCCGACGAGTTGATCGCCCTTGGCGAGGTTGATCCCCTTGACCCCCATGGTGTCACGGCCCATCGCACGGGCATCCGATTCACAGAAGCGGATCGACATCCCGTTCGAGGTACTCAGCACCACATCCTGGCCGGGGGCGACCTTCACAACATCGATCAAAGCGTCATCATCGTCGAGCTTGATCGCAATGATCCCGCCCTTCTTCGGTCGACTATAAGCCGAAAGCGCGGTCTTCTTGACGATCCCCGCCCGAGTGGCCATCAGCAGGTACTGATTGTCCACGAATTCGCGAACATCGATGCAGTCCTGGACCACTTCGCCCCCTTCGAGGGTCAGCAGATTGACCAGGGCCCGCCCCTTGGCGGTGCGGCCCTGCAGTGGCAGATCGTAGACCTTTTGCCAGTAGACACGGCCCCGATTCGTGAAGAACAGCAGGTAAGCGTGCGTGCTCGACACAAACAGATGCTCGATCGGATCTTCCTCGTCGTTCTTGGCCCCCGCGATCCCCTTGCCGCCCCGGTTCTGGGCACGGTACGTCGACAGCGGCGTCCGCTTCACGTACCCCTTCTGAGAGAGGGTGACCACCATCGGCTCTTCGGCAATTAACGCATCCCGGTCGACATCGGTCAGCTCTTCTTCGCTGATCTCCGTCCGGCGGGGAGAGGCGTATTTCGCCTTCAGCTCTTCCATCTCCTCGCGAATCAGTTTGAGAATGTGCGTTTCGTCCGACAGCAGCCGCAAGTGGGCATCAATCGCAGCCAGCAGCTGGGAATGCTCGCCTTGCAGGTTCTCACGCTCCAGATTGGCCAGCGAGCCCAGCTGCATGCTGACGATGGCTTCCGACTGGTTGGCGGAGAGCGAGTACGCTTCGAAGACGCCCTGCTCATCTTGAAACATTCGATAGCCTGCATCGCCCAGAGCGCGGGCGATCAGCTCCCCGGGAATCTTGATCCCTTGCAGGCGGACTTTGGCCTCGGACCGGCTCGGCGAATTGCGGATCGTCGAGATAATCTGATCGATGTCGATCTGGGCAATCAACAGCCCCTCGACCGTGTGCTTGCGTTTACGGGCCTCCCCGAGCAGGTACTCGGTGCGGCGGCGAATGACCGTCACACGGTGCCGGATGAACTCTTCCAGCAGCCCCTTGATGTTCAGGGTCTGGGGCCGGTTCCCGACCAGCGCCAGCAGGATCACACTCACCGTCGTCTGCAGCGGTGAATACTTGTAGAGCAGATTCAGCACCACTTCGCGGTCGGCATCGCGCTTCAGATAGATATGCAGCCGCACTTGCCACGTGGGGGTCTTGCGATCGGTGTAATCGACAACCCGCGAGATCCCCTTGATCTTGTCTTCCCGGATCAGCTCTTCCAGTTTTTCCTTGATCCGGTCACGGGTCTCGAAGTACGGGATTTCCTTGACGACGATGACTTCGGTGTTCTTTTCTGTTTCAAACTCGATCTTGGCTCGCACGGTCAGGGTGCTGCGTCCGGTGAGGTATCCCTGCCGGATGCCGTACTTACCGCAAATCACCCCCCCCGTCGGGAAGTCCGGGCCGGGCATTACTTCGATAATCTCGTCGGCGGAGGCATCCGGGTTGTCGATGAGCAACTGAACGGCGGTGGCCACCTCCGCCAGGTTGTGCGGCGGCACGCTGGTTGCCATGCCGACCGCGATCCCGGTGGAGCCATTCACCAGCAGGTTCGGGAACCGGGCGGGCAACACGACGGGTTCTTCATTCCGCTGGTCGTAGGTGCGGACAAAGTCGACAGTATCTTTGTTCAGGTCTTCGAGTAGTTCCGCCGCTGCACCGGACAACCGGGCTTCGGTGTACCGCATGGCTGCCGGGCCCAATCCTGCGATGGAGCCGAAGTTTCCCTGCTTGTCGACCAGCACCTCGCGCATCACCCAGTCCTGGCCCAGGCGGACCAGCGTGGGGTAGATCACCGCTTCGCCGTGCGGATGGTAATTTCCCGAGGTGTCGCCGGAGATTTTGGCGCACTTCATCCGTCCCGAGTTCGGCCCGAGAGACAGGTCGTTCATGGCGACCAGAATTCGCCGCTGAGCGGGCTTCAGCCCATCGCGAGCATCGGGCAAAGCGCGACTGATAATCACGCTCATCGCATAGGTGAGATAGCTCTGCTGCATCTCATCGCGGATATCCATCCGCTGAATGCGATCATCCCCAAGGTTGTCATTCGATCCGGGAACGGACGGCGTATTTTGGGAGACCAACGGTCAACTCCTTTGACAACCGGGAAAAGTCGGCTTCACCCCGCCGGTCCATTAGACACATCTCTCGACAAGAGAATGCGTTACAACGAACGAATCGGGCGTGAACACAGGGGCGACCCGATCTCCCGGAGGGGTCTCGCATTCTAACAATCCAGAGGCCCGTCCACAACACCACGAAGATGCCGCTTCCTGTTTCCAAATCGAGAGTTACGAGTATTGTCACTCGCCCCCCGTCAGGCCGAAAGGATGCCACGAACGCCGCAGTTGAATTCAATTGCAGTCCCATCCAACCTCTCCATTTTGAAGTACAAAATGGCACGAACACAAGGTCAGGCCAAAAGCACTGAAGCGAACTCGCTGTACATTTGCGATTTACCAGCGATTGGGATGCACACACGGACGCAAACAATCCTGAAAGATGCTTGACAATCATTCCCGGAATCAGTAATAAATCACTGAGTGAGGTCCGCGGTCACAATGCTTGTCTTGCATTGCTGGAATATCGGATGCTCATCTATCTCGGCTTGGATTAATCGGAGAAGAAAATGAACTTGCGATTGGTTTGTGCTTGTCTCGTGATGGCATCAATTGTTTCTGGAAGCCAAGTGGGAGGCGAAGATGATCTCCCGTTGATGCGAATTCCTAGGGATACGCCAACAGAGCTTGGAGTTCAGGCGAGAACTTCAATTATGAACAACACTGACGTATACAGCGGGGCTACACATGGCTATGCAGATGCGACTACGGTCCTGCTCAGCGAGGAGTCGAATGGAATTCCAGCAGGAATCAGCAACTGGTTCGGGTCAATCTTGGCTTGGGCACCAGTAGCAATGGGCGATGTGGTGTACGCCCCCTACATGAATGTTTCAGGGTTCTCAATGTACGAAGATGTTTATGGAATTCTAGAATCAGAATTGGCGATCGATGCCATGACCGATAATCTATTTACGATCCTTCCCGACGAAGAACACGAAATCGGAGGCAATTGTTCAATTTTAGGCAGCATAGGGTTAATGTACCAATCGCATGAGTTCGCAATTGGTCACGTGGCCTCCAGAGTCGGTGGATGGGAGGTGTATTACGGAGTAAACATGGGGGTAACTGAGATTATGGTTGACAGTCCAGCCGAACCTGCGCTCGACCCCGAAGTGTTTTTTGGCCTCGACTCTGATGGCATCGCCGCCTTTGAAACCACCGAATCCACCACAATCGGAAGCACATTCGAAATGAACACTCGAATGTATCACGCCGAGTACATGTCATACTTGGACATTAATTCCAGTGGCTATGCAATTTCGGCCTCTAAAGTGCAGTCGAACACAACAGGCATCGCAGCTGAAAACACTTTAATTCAAGGCGAGATCACGCCCCCATAAAAATCTGTGCGTTCGCATCTGCGTAGACAGATAGATTTCGAGTGCAATCGAAATATATCTATCTTTTTTACTTTTTCGATAATTCAAATTAATTAAAGTCAATTATATTATGTTTTATTGTATTATTATTTCCTGTTTCGTCGCTTCTGAACCAACACTGGAGGATCGCGAGAAATCAGTAATGCAGTCCTATCGGCTTCAAATGTCACAGGGCGTTCAAAAGAAAGTCGGATTTGAAGATATCGTCGCGATTAATTCAAAACGAGATCAAGCGTTGATAGAATTGCTCCGAGTAGCAGAGAACACCTCCATCACACACGACAATCGAGATCAGCTCGTCAAGGCTCGTTGCCATGAACGACTCAAGCATCACGAATTGGCGTTTCATTTGTCGCGTTCGGTGGCTATTGTCGATCCATCCAACGAAGAGGCGCTCCGAGTTGCGTTTGTTTCTGGATCCAATGGTCTACTATTAGAGGAGACTCAAGAGCTCGCATCGGCCATGACCTCCAGGCTTGGAAACACCCACAAACTGAACAATTGCTATTACATGCTGGCCATGAAATATCGTGAACAAAACATTCACGACGAGTCTTTTGTCATGATGAGGTATTTCCTAGAACACTCCATATTGGTTGTTTCGAATCGAGGTATCGAAATGAATGACATTTCAACCACTGTACAAAAGATGAAGAATATTTGCCTGAAGTCTAATTCCAATGCATCCGCTGCTGCCGTCTTCTCAAGACTACGGTCGAAAATGAATTCTTGCCGAG
>QWPB01000104.1 GCA_003671275.1 Planctomycetota bacterium | reverse complement strand
TTGAGTGTAACCGACCCGACCCCGTGAGCAGACCGCAACCAGCGGAATGAATGGGGGCTGTCGTCACAGAGTGTAACCGACCCGACCCCGTGAGCAGACCGCAACAAAAACAATCACCCGCCACGAATTCGAGAAAGTGTAACCGACCCGACCCCGTGAGCAGACCGCAACGCTCAGCGAGAACATCGACATTTTCGTCTGGCGAGCCCTCGGCAGCCGTGCAGGCGGCGAAATCGTCGGCGAGTTTTGAATCCCCACCGGCATTTTCGGCACCCGTTGAAAGACCTAAGCAGCGATTCCCTTCGAGCCACAGCGGATTCATTCCGAGTTGCCGAGTACCAGCGTCATTTTCTTCGTGGACGGCGTCGCCTTCGATGGGGACTTTGCCACCTTCACCTCAAAGTGCCCACCAGCGGCGACGAAGGCCCGGACCAGTTGATCGAGGGAGACATCGGTGGCCGCCTGCTCGATTTTTGCGACTCGCGGTTGGCTCGTTTGGAGCCTTACTCCAAGTTCTTTCTGCGAGAGGTGCTCGGACTCGCGTTGTCGGCGAATCGCCAAGGCCAGTTCCATGCGCGCGTCGAGCAGCTGGCGCTCCGCGTCACTCATTTCGAGGAAGTCAGCTGCGTCACCGATTTTCCATCCGGCGGATTGCAGAGTTTTTCGCTTGGTCGTTTCCATCTTATGAATCTCCATTTGGTTTGGGGCGTTTTGACGACTTAGCAGCTTGGTCATACCGTTTGATCCGCTGGGTGCAACGTTCGAAGACCTCATCCGGGATCTTCGGCGTTTTCTTGGCATAGACTTCCAGAATCAGAATCGCATCGGGATCGATGCGATACATGATCCGCCAGTTGTGGTTTCCGTCCCGAACACGCAACGCTCCGCACCTTGGCCCCAAATCTGCCAGGGGTTCGGCTTGGGGCATGCTGAGATTTTCACCCTCTTGCAGGAACCGCAAAAGCATTCCAGCCTCCATTCGCCCCTCGGTTGTGAATGGCGGTGTCTTGATCTCCCCCGACAACCAAACCAACGGCTTGCGAAAGGACTGGGGTTTCTCCTCCGTGGCCTTCTTCTTGGACATCAACTGCCTCCTGCTCCAGATAATATATCGGATACGGTATACCGTCCATGTAACTTCTTCTGATCTATTCCCAGTTCTTCAATCTGATGCGGCACACAGCCTTCAAGATGTTTGCGGAATCACTTTCCATAATTCCCATGCGGACCGTCGAGAGCGACTGGCTCGCTCAACTCCATTTTGGACACATTGGTAGTTGCTCCTCCTCCCGCCAAAGTGTTCCCCGAAAAAATGGGGGGCAAATTGGGGGGCAATATTGGCAATTCAGCCTCAATTCACGTAGCATGGTGTTTGTGTTGGCAAGTGGCTGGAGCCTAGGTAAACACCTTGTTTTGCAGCCCAAATGCCACCCAACAGCAACCTTTCGCCAAGCCCTCGGACGCAGCTTCAGGAGCTAGTGAGGTTACACTCGTACAGGTTCAAGTCCTGTCGTGGGCACTCTGTGTAAAACAATAGCGTAAAACAATGCAGTGGCGAAAGGACTTACGGCAAATAGCTGTGAGTCCTTTTTTCATAGGTGAGGCGGTTGGGGGGCAGAATTGGTTTTACGTGGGACCTGAGCTGCTTGCCGTTCGGACGACAATGTCGAGCGGAGGTCGAAACATGGCATGGTTGAAAAAAAGGGGCAACGGTTCCTGCTGGTCTTTCAGTTAAACGGTGCACGGTACAAAAAGCTCATCGAGGCGCGCTGAGAATCTAGACCGGTTTCAACGAACATGCACGTCCGGAAAAGTTCGCCGACGGTGCGAGATAGTCGACGTACGGCATCACGGATTTCCTTCGACTCCTTGGGATTGTCTGAATCTGATCAAGCATCCCCCAGTCCGGTGATAATCTTTTTCAGAGTCGCTGACTTGGGGACACTCTCCGCAAGCAGCCCTCTGAGGAGATCCTCAATGTTCGGTTTCAAAACCTTTACGGCTGGACTGGTACTCGGGATGGGCGGGGCGATGTTTGTCTCGCATTACCATGTCGTTCACACGCATCAAGGGGTGGTTGTCGTTCCCCGGACGCAAAAGCCTCCTCTGCGGAGTTCCTACGTCGATATTCGCACGTGGGGCGAGGCGATGTGGGTCAATCATCCGGAGGTCACGGAAGCCCTGCAGGCGGATGGGCGGACGAGCTTGATCGGAGAAGCTGTTTCTCAGAACCGGCTTCAAGGTCTGCCACCGGAGCCGTCAGCGAACCCGTCTCTTCCCCGAAACGTCGCGGTCTCCAACGAAGAGGCTTATCGCGTCGGTCAGTACGATGACATGATTGTCCCAGCTCCCCGAAAGCGGCCCGCCCCGGGCACTGTCCCCATTGCGGTCGCCCCCCCCAGCCCGTTCGACCCTGCCGATCTGGCTCTCGATCAATTCACCTCTCCGAAGGGAGACGCAGCACCGGGACACTCCCTGGATCAGGGCACCGCACAGATCCGCGTCCCCGAGATGCCCATGGAAGAGAGTTCTCCCGTAATCCCCCGGGGCACTCGCAACGACATCGCGCCCCCCCGATACACCGCCCCCGCGAATCTTCAGCAGACATCGGCGGAAGCTCGCAGCCGGGAGTTGAGCCGGCAATTGATTCCTCCAACACCTCAACCTTCCCGTGGGGCCACACCGCTCCGTGATCTGACTCAAGACTGGTTCAGCGCGCCGGCTCCCGGTAGCAATCGGAGCGGACAAACGAACAGCCTCTTCCATGAGAGCCGGGTGGATGGGCTGGATCTGCAGTAATCTGGCTCAACCTCCCAGGAACAAACGCCAGCTGTAGATGACAACGGCAGCGACGATAATCGTCCCCACGATGAGCAGGAAGCGGGCGGAAGACTCCCGGCGGGTGGCGACGATCTGGGCAATGACGCAAACGAACGCCACCACCCCCATCTTGAACATTAGCAGGCCCCGTACGCCCCAATGATGGAGGAAGAAGCGGGCCACGGGGTTCGATTCATAGAAGCTGCCGTGGCCACTCTCGCGATGCGACAACATCCAATAGGTCGTCACGAAGTCGAGAACGTTCACCAGAATAAAAACGGAGGTTTCACTCTCCAGCGGCAGGTGCCGACGGAACATTCCGTGAAAGAAACGGAGCAGCGGGTTTTCCGACGTGCGACGCATAATGACTCTCGATCGTAATGCCTCGCCTCGCCATGTCGCTGGGAGCCCTGCAGAGTCATTCAACCTCCGGCTTCAATGCTCCGTCCAGTCTTTGTCCAGCCGGTCCAGCCGCCATCCATCGAGATGACGTGCTTGTATCCCATTTTTTGCAGATTGTCGGCTGCCAGCGCCGACCGAAACCCACCGCCACAGTACAGGATCAACTCTTGTTCGGTGTTTGGAATCCGGGATTCGATATCGCGTTCGATGATCCCCTTGCCCAGATGAATCGCTCCCGGGATGTGCCCGCGTGCAAACTCACTCTCTTCACGAACATCAATCAGGGTAATCGGTTCGCCCGCATCGATCCGACGACAGATATCCGCAACCGTGCATTCCCGAACGCGGGTCTTGGCGTCGGCTACGATCTGAAGGAACCCCGGTGTATGCTGCTTTGACATGATCGTCTCCCGTCGGTGACTGTTCGAAACGCCGTGCTTGTCAGGCCGTGGCCAGCGACTCTACCGCGAACTGCCGAATCCGCTGCACCATACCACCCAATCCATTACGGCGGGAGGAACTCAAGTGCTTGTCGAGTTCCAGCTTCTTGAAGACTTCCCGTGGATCAAGATCGAGGATTTCACGGGCCGGCTTGCCATTGTACATCAGCCATAGCACGGCGATTAAGCCACTGACAATCAGGGCGTCACTGTTGGCTTCAAAACGCACGACAGGCCCCGCAGGGCCAGGTTCCACCCGGGCAACCAGCCAGACGTGACTCTGGCACCCATGCACCACGTTCGCGTCGATCTTGTCTTTCGAGGACATCTCGGGAAGCTCGAATCCCAGATCGATCAGGAAGTCGCACCGTTCTTCCCAGTCTTCCATCTGATCGAACTCAGAATACAGCTGCCCCAGAGTCATTTCCGTCAGGTGTTTCACGACAACATCATCTTCGAGAAGGGGAGCCAGGGGCCATGCAGGTATTCTAGAGGTTCCCCCGCTTGAGGAAAGCGGCAGATCACTTCTGAATGAGCGGGGGACCATAGCAAAACAGACAGACCGCGCGGATCCCGTCCGCGCGGTCTGTTGTGGTTTGTACCAGCCAGACGTTTCAGCGATTAGAAATCGCCGTCTTCGCCAGCTTCCTCATCGTCTTCATCGTCGAAGTCGTCTTCGTCATCATCGTAGTCGCCGTCATCGTCGAAGTCTTCGTCGTCGAACTCCTCGTCATCGAATTCTTCATCGTCGAGATCCTCGTCATCGAGGTCTTCGTCGTCGAGATCATCGTCGAACTCCTCGTCGTCTTCGAGATCGTCATCGTCTTCGATGTCATCTCCGTCACCCACATCGTTTTCGTCCTCGTCTCGCATCAGGACGTCAACCGAGCTGATGCCGATAAGGGCGCCTCTCTCGATCCAATTCGGAGTTTCCAGGTCAGTCATCGTATTGTGTGTCAGGATCATCGTGGGCTCCCACCTTGCGTAGGGATTCTCGGGACGTGGTCGAGGGGCAGGAGTCTGATGACCCTCCGCACCGCAGTCAACACTGCGAATCACTCTGGTTTCGCTTGTGTTCCTGCGTTCCTTATCGGATCAATCCGGTGGTGTCAAGGCGGGGCTGGCGACCCCTCCTCGAATTCTCAACGTCTTTTCCGACGCGGTCATGATCGGACACTGTTTTCGCAGACGTGAATCAAAATTCGGGAAAGTAGCCCGGCTTGCCAAATCGTGGCCTCAAACTGCGGATTGAACCCCATTCATTCCCGGATGTTTCCGTTCCATTCGCCTGCCCGGCCTGTCGATCGGGCGTCCCGGAAATGAGCTTCCGCTGTCTTCATGGGATCGATAGCCTGCGACCTCACACACTTTTCGGCGGACCGTTCATGATTACGCGCATCACTGGCAAACTGGTGGCCCTGAATGGGGTCGAGGCGGCCATCGATATTGGAGCCTTTGAGTACGAAGTTTCTGTGCCGGATCTGGTTCGGAGGCAACTGCAATCCCGAATCGGGGAATCGATTTCGCTCCGCACGATTGAGTACCTGGATGGCAATCCGCAGAAGGGCCGCCTCGTGCCGCGGATGGTCGGTTTTCTGTCCGATATGGAAAAAGAATTCTTCGACATGATCTGCTCCGTGGACGGCGTCGGCGTCAAGAAGGCCCTGAATGCCATGGTTCGCCCCGTTCGGGAAGTCGCCGTGGCCATCGAGGAACAGGATGTCACCGCACTGGCCGCCTTGCCTGGAATTGGCCCGGCGATGGCTGAACGGATTGTGGCCAAGCTGCGGCGAAAAATGGCGAAGTTTGCTCTGATGATCGGTCGCGATTCACCGACCGCCCATGAGCCGGAATCCAGTGTGGTCAGCGATGCCTTCCAGGCCCTGATTGGGCTGGGCCACTCGCACTCGGACGCCCGCGAACTGATCGAAAAGGTCACTCAGTCCAAGGCCAAATTCAAAGGCGTTGACGAGTTGCTGCTGGAGATCTATCGCCAGAACAAAACTGGCGGGTAACACCGCTCCAGCGACTTCAGAAAGGCAACCGACGAGGACAGCCCTGGCCGGATATCATCTCCGCGTTCTTCCGAGATGTTGCGATGGGGCGTGGGGGGAGCCGGAGCGCTATACTCTCCAGAGAGCCCTTCGGATCGTTAGACTGTCGGAGACGGGCCCTGACAGGCCCCCTCCCCTCTATTGGGAATCTCTCGATGCGTCGGCTGGGTTTGGTTCCTGATCGCGGTTCCGGTGAAACCATTCGCGATTACCTGTTCACACTGGGGACACGTACCGAACTGCTCCCCGAAGGATCGCAATGGGCCCTGTGGATCGAGGACGAAGATCGCGTCACGGACGCTCGTGAACATCTGGCCCGCTATCTGAATCAACCGGACGATCCTCGTTTTGAGGCGGCCCGTCAGACTGCCGATACGCTCCGCGAACAACATTTGCGTGAAGCCATCGCCAGTCGAAAACTGCAAATGCGAATGGCCGACCGCTGGCGGGGGTATCAGCGTCACGCCCCGTTCACCATTCTGCTGGTGGTGTTGTCGGTCTGGGTGGGCCTGCTGACGCTGTTTGGCCAGAAGAAAGAGGGCTTCGCCCCACTCTACTTCTCGGAGCTGACCTTCCACATTGCCGAGGGGCAGATCAGCTACTTTGGGATGGCTGACACCCTGCGTTCCTGGCAGTTTTATCGATGGTGGTCCCCCATCCTGATTCATTATGGTCCGGCGCATCTGCTCCTCAACATGCTCTCGTTGTGGCATTTGGGGCAGGCGATCGAGTTGCGCAGCGGCACGGTACGTTATTTCGGAATGGTGCTGGTCATCGCGTTTATCTCGAATCTGGGGCAATACCTGATGTCCGGGCCGACCTTTGGAGGCATGTCCGGGGTCGTCTTTGGGTTGTTCGGGTTCCTGTGGATGAAATCCCGATTCGCCCCGGAATATGGAGTCTATGTCGCCCGTGATTTTGTATTCCGGTTCCTGTTCTTTGCGTTTCTAATGGCGACGGGAATCGCGGGGCCGATTGCCAATACCGCTCATTTTGCGGGTTTGGGGGCGGGAATGCTCCTGGCATTGATCCCGGTGGCTCCCCGCCTCTGGAAGCAGTATCAGCGGCGAAGGAATCTGCCATGAGGAAGGGAGATTCCGTTTCGATTTCAGAACCGCCAGACGCCCTCTCTCCGCCGCCTCAGGAGGGACTCGCGTGGTCCGTGGACGAGTCGCCACTGGCGATCGGTTCGCGGATCATGCCCTCGCGGTACTTTCTGGCGCCCTTGGCCGGGTACACGCATCTGGCGTTTCGCCGGGTGATCCGCGACCTGGGAGGGCTGGGGCTGGCCACCACGGACCTGGTCCACTCAACAATGCTGGTGGCCCAGCGGCCCAAGTCGCTGGAACTGATCGCGACGGACCCCCACGACGTCCCGCTGTCGGTTCAGATCTTCGGCAGTCAATCCCGAGAGATCATCCGCGCCGCCCGATGGCTGGAGGATCAGGGGTATCAGGGAATCGACTTGAACATGGGATGCCCCATGGCCCATATCAATGGCCAGGGGGGCGGAGCCCGGCTGATGTGCGACCCCGAGGGGGCCTGCTCCCTGGTGGGGCAGGTCGTGTCCGCAGTGTCGATTCCCGTGACCGTCAAGATGCGGCTTGGCTGGGACTCATCGCGAATCACGGCACCCGTACTGGCCCGCGAGTTTGAGCAGTTGGGCGTGGCCGCCATCACGATTCATGGCCGAACCAGACAGCAGGGATTCCACGGAGCCGTCAGCCTCGATGGCATCCGCGCGGTGGTCGAGGCGGTCAACCATATCCCGATCATCGGAAACGGTGATGTGCGGAATGCGGCGGAAGCGTTTCAAATGCGACAGGCGACCGGCTGTCACGCGGTGGCGATCGGGCGGGGGGCGTTACTTGATCCGTGGATTTTCGAGCGGATCGTCCGGGCCGCACGCGGGGAACCGAGCGAGTTCATCCCCACCGGGGCGGAGCAGGTGGCCTTTCTTCGCCGGCATTTTCACCGGATGTACGAGCAGCATGCGGAACTCAGCTGCCTGCAGTTTCGCAAGTTTGCAGCCTGGTACGGAGCCCGTTTGGGTATCCCGGAAGACCTGGAGGACCGGTTGCGACGATTCGAGTCGATGGACGAGTTCGAAATCATCGTTCAGGCGATTGCGACACGCCATGGCGAACGAACCACGTCAGTCCCCACCGCCCTGATTAAAGTCCCCAACGGTCCGGTTGAACACTGGTAGCGGGGACAACCGGTGTGTACCAAACCACGGTTGCCGAAACCGATCATTGCTAATCTTTCAGCTCAAAATTGACTTCATTCGGGCTACCATCCTCATTCACCATGGCCATCAGTCCGGATGATTCGACCTTGGCGTATTTTGCGGGGAGCCCTCGCTCGGCCTTCGCGACAGTCGGTTTGACTTTTTCAAATCCGGGCGGGACGTAGTCCTGCGACTCCACAGGCGCTTCGGGAGTCGAGGGAGCTGCGACAATCGACTTCATGATGACCACGGAGTGCTTCCCAGCCACCGCACCGTCGTTGGAACCGAAGGTCGAAAGCTGAAAGTTTCCATCCGCGTCCGTTCGCCCGAACGCACTCCGCTCCACGGATTCCGACTTGAAGATCACGTCGGCGCCACTAACCGGCTGGCCCTGATAGGTCACTTTTCCATGCACCACAAAGACCGGCTGGCGCCCCTTGGCGGGGGCTGCACCGCCGCAACCGCTGAATGCCAATGCCACAAATGCCAACAGGAGAATGAACGAGCGCATGATCAACAGCCCCAGGAAATGTCACCAAGAAAACTCTCGGATCAGAGACCACATTCTGATCGAAATACAGTCGAAATACAAAAGTCCAGTGAATAATTCGTAAACTTTGATTGAAAAATGACCACCTGTCAGTGTACTGTTTCTCGGCGCGGAATTCTGGTGGAGTTTTTCTCTCCACTTCACTTCGTTCTCTCTGTGCTGGGAGTGTTCATGGTCAGGCGTCGAGGATTTACATTGATCGAGTTGCTGGTGGTCATTGCGATCATCGCTGTCTTGATCGCCCTTCTGCTGCCCGCAGTGCAGCAGGCTCGTGAGGCCGCTCGTCGGTCGACGTGCAAGAACAATCTGAAGCAGATTGGATTGGCACTGCACAACTACCACGATGTCTTCAACATGTTCGTGTACGGCAAGGGCGGCACGAACGGCTACGGAAACGCAGCTCGTAACGACGGCAATTACAACCGTCGTTCCGGGATGGTCTCGTTGCTGCCTTACATGGATGGTGCCCCTCAGTTCAATCGGATCGAGTCGGGCGATGCCACGGGAACCGGTGTGGGCGGGAATCCTGTGCCTCCTGGTGGCGCTGCCCCCTGGAGCGGCTGGACGGTCTGGAATATGCCGATCCCTGGCCTGCGCTGCCCAAGCGATCCGGGTTTCAACACCCCGCGCGGCATTAGCAACTACGCGTTCAGTCGTGGCGATTCGTACATGTACGACCGCCCCGGATCAGTTCCGCTGAACAATCGCGACGCCGCTGACAATAGCGGTCTGTTCTGTCGCGATCGATGCTTCGGCGTGCGGGACTGCGTCGACGGGACCAGCAACACGGTCGCCTTCAGCGAGCGGTGTGCAGCCAACTTCGGAATCAACGGCAAGGCTTCCCCGGACATTCGTGAGTCCACATTGACAAATGTGGGTATCGGAGCGGGTGGACCTGGGGCATGTCTGGCAGCAGCCAACGCCATCAAGCAGGGCACCCGGTACACCACCTGGTCCGCCGTCAAGGGAAAATTCAGTGCCCTCTGGCAGGATGGTCAGCCGGAAATCACTTCGTTTACCACCTGTCTGGGACCGAATGCTCCTTCCTGTACGGATGACGGTAACGGGAATGCCGACGCCGCGCATGCCGTCTTGTCCCCCAGCAGCTACCACACCGGTGGTGTTCATGCCCTGTTGACTGACGGAGCTGTCCGGTTCATCAGCGACAGCATTGACACCGGTAATCTCGGTGCAGTGGTCAACACGGTCAACGGTCGCAGCCCCTACGGTGTGTGGGGAGCATTGGGAACGAAGAACGGTGGCGAAGTTGTCGGCGAGTTCTAGAACGCTACGACACCGCTGAAAACAACAAAGGGCAGCCGAGTAATCGGGTGCCCTTTTTGTCTTTGGGGACAGGGCACGATGGGGCGATCCGAATGCGGCACCGAAGCGTGCGGGGTTCCCGAGCCCCAACAGAAGTGACGAGAGTGCGTGCGTCACGAAAGTCGGCGATAGGGCACTCGCCCCAACCATCCCGTTGTGAAGACATGGCGACGCAGAGCCGTCGCCATGGCACCATTTTCACGTGACGATGCCACATCGCCACTGGAGGAACCTACGCCACACGGCGAACTTGACCATGTCCTACTTGGAATAATCGGCACAATCGGCCAGCGTTCAGAAAACCGTGTGCCAGTCGTGTTGGTTCGATCAGTCGAATTGGCCTCTTCTACTGCAGACTCAGCAGGACGACTGTGTCACCGCGTTGACCACGCCCATGTCGGCGAAGGGGCTTGCGACGTCTGCACGCGACGAAGTAGGCTTCCCGAAACATCGTCGATCGGGGGCAATGAATTCAGGAATCATTTTCCCAATGCATTGGGTCGGTTTGTCTTACCACTTCCACGTCTGAAAGGCTCAGTCATGCTCCGATTCCACTGGTTCAAGAATCTGTTCAAGACGAACAAGCCTCGGCGGCGCAAGGGCTCAACCATTGATCGACGGCCTGTTCCGTGTGAATCGCGGAGGCTGCTGTCCGCCTCGGCGTCGTTTGATTCGTCAACGCGTACACTCACGCTCTCCGCAACCGGGGTCGAGGCGATCAAGCCGACCGTCAACGCCCTGGGACAAGTCGTCTTCAACAAGGCTGTGGTGCAGAACGGAAGCGTTCCGCTGCTCGCTCGCGATGTAGCCGCCATTGAGGTCAATGGTGGTACGGGAACCAACTCGATCAATCTGAGTGCTGTCACTAAGTCCGCATTCACAGCACTGACTTCGGTGACCATTCGTGGCAACGAGGGGAAGGACAGTATCATCGGCAGCCAGTTCGATGATGACATCTCGGGCGGGGTGGGTGACGACTCGATTCGTGGCGGACTCGGAAATGATGACATCCACGGCGATGACGGAAACGACACAATCTCAGGCGATGACGGTGACGATGTTATCCAGGGAGGAAGCGGCAATGACAAGCTGAATGGACTCAATGGCAATGACGATATCGATGGCGATGACGGCAACGATACGGCCCTTGGCGGAGCCGGAAACGATGACATCGCAGGAGGGATGGGGGATGACTCCTTGTCAGGCGACGATGGGGACGATATCGTCGATGGCGATGACGGCAACGATCGCCTCAAGGGAGGAATTGGCAGCGATGAACTGTCTGGCGACGACGGGAATGATTCGATCGTCGGCGGCTCTGGCAACGATGACCTCCAAGGAGGAATCGGGGATGACAGCCTGTCGTGTGACGATGGAGATGATGTCGCTTCGGGCGATGATGGCAATGACTCGGTGAAGGGCGGGAACGGCAACGACGATCTGTCTGGTGACGACGGAAACGACCAAGTCGATGGCGGAAGCGGAGACGACGATCTCAGTGGGGGATTGGATGATGACTCGCTCGATGGTGGTTCCGGTGACGATATTCTGTCTGGCGACGATGGCAATGATGACCTTGATGGAGATGATGGGGACGATTCGCTCCATGGGGGCGAAGGCGACGACGACCTGACGGGAGGCCAAGGGTCCGATGACCTCCTGGGAGATGATGGGAACGACGACCTCGACGATGATCTCGTCGACGGAGGAGAGGGTGACGACTCCGACGATGATGCCATCGACGACGACCTGTTCGACGATCTGTCTTTGATCGACTGAACCTCGGCGGGGTGGCACTGTCAACGAATGAAACACTGCCAAATGAGGAGTGATTTTGGGTGCCACTGGCGGTCGCCTGGGGCCGCCAGTGTTGAGAAGACGTTGATCTGGAATTCGCACTGGCGAGTCAAAGCCATCGCCAGTGGTACCCAACGCGGGCGACCGAAACTGATGATATGAGACGACATTGAATCCTGACTCAATTACGCCCGAGCATTTTCGTCCGGGCGATGTTGAGATAATCCCCATCAGGATTAATTAGAGCCCTCTCCTGTCGGGGCGTTCTCCGATTTCTGAGACACTGCATTCCGCAGAATGTTCTCGAATTTCGCCGACACAGTGGCCACGATCGTCGAGAAAAAGGCAATCACGACACCCATGAATACCCCGCCTGCGCAGTC
>QWPB01000094.1 GCA_003671275.1 Planctomycetota bacterium | reverse complement strand
CGGGCTCGCTCGACTGCCGAGAATCCCCGTCAAGGTAGGTGACAACCCGGTCGCCCGGTTGAACGGACTCGATCGCGATCTTGCCGCGGCGTGAGGTGACAAGCGTCCCAGCCACGACATTCAAGCATCATCAATCTGCCTATACGAGCTGCTAATCTCAAAATTCCTCTGGGGCATCGTTTTTTCTCTGGTAGGACTCCAGCACTCCTCTCAGTAAGCCGTTCGCATGGGGGGATGTTCGCCACAAGGCCATCTCTTCATTGTTGTGAAATGGTGCTCGCAGCAAGTGCGATGCCAACCTTGATTGGGATAACTGTTTCATCTCGTCTAATCCCAACCCCGAAATGTAATCGAATTCGAGAACTGCCAGTCGTGGCCAAGCTTTGTCGAAGTCGACCTTCGGTGTGGGTGTCGATTCAGACACCTCGGTCCAATACGACGCCCGAAGCTTCAGATCGACCAACTGGCTGGCAGCTCGGGTCTGGGATAGCCGAAGGAACTGTTGCCATGTGATGCTCTTTGCCCAAATCTGAAGGTGTCTCAGGGAAAACTCAGATTGCCCCATCCCTTCAAGAGCTCGTACCAGCAGTTCGACAGAATTCAACGAATTGATCGACAGGGAACGCAGACCAGAGAACAAGTGGGAAGCGAAGAACTCCGAAAAAACATCTTCCGCTTCAACGTCATCATTCCACGAAACAGAAAGTGATAGTTGCCGCATTCCGGCTGGCGCGGTTCGGGCCAAATGGTGAAGATCACTCAACCCCCAACCTGCGAACTGGCAGTTCAGCGTTTCCAGTGACGCGATGCATGCCCCTCCTAGTATTGGGGTCTCCCTCTCGACGAGAGGATACTTCAGACTACTCAGGTTGAGACACTTTAAGCCTGCCCGGCGCGGCGCGGCCAGGAACTCGTGAAGACTCAGAAGGGAGTCGATTTCCGACCCTTCGAAGGAGACCTCCTTCAATGAACAGTCTTCAAACTGAGCCAACAGCCCTTGATCAAGGATGAAATTCTCCAACTTCAGGGTTTGCAGATGGGGAAACTGGCTGGCAGAAATCCGAGGCCGCTCGGCATGGTACGGAGGATCCCCGGCGATGTGGCTTCGCGGAAGTCCAATCATAGACAGCTTCTGGACAGCCGATGCACACCCGTCGACCAAGAGACCGGTAACCTCTCCGTTGGTAGCGCCCAACAGTGTCAAATCGTCCAGGCTCTTCCACCAAGACGATCCCGCCAGCTCGCGTGCAACTTCAACGTCGCCCCAGGTTCTGATCGTCAATTTCTTCAGCCCAGAGAGATTCGCTCTGGACAACCTCAACAGTGTCTTTATCAAGAAATCTCGAGACCGCTCGAGTTCCAGACAAGAAATATTGGCAACCGAGGGCGAGGCGAGCAGAGAGAGTAGGTGTTCTTCTCCGTTAATCCAAAATGCTCGATCACGGAAAGTGCGTACAGACTTCGGACGGTTCATGGCCCAATATTCGAATACGCTCTGAGAAAACGTTTCAAATGTGCACTCGGACAGATGGATATCACCACGTGCATTTAGGCCGGAAACCAAATCGCTTACATCTCTATTTTTGAGCATGAAGCCTTTTATCGATAGACTGCTAAGGGAAGCAGGAATCGCGCTAACAATCTCCGCAATCCACTCTTCCGGTTCTGTGCCATCCCAGCGAACTTCCAAATCGATCAGTTTAAGCTGCCGGGGTGCCCCAGACGTTCCTTGGATTGGGTGGCCCGGACGCTGCTTTGAGCGTCTGGGTTGCCGGGCAACAAGAGGGCAGGGCACAAGTCGGTTGCCTCTGCGAGTCACGCGGGGTGGCCCCGGTTGCCGCTTTGGGCTACCGGGGCGGCGGAGCCGAAAGAGGCTGTTTCAGTGAGGAATTTACCTTGAAATCACTCTTGTGCCGTTGGCACACCGGTAGGCTGCAAAGCCAGCCAACCGGGGCCACCCCGCGTCTTCTCCGTAGCTTCTTGTTGTTGCACAACCCAGACGCTCAAAGTGGCTTTTGGGTTACACCGCCACCCCACGGGACATCCACAACAACGGAAATTCACTACGGCTCTACGGGGGGAGCGGCGGGTGGAGTTCCGGAACTCGGAGAGGCTGCCGGTCCAGCCGGACCACCGGCATTTTGCTCGGAAAGGCCGCCCGTGGGTCTAGGGGCCGTGGGCACACTCGTGTCGTTGCCGCTGCCCCCCGAACACCCTTGTCCCAGCAGGACTAATCCCGCGAAGCACACCACCAGACAGAACCTCATCAACACAATGCGAAGCATTCAGAAATCTCCTGTTAAGTGGTTCATCGAATCAAAGCATCTCGTATTGCGACAGCAACACGAAACTAGAATTCGCCGATGACTTCTCCATCCGCAGCTGCGGACAGCCGCCGATACATAAGCGTGTCGATATTCTCAGAGATGAATCGCACGCTGCCATCGCCCAACGCGAAGTGGACTCCACCTACGTGGCCGCTATTGAATTGATACCAGTTCTTTCCAAAGTTCCAGGCGGTGGGCATGGCACCTGTGGAAATCCAGAGATAGTTGTAGTCGTTGCCCCCCGTTGCCTCTCCGAACAGCAACGTCATGCTGGTTCCATCCGTGATATCACGCATTTTGACGTTGGTCCAGCCGCCAAACACGCCACTCCATTTTCGCCACAGGTTGTCCAGGCGTCCGACTCCCCCACCGACGGGAAGATAACTGGTCCGGCCCAGCCCATAGTCCTTAATTGTCGTGACACCGCCAATCGTTCCGCCACCCCCCGTCGGGGTACAGCGTCCCCCTTCCGTTGCGGAGTCCGTGCAATACCCGTGCAGCACGAAGAACTCCGAAAAATTCTGAGTCCCGGTAAATGTGTCGGACGGACACTGCAACAGGGGTTGTTTGGTCAACGCCACGTCCCACGTGGGTGTCGTGTCGGACCAGTGCAGAGCGGGCGTAGCGATGTTGGTGTCCCACCCGTAGCAGTAATTGGTTGTCCCGGCTGTGCCCATTCGTTTGGCGGTCGCACCTTTCCAGATATCAATTTTGTTGAAGGCTGGGGCCTGGTCCATGTATGGCAGGATAAACACGAACGTGGATAGTTGCGGATTCTGAAAAGCGTTGGTGGAACTTGCCGAGCAATTACAGTCCATCTGCGACGATTCGGGGGGGAACTGATTGAAGGTATCGTGAAAGTTGTGAGTCGCCAGGGCGATCTGCTTGAGTCCGCTCTTGCACTGGGCACGACGCGCTGCTTCTCGGGCTTGCTGGACGGCGGGCAGCAGTAAGGCAATCAACACCGCAATGATTGCGATGACTACCAGTAGTTCGATCAGCGTGAATCCCCGGCTGCATTTGGGGGGAGACAAAACCTCTGTACGCTTCATGATGGCTCCATGATTAAGGAAGGGAAACCCAGAACACGCATCGAGAACGGCAAATGTTTTTTGATTATTAAATGCCTGACACAGTGAATTCAAGATGAAATTCTACTTTTTTTGAAAAAATGAATTCTGCTGGGGTGCCCAGGCGTTGCTTGGGTCAGGGGCACCCGGACGCTGCGGTGAGTGTCTGGAGTGTGAAGCAACAAGAGGCGACAGGGGCTGGAGATTAAGTGCCATTGGGCGTCAGCCGCTCGCTGTCGTGTCGCGTCATTGCCCAGTGGGAGCAGGCATTCCTGTCGGTTTTTTACGGGCCTTGTACTTCCCAGCCGCTCCGTGGTGAATCGCTGCTTACCGTTCATGGTGGGTGTGCTGATCGCTGCAACGCCGCTTGCGGGGTTGCAGTCAACGGGGGATTTGCGGAATGATGCCAGTGACCACCAACGCGGCTCTCTTCACGGATTAAGGATGACTCATGAGCGATTCCGCCCAACGGTACTTTGAGCAGGCTGCCGAGCGACTGGGGCTGACTGCCAGTGAGAAGAAGCTGCTGCTGACTCCCCATCGCGAGGTGCGGGTGCAGGTGTCCTTCCGGATGGATGATGGTCAGACGGCGACCTTTGTCGGGTACCGGATTCAGCACGACCGGGCTCGCGGGCCGATGAAGGGCGGGCTTCGGTTTCACCCCGAAGTCAACTCGCAGGAGGTACTTGAACTGGCCTCCCTGATGACTTGGAAGACGGCTGTTGTGGATTTGCCATACGGCGGAGCGAAGGGGGGGATTGCGGTCGATCCCAAGTCGCTCAGCGCGGGTGAATTGGAGCGGATGACGCGAAAGTTCGTGGACGAGATCCACGATCTCATCGGTCCTGACAGCGATATTCCGGCTCCCGACATGGGGACAAACGCCCAGGTGATGTCCTGGATTCAGAATCAGTACGAAAAGTACCACGGCTTCAGTCCCGGTTGTGTCACCGGCAAACCGGTCGAACTGCACGGCATCGAAGGGCGTGAAGAGGCCACCGGTCGCGGCGTGGCGATCATTTTGGGCTGCACTCTGGCCCAGCTCGGACGAAAAATGGGTGGCACCACGGTTGCGATTCAGGGTTTCGGCAACGTGGGATCGTATGCTGCCCGGATACTGCATGAAATGGGGGCTCGCATTGTGGCCGTCTCCGATGTGGCCGGGGGAATTACTCATCCACAAGGGCTGGATATTCCCGGAGTGCAGGCTCACCAATCGGCAACGGGGAAGATTGCAGGGTTTGCGGGGAGTCGGGCGATTTCGAACGCCGAGTTACTGGCTCTCGACTGTGATGTTTTGATTCCGGCAGCTTTGGGAGGTGTGCTGACCCAGGAAAATGCCGGGCAAGTCCGAGCCGGAATTGTGGTTGAAGCGGCCAACGGTCCCACGAATCCCGGGGCCGATGCGATTTTCAACGAACGGAAGATCCTGGTAGTCCCGGACATTCTGGCAAACGCCGGGGGCGTGACCGTCAGTTATTTCGAATGGGTCCAGAACCGCCAGCATTTCAAATGGGAGCTGGCGGATGTTCGGGATAAGCTGGAGAAGAAGCTGAGCCGGGCGTTCCGGGATGTCTGGGAGATTTCTCAGGAGAAGAGTGTCTCATTGCGGGCCGCTGCCTATATGCTCGGGGTGGGGCGGGTTCGGCAGGCCACGAAGCTGGCGGGGCTTGGGTAATAATCCATAAAAAAAACCTTGTCGTAACAACACAAGCGTTGTTGCGACAAGGAGTTGAGTCTTGGCCAGTCAAACTGACTGGAGCCGATTACGGATTGGCCGGAGCAGCGGGTGCGGCCTCGGTTGCAGGAGCCGCTTCGGTGGCCGGAGCAGCGGGAGCCGCTTCGGTTGCGGGAGCTGCTTCGGTAGCCGGAGCCGCTTCGGTGGCAGGGGCTGCTTCGGTAGCCGGAGCAGCCGTTCCGCTGCCAGCTTCCGGAGCAGCGTGTGCAGCGTGGTGAGCTGCGTGATCAGCCGCAGCGGGAGCCGGTGCTGGTGCGGGAGCCGGAGCGGGCTTCTCACAACCAACGAACAGTGCCAATGCCAGCAGTCCCATGTACTTCTTCATTTGTCAGTCCTTCTGATCCCGCCGGAGTGGCAGGGGGAGGTTCGAGACCAATCTTTCCCAGCTCGATGAGTCACGCCTCTTCTCAGCTGTGGTCTTTCCGCCAGAGATGATAGAAAATGGTTGAACTTTATTCCTGCAATTCCTGCTGAATTCTGAGTCAGAAGGCGGAGTAGAGCCGCAAATCTTTACTAATTGGTACTTTGTGGGTAATCCGGACCCCCGGGGAGCGGGTGGAATGACTGTCACGACCGTCAAAGTTTCGCCAGACGGCATTTCCGTTCAACTTTCGATTCCCCGCAAACCGAAAAGTCAGAATAACCGTCCCTAGCGGCAGAATCGATTCATCGAGATCGGTCTGCCGAATCGGCACTGTTCGGTGCGACACCGACAGTGTTGGAAACGGTCACGAAGGTCTCAGATCGTCACCGAGCGGTGAATCTGGACTCTCAAAACGAACCGCCAAGCCCCCCGCATGGCGACTCGACAGACACAGCAGGAAGCTGGAGCCATCGATGAAGAAGACCTGGAAGCGCTGGCTGGGAACTGTAGCGGCGACTCTTGTCACCAGCACGGCCTTGGCTCAACGCCCCGATGCAGCGGGCGTAGTGACGATGCGTGGCCAGTCTCCGTCGGCAGACGAAGGGGCCGTTCGCACTTCGGACCGGTCTGCCAGTGCGTCCGGCGTCCGGCAGAGCCAATATGCTCCCGCCGATCCGGAAGTGATCTTCGAGAATCCGCTCGAAGGCGGCGGCAACTATGCGGACAATGGCGGGGTGGGCTTTGCGACCAGCCAGCGGCTCAGCGATGTCCAGTATCGCCTGGGACGCAACAACATCGACAATTATGGCTACAACGGTGGCTATACGAACCTGAACGCGTTCGTTCCGCTCACGACCGATGGATCGCGGAACATCCTGTTCTTCAATCCCCGGGTGAATATCACAGACCAGGGACAGAGCGGAGTGAACCTCGGGCTGGGGTATCGCTTCTACGACGAGACCCTGGACCGAGTGTTCGGTGTGTCCAGCTGGTGGGATTACGACGATGGGCATAACCGGGCTTACAACCAATGGGGGGTGAGCCTCGAAAGCCTCGGGCGGTTCTTCAGCACCCGTTTCAATGCCAGTATCCCGGGAAATGATTCTCACGATCTGACCGCCGGGCAGACCTTCGGCAGTGCGTTCTTCCAGAACAACAACATCGCCTACCAGTACAGTTTCCTGCGGGAAACCAGCTACCAGAACTACCAGCTCGAATTTGCGTCGCCGGTCCCTGGACTGGCGAACTATGGAGCTGAATGGGCGATCATGGGTTACGGTCTGGTGTCCCAGTCCGACGGAGCCCAGGACGCGATGGGCGTCGGGGGTCGGTTTGAGCTGCAGGTGACCGAAGACCTCTGGATCAATACCGTCGTCTCCTACGACCGGGTGTACGGCACCAATACCAGCGTCAACCTCGAAATGACCCTGCCGGATGGAATGCCCAGCCGGTGGTTCCAGCCGGAATCGGTGCGGAACAAGCTGATCTCGTCGGTACGGCGTCCCTACCGCGTCTCGACCGCGGTCAATCGTCTGAATGAGACTCGCCTGTTCCTCGATCCCAAGGACAGCACGCCGATTCAGGTGGCCCACATCGACCCATCGGTGGCCAACGGGGCCGCTGCGGGATCGATCCTCGATCCATTTGGCAGCGTTGCGGACTACATGGCGGATGCTGGTCGAGCCGACTTTGACATCATCTATGTCGGTCGTAACCTGGACTCGACCGATGATACCGACCTGAACACAGGCATCGAGTTGTTGAACTGCCAGCGGTTGCTGGGGACCGGCACACTGGCCGATGGTTCCGACCATGAGTTCCAGTCGGTCGATCGGGGAGATGGCAATACCATCTTCACACTGCCGGGATTTGGAGGAGCCATCGCCCAGGCCACGGGGGCGAACCCCTTGCTGACTAACAGCGGAGCTGCGGGGACTCCCGTCGTTTCGATCAATGGGGACATCACCGAAGTGACGGGGTTCACCATCGATGCGGGCGGCACCGCCAACGGGATCGAAAGTGTGGGTTCGGTCGACGGATTCGTCGTGACCAACAACACGATCCAGAATGCGCAAGATGCGATCAACATCATCAGCGATACCAGCCCGGTGCTGGGCGTCAGCTCAACGATTCCGCCTACTCGGTCGGCGGGTGAAAACAGCGGCGTGGTGTCCAGTAATACGATTGATGGCACGCTGGGTGTGCCTGCGGGCGTCAACAACGGCATTGTGATTACGCATGTCGCCGGGGCGGGAGCCGAGGCGCTCAACCTGGTCGTGTCGGATAACACGATCAACTCGGTGACCGGCTTCGGCATCGATGTGCAGGCCACGGGCGGAACCATCGCGGGCAACGCGGCGGGCTTCGGATTCCTGGACAACGTCATCGATCAAACCGGCCAGGGTATCCTGGCCCGGTCGACCGGTGCGGGAACTGTGTTTGACCTGACCGTGTCGGGAAACACGATTACCGACAGCACCGATCCGGTGAATGCCATCTTCCCGGAACTGGGAGCCGGTATGGGCTTTCTCGCGGAAGCGGGAGGCGCGTTCAACTTCAACCTCGTGACCAACAACACCATCACCGGGGGAGCCGGTCGTGGTGCAGCCTTTGTTGCCGACACGGGTAGCACGATGACCTTCGCCCCGGATGTCGCGGGTGACCCGGCCTTCACTCTGAATACCTTCTCGAACAACACGGATGATGGCCTGCTGTTCTCGGCCACCGGAGCCGGTTCGACGATCGACATCAGCGATCTGACCGAGAACACCTTCTCCAACAACGGAGCCAGCGGCGTCGACTTCATGGCCCAGGTGGCGGGCGTCATCAACGCCGATCTGCTGGTCCAGAACACGATCACCGGCAACTCTGAGGATGGAATCAGTGGCACCGCTGACGGAGCGGGTTCGCTGATCGACATCAACATCGGGACTCCGACGCTGCCGTTCGATGCCACACTGCCCGTTGATGCCACGCTGGTCAATACGATCACCGGCAACACGTTGAATGGCATCGACCTGCTGGCTTTGAATGGAGCCACGGTGCAGGGATCGATTCGCAACAATATCGTTTCGGATAACGGTCTGAACGGCATCGCCATCTCCGCTGTCGAGCCGGGCAGTCTGGCTGACTTCAATGATCCGGCCAACAGCCGCGACATCAGTGACAACACGATCAGTGGTAACACCGCTGCGGGCGTGATGATTCTGGCCGACAACACCGGGGCATTGCCGGGCGGCGGGGCGCAGGCTCTCCTGCTGCGGAACACGATCTCCGGTGCGGCGGGAAACACCCAGGAATTCGGGGTTCAGGTTCTGGGACTGCGAACGGGTGATCTGAATATCGATATTGGAGACACCGACCCCCTCAACAGTAATACGATCACGGGCAACTCGGACGCCAACATTTCGGTTGATCTGGCCGGATCGTCGACGGCAGATGTCCTGATCCAGAACAACGCCATCACGAATGCCGTGGACGGTCCGAACGTGGACTTCGCCGGTGACGGCATCGTCTTCCGAACGACCGATACCGCCCGGCTGTACAACGCCCAGGTGATTGACAACACGATCACGGGCAACGCCGATGACGGAATTCGCGTGCTGGCCAACGCCGCATCGCAAATTCATGCCACGGGTAACCCCCTGCTGCCGGGTCTGCTGGTCACGGGTAACACGATCAGCGGTAATCAGGGCGACGGCATCCAGATCCAGCGGGAAGGCGATGCCATCATCCGCTCGATCATCGGAACAACCGGCGGTGTGGGGCTCGATCCAGACTTCGGCAACACGATTACCGGCAACAGCGAACACGGAATCAACGTGCTCACCGGAGGCGGTTTCACTCCCGCCGGGGTCTCGACCAACATCACCGTCGGCCAGAATACGATCAGTGGCAACGGCACCACGTTTGGCAACGGCGTGAACGTCGAGACGAACGATGATTCGGAAACCAGCGTCAACCTGATTTCCAACGTCATCGAAGGGCTGGGCACTCAGGACAACGGGGTGGCTGTCACGACCCGCGATGCTTCCCGCTTCGGACAGCCGGGCGGAGTCAACTCGGTGTTCGATGGCAATGAAATCACCGGCCATACGCTCGACGGAGTTGTCCTCACGGCCAACGATGTGAGCCAGCTTGATGTGGATATCATGGGGCTGACGCAGCAGGCTCTGATCGGAAACAACGGAGCCAACGGGGTCTCCATTGTCGATACAAGCGGCGGTGCCTTCGGCGGTGCCCTCATCGATGTGAACATCGGCGATCCGGCTTCTTCGGGAGCTGGGCCGGGTGCGGATGTCTTCCCAGATGCTCCGGATGTCATCATCTTCCAGAACGGCAACGATGCGATCCGCGTGGCACAGACCGGTTCCGGAGATATCCAGCTGAACGTGGACAACACCCTGGCCACGGGCAATCGGCTGAACGGTACGCCGAGTCGGCATGGATTGTCGTTTAACGCCGACAACCAGGTCACTGCGGGCACGGCCAGCATCGCCGTCGACAACAGCACGTTTGTGGACTTCGGTGACGATGGCATGCACATCTTCTACAACCATGCGACCGACCCGTTCTTCACGCAGTTGAACGTCAACGTCACCGACAGCATCATTGGTCAGACGCAGTTCTCGACGAACGTGGGTGACGGGGTGGATATCGAGGTCCACGATGATGGGGCGATCTTCAACTTCGACAACAACACGATTCAGAACAACGGTGGCGATGGCTTCCGGATGGTGCTGCTGGCCGAAGACATGACCACCTCGCGGTTGGCACTCTTCCCGGATCGCGACGACAACGCCAGCGGTCAGAACGAAACGACCTCGCCGAACCATCCGGGCCTGCCGGGGACGTTCTGGGCCGACCCGAACTTCGTCGACATCACGTCGCGGCTGACCCTGACCGACAACCTGATTCGCTTCAACGGTCAGGATGGGGTGGACTTGGCCATCGGGGCGGGGACACGGCTGGGAACACTTGGCAACCGCACGGTCGTCCGTGGCAATACGATGACCGGAAACTCGGACAGCGGCTTCCTGACCCGGACGATCACCAACACGGCCGTCAACCCGCCACTGGACAGTGTCAACCAGGGTGAAAACCTGATCGACTTTGTCCGGCTCGATCCGATGGCGTTCCTGTTCCTGTCGTTTGGCGACAATGTCCAGCCGAACACAACCAGTCAGTTGAATCCAACCGTCACGGGCGGGGTGATTCAGCCAGCGGACGCGGTCAAGGGCAGTGCCAACCGGGATATCATTACGCGGTTCGACGTGCAGACCAACGATCTCAACAACTCGACCATCGGAGGATTCCCGGTTTCGACGCTGGACACCTTCAATGGGGGCTGGAACACGCCGGTCACGTTCACCAACGATATCACGGGGGTCACGTTCGGGCCTCAGCTGATCAACACGGGTGCCGTGACGAACACGCCGTAATCACCACGTAATGGGAATACGAGAGACACAGCCCCGGCGGGTTACTCGACGAGTTTCCCGCCGGGGTTTTTCACGATCTCCAGGAAGATGTCTGTCAGCCGCTGTTCATACTCGGCAGGATTTCCAGACCCCCGGGGGCTTTGTCCAGATTTGGCCGTACCCGCCATCCGGGCCATGCGGTCCATAAAGTTGTAGTCGGTCCCCAAACCGATTCCGACAGAGTAGAGAGCGACGTTGGTGGACTCGAATTTTGTCGCCTGCATCAGTGCCGAGTTCAGCCAGTAATAACCGCTGGCGTAATACTCACTACTGGGGTTCTGTCCGATGAAACTTTCGATGTCCGCATTCGGCGTTTGCCAGGCGTTAGGAACGCCATCAGTCAGCAGGATGACCACTTTTTTGGCGTAGCTGCGACCTTGTCCGCCTTCTGCCGGAAGTTTCAGATGGCTTTTGGCCAGGAGCAATCCGGCTTCGATGGCGGTGGTGGCCCCGATGTCGGATACCGCTTGTAAGCGGGTACAGGCCTGCATGGCGGTGCTGTAATCGCCGGTTAAGGATTGCACGATGGCGGGCTGGTGTTCGGCATCCAGGCCATCGAATGTCACGATGGCCACCCGATCACCCGTCCCCGATGCCAGTCCCGAATTTCGATCCCGAACCACGTTCAGGGCCGAGATCAATGCCCGGCGACAGGCGTGCATCGGTTGCTCACGAGGCGGGAAGTTGAACGTCCCCCCGGCTGTGACCTCACTGTGGTACGCACAATAGGGACTGCGGGTGGAGAGTTGTGTCTTGGTCCCGATTTCAGGGCGTGCATTTCCCTCCCAGTGTTGTACGTCTGGGCTGCGCTCGTTTCCGAAATCCAGAAGGAACTGGGTGTATGTCCGATACCCGATCTTGTCCATCGAGTTCCCCATATCGGTCCAGTCTGGATTGGGAAAGGTAAAGGTGTTCGGATTGTTGTATCCCCAGAAATTGTCGCCATCGTAGTCCTGGGGAGTGAATACCTCATCCATCGATCCTCGCCGTGGAACCCCCGGCATTGTTCCGGTTGTCGTGTACGGGGAGTACGAACCCAATGCCGTAAATGAACCGAGGGCCGCTCGGGGCTGACGTGATGGCACACGCCGGGCGATTTTTTGGGGGATGGTCGTCTGGACACCCGCGGGGTCGGGAACGTACCGCCCCAAGGGGGGCGATGGTGGTGGAGGCGGTTCTTCACCACCACCACCACCACCACCACCGCCACCGCCACCGCCACCACCACCACCACCACCCCCACCACCACCACCTTCATCCGGCGGAGAAGGGGGCGGGGTGCCCACCCAGGTGGGGGCGAT
>QWPB01000001.1 GCA_003671275.1 Planctomycetota bacterium | reverse complement strand
TGACGCTGCGGTCTCGGAGGATGAGGTCGTCGATGTACCGCACACCCCAGATGAATTGGCGATCTGGGGTTGTACTCGTGCCCAAGCGTTCCTCGATGCACTGCCACTGGTCGGTGGAGTAGGCGTGACGGGTTTCGTCAAGGGTTCCGTTGGTATATGTCTTGGTGACGCTGCGGTATCCGCGCCCGTCGTACTGGTTCTCCTGGACCGTCTCACCACTGCCGCCGTCGGTGAGTTTCACGAGACGGTTCCAGGCATCGTAGGTCGCGCGGAACGTCGGCGCGACTTCCATTTCTGCCCATTGATCGGCTGTTAGATCAGACCATTGGTCGGTCGTGAGGTTGGCCCAACTCGGTCTGTTTAATCCAGGCCGAGGGATCGAGCTCATGTTGCCATTGGCGTCGTACTTCGGATCGGCCCACTGCTCGCCGACCGAAGCGTTGATCGTTGTCAGTTCATTGACGGTGTTGGCGGACCGGGTCTGCTCAAGCGACCATGTCGCTCCGTCGTTCGATTGCTTGAACCCGCTCCAGTTGCCGGTCTCATCCAGCGTCCAGCACTGGGAGAAAGTATGAGTGGTGAGACTGGTCGCTGGAGCGCTCTGCACGTAGCCATTGACATTCCCAGCGGACGACGAAGACTGTGCCATTATGAACCTCCTTTTGAAACCAATGTAATACAATCATGGTTTAATCCTAGGAAGTGATGATCATTGCTATCATCAGTCAAGAGAACTAGTTCTCCGTAAGGGATGCCCCAACGATCTATGTGATGCACTCTCAGTGTAAGTCGCCGAGAAATCGCAAGATCGTAAATATCAATGGTATCTTGATGAAGGAGTTCACGATGTAAGTCACCGGGCCACTTGGTGATTTCCACGACATCCCCCACAGCGAGACACTGCCAAGAATATGGCGAGTAGTCGTTTTCGTGGACACTCATGGAAGCACCGTGCATGTTATATGGCCACAGTCTCCTCCTCGCCCAGGTGCATGGCACCCGTCCGCGACGCAACTCTCAAACGATGCAGTGTAAGCCTCGGGCTGTGAAGCGCCGAATCCTTCAAAGACCAGTCCGTAACAAGGAGTTCCGACGTTCCAGTTTCGCGCCTTGCAAGTACACTTCCACTTTTCCTTCTTGCAGCAGGGGATCGGTGGCGGATCCCACCCCGTAGGCTGGGGTTTTGATCCTGGGTCAGGCTTTGGACCTTCCTTAGGAACCGTCTCCGTTCCCGTCTTGGGCGATTTGGGGATTCGTATTGGTTTCGGGCGCGGTAAGGTCGGAGGATGCGTTGCTATATACGCAACGGCAACCACGACTGCAACGACAGCAACCACTGCGCCTAGCGGTGGGAAGGACAGTGCTGGTAGCAACCAGGGTGCCGGTAATGCCCATGCAAATGTTCCGTATGGATCGAAAAACGCAAGTGGATTGCTTGTGGCATATTCATATAGCGATGCTCCATCGATGTATTCGAGCGGATCTCGATTTATCCACGAACCAAGTCTTGGGTGATAGAACCGATTACGTACGGCGAACAAGCCGCTCGTAGCATCCCAGCGGTAGCTGCAGTAGGTAGTTTCCCAGTCGAAGTTGCTGGTTGTGCGGACGGTGAAGTCGGGGGCGAGGGTGGTTGTCACGCCGTACGGATCGTACTCATAGCGTTCCTGGGCTGTGCCGGTTTCGTCAACTACGGTGGTGACGTTCCAGTTGGCATCTTGGAGAGAGTAGAGACGCTTATTGAGTGTGCCGCCGCTGATGCTGCGGTCGCGGAGGATCAGGTCGTCGACGTATCGGACGCCCCAGACGAACTGTCGATCTGGCGTGGTGCTGGTGCCTAGGCGTTCTTCAATGCACTGCCACTGGTCGGTGAAGTAGGCGTGGCGAGTCTCGCTGAGCGTTCCGTCTGTGTAGGACTTGGTGACAATACGATAGCCGCGACCGTCGTATTGGTTTTCTTGGACTGGAGTCCATTCTCCCCCCGCTGACGCAGGGGACTCGCCTAAACGCACCAATCGGTTCCAAGCATCGTAGGTGGCTTTGAACGTCGGCGCGACTTCCATCCGGGACCAGTCGTCGACGGTGAGCGCGGACCATTGGTCTGTCGTCAGGTTGGCCCAACTCGGACGGTTTAGCCCCGGGCGAGGAATGGAGGTCATGTTGCCGTTGGCGTCGTACTTCGGATCAGCCCATTGCTCGCCGACCGTGGCGTTGATCGTCTTCAGTTCGTTGACCTCGTTGGCGGTGCGGGTCTGCTGCAGCGACCATGTGGCTCCGTTGTCGGACTGTTTGAACCCGCTCCAGTTGCCTGTCTCGTCCAGTGTCCAGCACTGGGCAAATGTCTGTGCTGTCAGATCCGTGGCGGGGACGTTGAGCGTGCCGCGTCCGCCAGTCTTCAGGCGTTGCAAGCCATCGTAACCGTACAGCCAGTCATACTGGGCGCTGTTGGCCGTTGCGACCGGGTTCGAGCGCCAAGTGCGGTTGCTGGCTCGGTCGTAGCCGTACTGGACATTGGACAGCGCCGTGCCGCCTTGCTTCCAGAGGCTCTGCTTCATCCGCCCGAAGCGGTCGAGAGCGGTGTAAATATCGCCATCGGGGGTGAGGTTCCCCAGGAGCGTGAACTGGATCGCGGGCTGCGGACTGGTCTGCTCAGCCACGCTGGCGAGGCCCAGGTAGCTGTAGTCGGCGAGGTGCGTACCATCTGGGATGGGGTTGTTGATCAGAGCTTCGATGCGGCTGGCTTGGTCGTTCATCGATCCGACTCCACCGTAATCGTACGATACCCTGCGGTCGTTCGGATAGATCAGTGACGTTGGTCGGATGGTATTCAAGGCCCCGTCGGCGAACTCCATCCGTACGCTGGGGGTGGTCATGATGTCGACCGCGCCAGCATGGGCTTGATAAGTCTTGATCGACTGGCCGAAGTTGTTGTGCGTGAACTTGACCTCGTTCACCGTGCTGCCCGCACCGACGGTCGGGGAATCGTTCGACGTGATTCGGCTAACGAGACCTCGCACTTCGTAAGCGGTTTCGATGCGGCGGATCGCTCCATCGACATTGGCTGCCAGCGTGGTGACGCGGTCTTGAGTCAAACGCCCCAGCAGGTCGTAATCGTACTGGTGGATGCTGCCGTTTTGATCGGCGAGGCTCGTACGCTGAGCCTGGCGGTTGTAGCCGAGCAGCACCTGATCACTGCCGCCGACGGAATCGGGATAGATCACCGACCGGAGCAGCACACTGGCGGCGACGTCCGAATCGGAGAGCGTGGTGCCGTAGTTGTACGTCGTCGTCTGATTGCCGGTTGTGGCATTGATGGCCTCAAGCGTGCTGACGAGACCATCCGGCGAGTAGGCCAGATTCGTCGTCCGGTTCACATCCGCTGATGGACCGCAACCGGTACCACTCGAACTGGATGAAGATGGCGGCGAAGCGAAATAGTTCTCGATGACCTGCGTGCGGCGACCGGCGGCGTCATAGGCGAACCGCGTGGCCATCGCAGCGGGATCGAGGGTTTGCAGCAAATTGCTCGAATCGTTGTAGGACTGACTGGTCACCAGAACGGTGTCAGACCGAGCTGGAATCGTGTTCGAGCGGGTAAATGCCGCGCCGCCGTTAGTGCCGTAGTCGGCATTGGCCTGCGGACGGCCCAGTGGATCGGGATAGTTGGCCGCATACGAGACACGAGCATTGGGCGTGAGTGACGGCGAACCGAGTCCCCCGGTCTGCGACGTGGGCGCGTTGTGATACCGCTGCCGCCGGGTTCCCTGAATGGCGTTGCTGGCGGCATCGAACAGAGTCTCAGACTGCTCGAGGATCACATCTCCCGTGACTGTGAAGATGTCGCTGTACGAAGTATCAGTACCGTAACCGGTGTAGACCTTGACGGCGCGGTTCAGGCTGTCGAATGTGGTTTTGGTCCACAGGTTCGAACCCGCTGGCAGCGCCTTGACGACATTGCCCGATTGATCGAACCAAGTGTTATCAGTCAGCGCGTTGCCCACGGTCCCGGTGCTGGGATCGACGCCGTAACGAATCGTCTGATACGCCCGACTGAGATCGTCGAACTTGGTTTCCTGACGGGCAACAAGATTCCCTGCCGCCGAGGTGTTGCGGCGGTCGACGCGGGTCAGCCGGTTGAGGTTGTCGTAGAACCCTTGAGCGAAGTAATCGATCTCCCCATCTACGGACGTCAGTCGATCGCGCCAGTCGTAGCCGCCGCTGGTGGTCCGGGCCACCGATGCATTCACCCACTGTTTGACCTGCGTCAGGTTGCTGTCGCCGCCGGGCAGATTGTTGTCGTACTGGTTCTCCGAGACCGGCACCATGTTGTTGCCGGGCGCGCCGCCCCCCGTCGGATCGGAAGACGAGGCCCCCGCATCGTTCGTCCCCACGTAGACCTTGGCGGGCAAGCTGCGGACATCGAACACGGTGAACGAAATCGTGCCCCCTGGCGTGACGACGCGGTTCCGGCGTTTGTTGACGTCGTAACCATAGATCGTCTCGTCATAGTTCGTGCCGGAAACTCCAATGCCGGACGCGGGGATCATGCGATAGACCCGCTGGGACACGAGCAGGCAGCAGTCGGTGTATTGATAGGTCGTCCAGCGGACATAACTCGATTGCGGGAACGAGTCGGTCGGCAGCAGTTTGCCAGCGGTTGAGGCGCGCGTCGCCTGAATCTCAGCGACCGGCTTGCCGGACTTGTCGCCCTGCCGAATCTGGACGGGGTTGATAAGCGTGTAGGTGTAGCTCGGCCCCGTTCCCGTGGCGTACCCTTGGCCGCTGCGCGTGATGTGATTGGCGTCATCGTAGACAGTCCACATCGCCCGCCGGATCGTCGTGGCCACCCCATTGATGTCCACGACATGCGATGGACCGAGTTCCTGAGTGATTCGTCCCTGGTCATCCGACTCGAAGTCGGTGACGAGATTCAGTCCGCCTCCACTGGGTGTCACCCAGCCCGTGGGAGCGCCGGTGACGATCGATGTGTCAACATCGTCGATCCGCTGGGTCATCGCACCGTTTCGCGTGTTGTAAACATATCGCGTGATAAACCCACGTTCGTCCATGCTCCAGGTGCGATAGCCCATCGCATCGAAATACTCCTTCCTGGAGTTAGCCGTGCCGGAGCCATTCTGGGTGGTCGAAATCACGGGCAGCGTGGTCGTTTGCTGGGCGATCTGGGTCGTGCTGGTATGGAACGTATAGGCGTAGCTCGTGACGATCTGCTGGGCCGGATTGGCTTCATCCGGATAGCGAACTTCCTTCGAAACCGGGAACACGGTTGCATCACCAGCAGTGTGGCTGGTGTATTCCCACGAACGGAGCGTGATGGGATTTCCGAGCTGACCTTTCTTGATCTGCTCGGACTTCACATAGCCATCGGGGGCGGAGTTGGAACCCGCACTCGATGAACTGCCAGCGGTCTAATAGTACTCAGTGACCTGGATCAGGCCATCGTTGTCGCGGAGGAACTCGTAATTTCCGGTTAAGGGTACGAAGTGTAGGAGATCATCATACGCTTCGTCGTAACCTGTCACAGCTGAGGGCTGGGCGACCCACTTCTGCCTGCCTTGCGCATCGTACCGATAGAACCGGCACCACTGGTCAGTGCTCGTGGCAGATGCTTTGAGCACTGACAGCATCGTCTGACCGGCGAAGTTCGCGAACGTGATCCGCTGGCTGCCGTCGGGGTTGGTTTCAGTCGTCTTGAAAATCCAGACGTTGTAGTCGGCACTGGTAATGGCGGAACTCGACGAGCCCCCAATGATGACTGGGTAACGGGGATTGCGGAGATACGAATAGGTGACCGTCATCGAGCCGGAGAACACCCGCTCCAGCGAGACCCGGTCATTGCTGTCGTACTCATAATAGTAGTCCGCGTACAGCGAAACCTGGGCATCGCTCGCCGTGAACGGGTCACCGACGGCCGCTGAGAGGCGGACGAACGATTCGGGACCACAGACGAATTTCAGGTCATGCGCGGCCCCCTTGGCATCGCCAGCCTTGTGGTATCGATAGTAGTCGGTCCCTGTATCGACCCAAGCCCCGGACTGCCAGGTTTGTTTCGTTGCGGTTTGCAGGTCGGCCAAACTGCCTGAAGGATCGCTACTGCTGTAGTAGGAATAGACGACCCGAGTCACGTTTTCCCATGGATCGCTGGCGGAAATGCGGCGGCGGGCTGTGCAGGATTCGAAATGGCCAGCGAGTTCTCCGGTCGTGATATATCCGTACAGGAATGATTCCGCAGATGTGACGCCGCCGGTGGTCACGCTCCGCTGGAGTTCAACAATCCGATTTCCTGATTCCTGCGTCACGGACAGGACCGTTCCGCCAGGAGATGTCATGCTGACGAGTCCGCCGGGGCGGCTGGAGTGCGTCAAATCATGGAACAGGAGAACCGTGCCGTCCGACTCCGTCAGCCGGAATTGCTTCGGGCCTGCGAGATGCACGAGGGTCGAGAGGTCACCGAACTGTGGTGAATAGGTGTTTGTGGTCGTGTTGAGATAGAAATACCGCAGGTTGTAGAGGTTGCTATACAGCGTCAGCGCTGCGCCAGCTAACGTGGACTGCCCGAAATAGGGCAGGTTCACTGGATTCCAGTTCCAGCCGTTCCCGCGATCGAAATCAACTTTCTGCTGATTGCTGTACGTTCTCGTATGCGCCCACGGTGTTCCAAATCCGCTGGATGCGACATCGGTCACCTCAATCCGAACTTCACCATTGAAGTACCGGACGGGATGCGCGCTGGTGTTCTCGCAAGAGCAAGGACCAGTGTCCTTCTGGCCGGAAGACGAACTTGACGAAGAACTGCTGCTCGACGATGAGCTGGAACTGGATGAACTGCTGCTGCTACTCGATGAGCTACTGGAACTGCTGCTGCTCGATGAACTGCTTGTTGAAGTTGAACTGGATGTCGACGTTGAACTGGATGTCGACGTGCTCGATGAGGTGGACGTGCTGCTGGAGGAGTAGCCGCCGGAAGATGAAGAACTCGACGACGAACTGCTGGAGGAGCCGTATCCACCCGATGAGCTGCTCGAAGAAGACGAACTGCTCGACGATGAACTACTGGAAGAACCGTCGCTGCTCGATGAAGAGCTGCTGGTAGTCGAGGTTGAAGAACTGCTGCTGGAAGAAGACGTCGACACGCCAGATGAGCTGGAGGATGAACTCCACGGGCTGGATGAAGACGACGAGCTGCTCGATGAGCCTGTTGTGCTGCTGCTGGATGACCCGGTCCCCGAAGAACTGCTCGAACTCGATGATCCTGTCGATGAAGAACCACCGCCGGAACTTGACGACGAACTGCTGGCCCCAGTCGAACTGCTGGGGGGAGTAGAACTGCTACTCGATGACGTTGGAGGAAGACTGCTACTCGAAGGTAGAGGGGGAACTCCCGATGAACTTGACGAAGAACTAATACCAGAACTGGATGAACTCCCTAATCCCGAGCTACTTGACGAACCTATGTCAGAAGAACTACTGGATGGTAGAAACCCACTACTCGAAGAGGATATCCACGACGAACTGCTAAACCATCCACTCGAAGACACTGGCCCGACTCCATAGGTTACATCGTGAATCCGCGACAGGGATATTGTGATGGGTGACGTGGAAGGCACTCCCTGAGGAGTATTGCGTTACGATACGACTTCGTGACCCGCCGTTCAAGAACTTCTTATCAAGATTCTGGATTCGGGCTTGACGAGTCACCTCACGAGAATCGTCTTCGGTGGTTTGGACTGTCCGCGTAGAATGGCGATAGGCGGAAAAGGCAGTCGTGACACGCTCCTCGTCAATCGCAGATCAGCTCTCTGGAATCTCGGCCTCAGTTGCGCAGGACGGTCCACAACACCTTGTCTCGATTCGCAGAGTGAATGGGGATCGGCGATCTGCGGAAATCGATTTTTCGATTAAGCGTTTGACAACGCTTGAAGGCGTGATACAAATGTGCATGTAACCCAAGCCGCTTCTGTGCGGTGGAACCCAGCCTGCTGGCTCTGTCATGCCAGACATTGAAGCCGATTCGGCAGGCATTTCTCGCGGGTTTCTGATCACGCTCAACCATCGGTTGCACTGACGTAACCTGCCGAAAAGCTTTCTCCGGGTCTGCTTCAGAGACGCTTCTCGCGCCAAGCGAGAAAGCGAACACAGTTGGAGCCACTCGTGAATGGGACTTTGGTTTCCCAGCGGATCGAGTACCTGTCGGTCATCGGCGGGTTTCTTGATGGCCTGCATGTCAGATTCGGTGCGGGGCTGAACACAATCATCGGCGCTCGCGGGACGGGAAAGACGACCGTCGTTGAGTGCCTGGCTTATGCTCTCGACACGCTGCCCAGTTCCGATCATGCGCCGCAGGAACGCAAGCGAGTCGAGACGCTGATCAAGCGGAACCTCAATGGCGGTCGGATCGAGGTTGGCATCCGGGCAAAGGATGGGACGCCCTACAAGGTGACCCGTTCGTTCGGTGAAGAACCGATCGTGGTCGATGCCGATGGCGTGGCGGCGACGGTCAATCTCAAGGCAGGGTTGTTTCGGGCCGATGTCTACGGACAGAACGCCGTCGAGTCGATCGCGGATCGGCCGCTGTTTCAGCTCGATCTGATCGACAGCTTTGCGACTCAGGCGATCCAGCAGATCGCATCCCGCGAGAAACAGATCGTCTCGATGCTGGCGGCGAATGCTCATCAGATCATCCCGCTTGAGCAAGAAGTCGGGAACATTCAGGATGAACTCGCGGGGCTGCCGGGGGTTGAACTGAAGCTCAAAGAGTTCGCTGGTCCCGCCGGGGGCGTTACAGCGGAGGTCAACGAGGCCCATCGTCTAAAAGGGCTACGGGATCGCGAGTCACGCCTGTTACAACGCGGCCGCGAACAGATCGGTCAGCTGGCTGAGTCTCTGCGCCAAATCCAAAGCGGATCGTTGCGACGTTCCAGTTCGATCACTGATGCGGAGACAGCCAAGGGGCCGAATGGTGACGTACTCAAAGTCGTCGGCCAGGAGTGGGATACCTGCAACAAGGAAGTCGACCGTTTGCTTTTGCAAGCAGTCGATCGTCTCGCGGCGCTGGATGCTGAGGTTGGCCAACAGGCGGAACAACTGACGCAGCGGCATCGCCAGCAAGAATTGGTCTTTCGAACGACGATCGAGAAGCATCAGTTGGCCCAGAACCAGGCCGTAGAGCGTTCAGCCTTGGAGAAGCAGCGGAACCATCTGCTGGCCCGCCAGCTTCGCTTGGAGGAAGTGACTCGTCGCATCGGAGAGCTGCGGACCGAGCGGACTGGTCTCCTGCAACAACTTTCGGATGTTCGTGACGGGAGATTCGCTGAACGTCGCCAAGTGGCGCAGCGGATCAACGAAGCTCTGTCGCCGACGATCCGGGTGACGATCTCGCAGTACGGCAATACGGACCAGTACCGAGCGACTCTAGAGTCCAAGCTCAAGGGGAGCGGCGTCAAGCAGTCGGTCGTTGCTCAGAGGATTGCCTCATCACTCACGCCGCCAGAACTCGCAGAAGTCGTTCGCAACCGGGACACCGATACGCTGATCGATCGTGCCGAGTTGTCCACCGAACAAGCGGGCAAGGTGGTCATCGGTCTCTTCGACCAAGAGTTTCTGTTTGGCCTCGAAGCGGTCGAGCTGGGGGACCAGCCCCTGATCGAACTCAAGGATGGCGAGGGTTACAAAGATACTTCTTCACTCTCGACAGGCCAGAAATGCACCGCGATCCTGCCGATCCTGCTGCTCGACAGCGACAATCCGCTGATCATCGATCAGCCCGAGGACAACCTCGACAACCGGTTCATCTTCGAAAACGTCGTGAAGAGTCTCCGGCGAGTGAAGCTGCAACGGCAACTCATTCTGGTCACGCACAACCCGAACATCCCTGTGCTCGGTGATGCGGAACAAGTCGTCGTCCTCGATTCGGATGGCTACAAGTCGCGGCTGATCAAGGATGGGAATGTCGACAAATGCAAAGAGGAAATCGTAACACTGCTGGAGGGCGGTGCCGAAGCGTTCCAGAAACGAGGGGAACGCTATGGCAAACGCTAATTCCTCATCAAACGAACCCGATTGGCCAGCAGTCCTCCGTCAATTGGAAGGCGATCGCGAATCGATCCGGTGGCCCGAGCGCGAAGCCATCCTCCCGCTCGACTGGCGACCGGCGACAAATCCCACACCGGAATTTCTGGACGTGGTGGAGTTGCTGGCCGGTGATCCCAAATGGCAGGTGCGCCGGCGTGCAGCCGCCACGTTGGTCTGGTTGCCAGAACCCAGTTTCAGTCGGCTGACGGCGGCGTTCAGCGCAGACGAGAACGCCTACGTTCGCCGCGATGCCGACCGCGCCCTCGACAAACGTCGGCGTGGCGAGAAGAACGCCCTCACGAAAGGAGAACGTTCAGGCGAACTCGTGGCCGAGTACTCTTCGATGGAGAGACTCTACGGCTCGCTGCCAACTCGAAAGGCTCGGCGAATCGTCGAGAAGCATTTCGATCAGTTGGTCGGCGGGACCGTTCACAACATGCGCGGCCTGCTCACGCCGATCAAGCACTACGCGGATGAACTGAAAGAACTGGCCAAGTCGAGTTCGCCGAGCCGCAAGGTGCTCAATCAACATGCCCAGGCGATCTCCGCCCGACTGGCCGACCTCGAACAATTCCTCCACGACATGCGGGCGTATGCGCAGCCGATTCCGACGCAGCGCCGTCGCGAACGGTTGATCGATCTCGTGCGCGAGGCATCCGAGGCGGCACGACGGCACTTCGTCGGAACAGAATTTGATTCTGCAGGTGTCGAACTACGGATCAACATCCCGGAGTCACTGACTTTGGAAGTCGCTCGGCATCAGGTTCTGTCAGTCTTCACCAACTTGCTGCGAAACGCATTTGAAGCGTTTCGTCCGGTGCAGAACGAGGTCGGGCCATTCTGGATCGCAGCGTCGGCGAACACCGATGACGACCGCGTGTCGATCCTGATCGAGGACAACGGTGTCGGCTTTGGCGAAGACGACCTGAAACAGATTCGGGAGTTCATTCCTGGCTACAAGACCATGAAACATGACGGGACGGGGTTCGGTCTCCCAACCGCACGACGTTACATCGAGGCGCACGGCGGCACGCTCGATATCGACAGCCAGACTCAGGCAGGCACGAAAGTGAGAATCGTCCTGCCCTTGGAAGCATGGGGAGAAGATGCAGAATGACTCTGCGAGCACTCATCATCGACGATGACCCGCACATTGCGGACGTGGTTTCCGACATCGTGTCATCGCTGGGACACTCCAGCGATGCCGTTGGTTGCCAGGACGATGCCCGGCAACGGCTGGCGACGACGAGATACGATTACTTCGTCCTCGACTTGGAGATTCCGGTTCGTGCCGAGCGCAGTCTGGCCCGCCTGCAAAACGGGATGAACCTGTTGAGCGAGTTGGTGGCGTCCCGGCTTGGTCCGGTGATTGTCGTGACCGGGTTCGGGAACAATGGTCCCGATCAGGGTGTCTCGTGCGTCAAACTTGGTGCAGCCGATTACATCGCCAAACCGTTCGATCGCGGCATTCGCAGTCTGGATAGTGCGATCCTGGAAGCACTCTGCAAAGTGGGAAAATACAATCCCACATCCGCTGTTCCCAAACCGACATCGCCTCCTCGGCCGTTTCCGGGAGGTGAAATCCAGCTGCTCAAGAAGCGGCTCGTCGTGTGTGGAGTCGAAGTCCCCCTCGCGCCGCTGATGTACCGGATTCTGGCGGTCCTCTGTGAAAAGACCGCTGCTGGAAAGTACACCGCCTTCAGCGGAGATGAACTGGCCGAGCACGATGGCGTCCGCTGCAATCGGGGCCAGAACGGCATTTCGGAGACGATCCACCTGCTTCGGAAACGGATCTCCGCCACTGTGCTTCGGGACGCGCACATTGAAGTCGGTGACCAGGACATTATCCGCAGCAAGGGGCTGGGATACCGGATCAGTGACGCCATCACGGTTGTCGTTGGTGCCCGTCGACCAGCTCTCGTCACGGCTGGCGGACACGAAAATGTCCCTGATGACCCTGATCAGAGCGGACGTGACCCTGATGATGTCCCTGTAAACGGTAGAAATGTCCCTGATCGTGGCCCTGATGTCCCTGTAAATGTCCCTGATCTGAGCGATCGCCAGCAGTGGATCATGTCTCTGATCTGCAAAGGGACCGAAGTCCGCATGGGTATGGTGGTTGAGCATTTCCGATGCTCGGAAAAGACCGCCAAACGCGATCTGACCGAACTCAAGGAGCGTCGCCTGATCCGTTTCGTGGGATCGCCTCGCACGGGCCACTACCGCTTGATGTAGAAC
>QWPB01000092.1 GCA_003671275.1 Planctomycetota bacterium | reverse complement strand
GGACCGCAGTTCATCGCGAGAGACTTTAAAGAGTTCATCCGCCTCACCGGCATCACCCACGTCCGCACCAGCCCGTACTACCCCCAGTCCAACGGCAAACTCGAACGCTGGCACGGCAGCCTCAAACGCGAATGCATCCGCCCCACATGTTCCGCTTCACTCGATGAGGCCCGTCAACGAGTAGACACCTTCGTCGAACATTACAACACCGTGCGGCTGCACTCCGCGATCGGATACATCACCCTCGACGACATGCTCAACGATCTGGCTCCAGTCATCCACGACGACCGCGACCGCAAACTCGAACAGGCCCGTGAACGCCGCAACTCGCCCGCCAGCAGACCCGGCCCGCTGCGGAGGTTGCCTGATGCCTCACAACTCGGCACAATCGATATCGACCTGGGCGGAGGACAGGGCTCTGCTGAGGAGCAACCCGAGCGCCGACCCAGGGGCCAAGACCGAAGCCCGGACGATCCACCGATCGCCCGGATTCTCTCGCTTCGGGATTGGCCCCCACGCGAAAAACCTTCGCGGCACGATGCCGCGATCTTCCGACACGATGTCGCCCCCTCAACCCACGAACACCAACCGTACCGAATTCCATTTTCCGCTGAACCAAGACAAATAGACTCTACTACTGTCCATCTCAGCACGTCGGCCCAACCCGGCGACTAACACGTGTCCCTGTGAGAACCTCACCGTGAAGTTTCGCTCGCTTGGCCTCATCGCCCTTCTGTCTCTGAACGCAGCTTACGGCGAAGCTCCCGCCCCCATGTCGGTCGAGCAGCGGATGCTGACCGATGTTCGCGTGCTGGCCTCGGACGAGTACGAGGGACGCGGAATCGGGACAGCGGGACTCGAGCGGGCTGCGGTCTATATCGAGAAAGCATTCCGCGAGGCCGGACTGAATGTCACGGTCGACAATGGCGATGCGTTTCAGGAGTTCGAGGTCAGTAATGGGGCGATCCTCGAAGACGGTAACGCCCTGACGCTGACGGACGCTTTGGGGAAGACCACCGCACTGACAATCGACAAGGAGTTTCGCACCTGCTCCTTTTCGGAACCGGGGACAGTCGACGCCGAGCTGGTCTTCATCGGGTACGCCATCGAGACCGAAGGCTATAACGACTTCACGGGGATCGACGTGAAGGACAAGGCCGTCCTGCTCCTCCGCCGCACGCCGAAGCAAGGCGACCCGCATGCCGGATTCGACGAGCGCGACGCCGCCCTCAAAACCAAGCTCAGTCACTGCTACCGCAAGGGAGCCAAGGCCGTGCTGATCGTCAACGACAGTGCCTCGTTCGTTCGCGAGAAGTCCGCGCTGACCGACAAATTCCACGAGGCCAAAGACAAAGTGCTGGCCACCGCCGAGAAGGCCACCGCGACCACCCTGGCCGAGGCCGATCGCCCGACCGCGATCACGGAACTGACCGCCGCCGTCGCCCATGCGACTCAGTTGCGGGGAATGGTCACGAGCTTCGAGGCCGACCCGCTGATGGAGTTCGGTTACGGCGGAGAGAAGAGCGGGGACGCTCTACCAACATTTCATATCCAGCGGGAAGCGATCACCCCGCTATTTCAGACGATCACCGGCCAGACCTTGGCCGAGGTGGAAGCCACGATTGATGAGACGGGTCAGCCCGCGAGTCGAATTCTGACTGGCGTCAAGGTGGCGGGGAAAGCCAGCTTGCGCATTGAAAAAGTCGGTGTCAAAAATGTGATCGGCGTCATCGAAGGCGAGGGGCCACTCAAGGACGAGACGATCGTTATTGGGGCTCACTATGACCACTTGGGCCATGGGGGCGAGGGCTCGCTGCAACCTGGTTCGAGAGAAGTCCACAACGGAGCCGATGACAATGCCTCGGGGACGGCGGGACTGCTGGAACTGGTTCGCCGACTGGCGGCACGACCGGGGAAACCGCCGCGGCGGCTGGTCTTCATGGCGTTCACGGGGGAAGAGCGGGGACTGCTCGGTTCGGCCCACTATGTGAAGGCTCCGCTCTATCCGCTGGAGCAGACCGTGGCCATGTTCAACCTCGACATGATCGGGCGGATGGAGGGGAACAAAGTCACGCTGTACGGCACCGGGACCTCTTCGTTCTGGAACGACCGCATCGACAAGGCCGCCGATGCTGCGGGACTGGCTCTCGCCAAGAAGCCGGAAGGATTCGGTCCGAGCGACCACTCGTCATTCTATGCCAAGAAGATTCCGGTTCTGCACATTTTTGGCGGTCTGCATCCGGACTACCATCGCCCGAGCGACGATGTGGAGAAGATCAACGCCGTCGGAATGCGGCAGTCCGCTGAGTTCTTGGAACAGCTGATCGTCGACACGCTGCAAGCCCCTGCACGCCCGGATTACATCGAGGTCAAAGGGCAGGCCTCCATCGAGCGGGCGGGCAGCCGACCGTACTTCGGCAGCATCCCGGACTTCAACTCCGATCAGAAAGGGTACGCCATCATGGGCGTCGCTCCCGGAGGCCCTGCGGATCAAGCCGGGATCAAGGCGGGCGATGTCATCATCCAACTGGGCGAAGACAAAATCGGCGGACTGGATGACTTTGATCTGGCTCTGCGAAAGTTCCGGGCCGGGGACCAGGCCGACGTCACGGTCCGCCGCGATGGAAATGATGTGAAGCTGAAAATCACGCTCGGCAAGCCGCGCGGGTAATCCTCGTGAACCGGACCTTGACGAAGGTCCAGAACCGATGACGATCAAGCGTTGCCGGGGGACAACGCACCGCGAACGATCAGTGCGGCATAGCCCCCGTCAACCGGTTGACCGGGAATATGCGTGTATTCGGTTTTCAGTTCGTACCCCGGCATTGCTGCCAGTACGCCGCGAACCAGCTCACCGTTCTCACGTGAGTCCACACTGCATGTCGAGTAAACCACCCGGCCTCCCGGACGAATGCGATTCAAGGCCGACTTGAGCAGCCGCGACTGAATCGGCATTAACTCACGCAGTTCGCCCGGAACGTACCGCCAGCGAACCTCGGGGCGTTTCCCCAGCACTCCCGTATTGGAACAGGGCACATCGACCAGCGCGGCATCGAACGGCCCACTCGGCAGGTCGCTCCCGTCCGAGGCTACCTCCCGCGTCTGCACCATCGAAATTCCCAATCGCTGGCAATTCTCGGTAATCAGCGGCAACCGCTGGCCAATCGTGTCACAGGCCACAATCAGCCCCTGATTCCGCATCTGTTCGGCCATGTGCGCGGTCTTACCACCGGGCGCTGCGCAGAGGTCCAGTACCTTCCATCCCGGTTGTGGAGCGAGGAGGGCCGCCGCCGAAATAGCCGACTCATCCTGAATGCTGACCAGTCCATCGCGAAAGCCTGGAATCTCTGAGACCGGCACCGGGGTATGCAAGATGACTGACTCCGGCCAGCGTCCGGGCTGAGCGTTAACATTCATCCGTTCGAGAGCCCCCAAGGTCGCCTCGCGCGTGGTCCGCGCCAGATTCACCCGCAAACACATCCGCCCGGTCGAATTGAACCAGCTGGCCCGCTCAACGGCCCCGACCTCGCCCAGTTGCTGGCACCACTCGTCGATCATCCACTCGGGATAGCTGAACAAGTCCGCCCAATAGGCTGATCGAAAACGATCGGGAGCCGGAAACACCGGCTCCCGCAGTTGCAGCCCCTCGATCACGGTCTGGCCACTCCCCGAGTCCGCCCCGGTGGAGAGGGGGCCCAGTTGCCCCCGGAGCGGAAGCCACGCCGAATCGGGGTGTGCCACCAGCTCCGCCACCGTTCGCTGCTCCGTCCAGCCCGCCTGATCGACGGGCAATACGTCACGCTGTAGCCGTCGCAAAATGGCATTCAAGAACCCGGCCCAACCGGATTGACCGAGCCGGTGGGCCAGTTCGACGGTCTCATGAATCGCCGCGTGCGGTGGAATCGACGAGAGCCAGGCCAACTGGTAAACCCCCATCCGCATCAAACGCCACAGCCCATCCTGAACCATCGCGCGGGGCCGGTCACAGACCGCACTGAGCAGCGAATCGATACTCGCCAGACGCCGCGCAATCCCGTACGACATCTCGGTGGCCAGCCCCTTATCTTGCGGAGTGACCTCGCGTTCGTAGAACAACTGGTCGAGCGCATCGGAGACGAAGGCCCGGCGGTTTTCGAAGGTTCCGAGTGCCTCGAAGGTGATCCCCCGCGCATCGGCGAAACGTTCCTGCGTACTTGGCTGATAACGCGGTCGATAGAGCGGCCGTCCGCCCGGCCCGGAGTCGCTATGACCTCGGCCACTGGAACCGCCGCGCGGCGGTCCGCCCCCGTGAGAAGGACGACCGGGACGGCGACCTCGTGAATCGAATTGGTTCATCGGGCCGCCTGGCAAAGGGTTTCAAGATCGGTGAAATATTCAGGGTAGGTCTTCGCCGTGCAACCGGGGTCGGCAATCATGATCCCGGGCTGTCGCAGCCCCAGCAAGGCGAAACTCATCGCCATCCGGTGATCGTCATAGGTCGCCACCGTTCCGCCGTGCAACGTGCCGGGATGGATCGTCATTCCATCGGGATGCTCGTCGACCGTCAGTCCCAACCGGCGTAACTCGGTAACAACGGCCGCTACCCGGTCCGTTTCCTTGAGCCGCATATGGGCCACGTTCCGAATCCGAGTCGGCCCGACAGCAAACGGCGCGACACAGGCCAGCGTTTGAGCGGTGTCACTGATCGCATTCATGTCAATGTCGATGCCGCGCAGTGGCCCGCCAATGACCCGAATCGATGTGGGACCATACTCCGCCCGGCAGCCCATCTGGACGAGGGCCTCGACGAAGGCCACATCCCCCTGCAAAGCCCCGCGGGTCAGGCCCTCCACCGTGATATCCCCCCCGGTAACGGCGGCGAGGGCGAAAAAGTAACTCGCCGCCGAGGCATCCGGCTCAATGTCATACAGGCACCCCCGGTAGGGCCGGGCCGTGATCTGGAACACATTGGGGCGAGGCTCCGAGACCTCGGCTCCAAATTGCCGCATGTTGGCGATTGTCATATCGACATACGGCCGCGACACCAACTCCCCGCGCACACTCAGCGTGACGTCCGACTGCGCACATGGGGCCGTCATTAACAGCGCACTCAGATACTGACTGGACAGATTCCCATTGACGGTCCAGATTCCTCCAGGCAGACCGTGCGCCTCAATCACCACGGGCGGACAGTCCGTTCCCAATTCACACCGCAGGTCCACTCCCGCTGATCGCAGGGCCTCGACCAGAGGAGCAATGGGCCGCTCCCGCATCCGGGTGTTCCCATCAAGGCGAAACCGTCCCTGGCCCAGGCAGCAGATCGCTGTCAAAAACCGAATACTCGTCCCGCTATTCTCCAGCCAGAGTTCGGTGCCGGGCGTTGATTCTTCGCGAGCGGGGACCGGGGTCAAAGCCAGACACGTCCCCGTCGGACTGATCGTACCACCGCATCCGAACAGTTCGATCGTCCGCAACTCCAGATGGCGGACGATCAACAACCCCAGCCGCCGCAGGCTTTCGATCATCACCTGCGTATCCACACTGTCCAGCACGCCACGCAGCGTGGTGGTTCCCTCCGCCAGCGCAGCCAGCACCAGTGCCCGATTGGTCAGGCTTTTTGACCCCGGCGGACGGATCGAGCCGACCACCGGACGAGTTACGGGCTGCATCGCGTAGCTGTGAGACATAAACCGACGGGACCAAGACGAAGGACAACGGACGAATCATAGCGGACCGGGCGACCGTCGTCCCGCGTTCATCCTCGGTGAACTCCGAAAGCTCGGCATCACGCACATTTCGAGGTCCACCGTGCGAGCGATTCTCAAAGAACACCACATCGCCCCAGCTCCGGATCGTCCTCGCGGTTCATGGTCCGAGTTCATTCGCATTCACGCAGCGACGCTGGTCCAGTGCGACTTCCTGTCGAAACCGATTTGGACGCCAAAATGGTTAGTGACGTTGTATGTCTTGGCGTTCATTCACCTCGGCTCACGCAGACTCTGGCTCTCGCCGTCCACTCGGAAACCGGATGCAGCCTGGGTCACGCAACAAGGCGAACGGTTCATGACCCACGCCACAGCGTCCGACTTCTTCCACTCCTCCCCCCGTGGGAGAGGTGCGGGTAAGGTCGGCACACTAACCCACTTCCTCCTCCGCGACAACGACGTAAGGTACCCGCCCGCCTTCGATGAAGTCTTCCGCCAAGCGGGAGTCACGGTCCCGAAGATGCCCCCGCGTACCCCGAACTTACGGGCACATGTGGAGCGGGTCATCCAAACGATTCAGTCCGAGATTTTGGATGGGGTGATCCCTATCCGTTCGTGACACCTCCCAGTGTTCCGCCGGGAGGCATCTACTCATCGCATTGGCGAGGCAATATTGCTACTTTTCTTCTACCTGTCGATGGGTGCATTGAGCTGACGAGATACGATTATCCAAACTCCCGGCCAAGGTCTGGTGTCGATGTCCATGAAATTCTTCAAGGAGATTTCTGGCTCATCATGAAGTCAGAGTTCTTTGGCCCAAGGGTCTATGTCCCATTTGTTGCAGGTCGAATTGTTGCAGATGACAAGCAGTGGATCGTTGAAGATGGCGCTGAGCTGGAACCAATCAGAAGATTCCATAAGCCGAAAGTCGAAGAGCCGGTTAATATCGCTTTAGTTACGCCAGTATTTCTTGGCGTCATCCGCAAGATGAAGCGTGACGAAGAGATGGAAGAGTGGGCCTGGGTGCAATTTGATCGCAAAATCCCACGCAAACATTTTTGGTGTGTATGCGATTTAGTGCGAGATGGCAAGGCGATCCAGAAGACCAGTTTTTCAGGTAGTCGGAGTTTGAACATGTGGCTATTGCGAGGCCTGACTCCAGACGAAGTGCTTCTCGGCGACGAAATCTGGGCACTGGAACGCCAACCTGGAGTTGAGTGAAGAATTCAGCCTCTCGCCAGATCGTATTGGATAGGCGTCTGAAGTCTTACGACTTCAGCTACGGCGTGCCGCTCTCGACTCGTCTCATGAACTTCCGCTGCACCCTTGCCCTCTGCCGCCAACTGGAAACAATCTCTGTTGAGGCGGCGCATGCACGCGCCGCCTCCCCGGCAACGGGGGCATTGAGTCAGACAGGATCGAGGCCGGGGATGGCAGCTGCGGACATTGTGGTGCGGGGGGCGCGGGAGCATAACCTGCGGAATGTGGACCTCGTCATTCCTCGGAACAAGCTCGTCGTGATGTCGGGGGTCTCCGGGTCGGGGAAGAGTTCGCTGGCGTTTGACACGGTCTATGCCGAGGGGCAGCGGCGGTATGTCGAGTCGTTGTCGACGTATGCCCGGCAGTTTCTGGGCCAGATGCCTAAGCCCGAGGTCGACTCGATCACCGGCCTGGCCCCGTCGATCTCGATCCAGCAGAAGGCCACCAGCCGCAACCCGCGCAGCACGGTCGGGACAATCACCGAGATTTACGACTATCTACGCGTCCTTTACGCCCGCGTCGGTCAGGGGTGCTGCACCAAGTGCCACCAGCCGATCACCGCTCAGTCGCTCGATCAGATTCTGGAAAGCGTGCTGACGCTGTCGGAGGGGACGCGATTTCAAATCCTGGCCCCGCTGGTGCAGAACCAGAAGGGGGAGTTCCGCGACCTGTTTCAAGACCTGCTCAAGAAAGGGTTCCTCCGCGCCAAAGTCGATGGCGAGGTCGTGTCGCTCTCGTCCGATCTCCAGCTCAAGAAGCACTTCAAGCACACCATCGAGGTGGTGATCGACCGGCTGGTGGCTGGGAAGGGGACGCGGACTAGACTGGCGGAAGCGATCGAGACTGCGGCCAAGCTAGCCGAGGGAAGATTGATTGTTGAGGTGGCGGAGGAGAGCCTAGGGCCAGAAGGGGGAGAGAAAGGGGCAAGCGCCAAGGGGCCAGTACCAAGGGGGGAGGACTTCGCAAATGACGAAGGACCAATGACCAATGACCCTTCCGACACTCAATCCACCGGGGGGCTGACGCCGCCCCGCTCGCCAGCCTCGTCGCGTTTGTACTCCACCAAATACGCCTGCCCCGATTGCGGCATCTCGTACGAGCCGCCGTCGCCGCAACTCTTCAGCTTCAACAGCCCGCTCGGAATGTGTGTTCCGTGCCAGGGGCTCGGGCAGCGGCATGAGTTTCAGATTGACCGGCTCGTGGAAGACCCTGAGAAGTCGATCACGCAAGGGTGCCTGACACTGCTGGGAACCTTTCGCGAGGTCGGTCGCTGGCGGAAGCACATCTACGCCGGAGTCGCCACAGCCATCGAGCAGGACTGCGGCCTGGAAGAGGGCTCGTTCCTCAAGCTCCCATGGAACGAACTGCCGGCTGAGGCGATCGACAAGTTCCTGAACGGGATGGGCGAGCGGCACATCACCTACTCGTGGCGACATTCCGGCGGCATCTGGAAGCACGGCGGGACATGGGACGGCTACTGCCCCGAACTACTGGAGGAGTACCGCAAAGCCAAGAACCCGATGCGCCGCAAGCAGCTGGAAAAGTACATGGAGGTCACGCCGTGTACCGCCTGCGAGGGGACGCGGCTGAATGCGCAGGCGCGGGCGGTCGTCATTACAAGCAAAAGTGCCAAGGGCCAAGGGCCAAGTGACAAGGGACAAGTGCCAAGTGGGGCAGGAAAGGCGCGGAGTCGAGCGGTCAAAGCATCGGAGTCTTCCCTTGGCACTTGTCCCTTGCCACTTGTTACTTCCCCCCTCTCCCTCCCGGAAGTCTGCTCCCTCTCCGTCGAAGACGCCCTCCAGTTCTTCCAGGACATTGAACTTGATGAGACACAACAGCTGATCGCGACGGAGGCCCTCAAGGAGATTCGGGGGCGGCTGGGATTTCTGTTGCGGTGCGGGCTCAATTACCTCGCATTGGATCGCTCAGCTCCGACGCTCTCGGGCGGCGAGTCGCAGCGGATTCGGCTGGCGGGGCAGATCGGGTGCGGGCTGGTCGGGGTGCTCTATATTCTCGATGAGCCGTCGATCGGACTCCACCCGCGCGACAACACGATGCTGCTGCGCAGCTTGCAGGATCTGCGTGACCAGGGGAACACCGTCATCGTCGTCGAGCATGACGAAGAGACGATGCAGGCTGCGGACTATATCTTCGACTTCGGCCCCGGACCCGGCGTGCGCGGCGGTGAGATCGTGGCTCGCGGGACTGTCGAGGAGATCAAGGCCAGCGAGCGCAGCGTCACCGGGGCCTTCCTGTCAGGCCGCCGCTGCATCGAAGTTCCCAAACAGCGACGACCGATCGGCGACAAGCGGATCAAGATCAGCGGGGCCACACACAACAACCTCAAGAACGTCGATGTCGAAATTCCACTCGGGGCGTTCGTCTGTATCACCGGTGTCAGTGGATCGGGAAAGAGCTCGATCAGCAACGACATCCTGTGGGAAGTCCTCAATCGCGATGTGAACAAAGGGCTGGGCGCGCCGGGCAAGTTCAAGAAGATCACAGGGCTCGATCTGATCGACAAGGCGATCGACATCGATCAATCGCCGATTGGCCGCACACCGCGCTCCAATCCCGCCACCTATGTGAAGTTGCTCGACGAGATTCGCGACTTCTACACCCAGCTGCCTCAAGCCAAGCTGCGCGGGTACACACCCGGGCGGTTCAGCTTCAACGTCGCCGATGGGCGGTGTGAGGCGTGTGAGGGGCACGGGGCGACGAAGCTGGAGATGGACTTCCTGGCCGACATCTGGGTGAACTGTGCGGTCTGCAATGGAAAACGGTTTAACCATGAAACGCTGGAGGTGAAGTACAAAGAAAAGAGCATCGCGGATGTGCTCGACATGGATGTGCAGGAGGCGTTCGAGCTGTTCCAGCATCACCCCAAAATCTCGCAGATGCTGAAGACGCTGCACGATGTGGGGCTGGATTACCTCAAACTCGGGCAGTCGAGTCCGACACTCTCGGGAGGCGAGGCGCAGCGAATCAAGCTCGCTCGGGAACTAGGCAAGCGTTCGACCGGAAAGACGCTGTATCTGCTCGATGAACCGACGACTGGCCTGCACTTCGCCGATGTGCAGATGCTGCTCAAGGTGCTGCACGGGTTCGTGGATGCAGGGAACACCGTGGTCGTCGTCGAGCACAGCCTGGATGTCGTCAAGACCGCCGACTGGGTGATCGACCTCGGCCCCGAAGGAGGCAGCGGAGGCGGCGAGATCGTGTGTGTCGGGGCGCCGGAAGAGGTGGCGAATTGCGAACGGTCGCATACGGGGCGGGCGTTAAAGAACGTACTAGCGAGCGGCGGACGTGAGTCCGCCGTGTCAGTCGGCACTCCCGAACTGAAGCCCGCCCGTGGGAAGCGGAAACAGTCCTCGAACGTCGTGGTGACCAGTCACGCACTCTCCGGCACGGCAGACTTACGTCTGCCGCTCGCTGACTCCTCGATCAGAATACGCGGAGCCTCCCAGCACAACCTTCAATCGCTCAACCTCACCGTTCCGCGCGATCAGATGAGCGTCTTCTGCGGCCCCAGCGGAAGCGGCAAGTCGTCGCTGGCGATGGACACGCTCTATGCCGAGGGCCAGCGGCGGTACGTCGAGTCGCTCTCGGCCTATGCCCGGCAGTTCCTGGGACAGATGCCCAAGCCCCGCGTCGAGCAGATCACCGGCCTCTCCCCGGCCATCGCCATCGAACAGAAGACCGTCGGCAACACGCCCCGCTCCACCGTCGGTACCGTCACCGAAATCTACGACTACCTCCGCGTGCTCTTCGCCCGCCTGGGACAGCCGTACTGCCCGACCTGCCAAGTCCCGGTCGAGCGGCAGACCACCGACCAGATCATCGAGCGCATCCTCTCGCTCCCCAAGGAGACCCGGCTCTACATCGCCGCTCCTGTCGAAGTCCCGGTCGGCCAGAGCTATACGAAGCTGTGGGATAAACTCGGCACACAGGGGTTCCTGCGGGTGCGGATCAACGGGACGACCTACGGGATCGAAGAGGTCCCCGCGATCGATCACAAGCGCGAGCACGTAGTCCAAGTGATCGTCGACCGCGTCAAGGTCGACCCCGAGTCGCGAGGTCGCATCGCCGACAGCACCGAAGCTGCTCTTGACCTCGGCAAGGGGGTGGTCCACCTGATCCACGTCGAGAAAGACACCCCCGAAGAGAAATGGCCGATGCATCGGCTCAGCCTGCACTACTCGTGCCCGCGATGTGCGGAGGCGTGAAACCGCAGGCAGGCCGGGGGACACCACAAAAGATCGGGCACCCTCTCGGCATTTGGCAGTTCCGTGGGCGAAACTTCCATCAATGCCCGTTGCTGCGTAAGCTGTCCCAGAGGAATTTCTAATCGTGGAAATCCCTTCACCAATGAGGAGCGCAACATGAAACGTGGCTGGCAATGGGTTTCGTGGGTGATGGCGGCGATGGCTGCTTTGTGGAGTGGTACTGTCATGGCCGGAGAAGGTGTGCTGGAGTTCCGGATCTACACTTGTGAGCCGGGCAAGCTGGATGCGCTCAACGAGCGGTTCCGCGATCACACGATGAAGCTGTTCGAGAAACACGGCATGAAGAACGTGGCGTATTGGGTGGCGACCGAAGGGCCGACAGCTGGGAACACCCTCTACTACATTTTGCATCATTCCAGCCGTGATGCTGCCAAAGTGTCGTGGGATGCCTTCCGCAGTGATCCTGATTGGAAAGCGGTCGCCAAGGCCAGCGAGGAAAAGCACGGCAAGATTCTCGCCAAGGCACCGGAAGTGATCTTCATGACGGAGACCGACTATTCCCCCCCGACCGAAAAGGCTCGGCAGGACAAGACGTACGAGTTGCGGATCTACACCGCAGCAGAGGGGAAGCTGGACGATCTCAACGCCCGGTTCCGTAACCATACCGAGAAACTGTTTAACAAGCATGGGATGCGATCCATTGGCTACTGGGTGCCGACAGACGAACCGAAGTCGAAAACCCATCTGTATTATGTGCTGGAACACACCAGCCGCGACTCTTCGAAGGAGTCGTGGACGGGGTTCATCAGCGATCCCGAGTGGAAGGCGGTTGCCCAGAAGACCGAGGCCAACGGCAAGCTGCTGGCCGTGCCGCCGGAAGCGGTCTTCATGAAGGCTGTGGATTACACGCCCGCTCCGTAAGAGCGGCGCCCCGGAAAGTCGCCGCGAGGCCATCCCTGAAAGATGGCCTCGTTGTTTTTTGAGGAGGCGTTGCCGGGGTTCGAAGAGTCCTCGAACGAAATCGGTTTTGGTGTACCGGAAAGACCGACAGGAATGTCGGCCCCACGGTGGTCGTGACACAGACAATCCTGTCTGTGCTTGCGGGAAACAGTTTCCAAATCCGTTTTAGGCCCCCGTCCGATTACGCAATCGGTCCATCGGGGAACAACTGCGAGATGCTCGTCCGGTCGTGGATCGACTGGATCGCCTCCGCGAACAGGCGTGCCACCGAGACCACCGTGACATTCTCGGGCGTCGAAGTG
>QWPB01000042.1 GCA_003671275.1 Planctomycetota bacterium | reverse complement strand
TCGGGGTCACCAACCATGTTGTCAAAGATCGCGACACCTGCCGGTCGCAGGTGGGAGGCACATGGTATCCGCTCTTTCTTCCCCCGCAAGCGTCTCGCCGCTGCTTTTGTAAATTTCTTTGAAAGGCTCCTTCGGCGGATCTCCTTTCAGCTTCGCGATCTCGTCGCAACTAACAGCGGCACATTGGGTTGATGTTCGCTCCCCCCCCGATAAACTGGCTCTCTATCAGGGGCCGCTGGGCCTTATGACGACTATTTTGACCATCAAGCAGGGCCGGGGGTGAGAACGCTGAGCTGTTTTGGGGTGAAAAAGAGGCTCACTCACGCGGAGTGAAACAGGGGGCCGCTAGCCAACGCGGAATTCCTGGTGATCTGACTTCATCGGCAGCTCGTGGCACGTTCTGATTTTCGGTACTGATCAGAAACTGAGGTGTGGCATGGTGTGGATCGCCGCTGCTGTGGGGCTCGTGGTGGGAGCTGTGGGTGGACTGTTGTTTGATCGCATGCGATTGGGCCCGGCTTATCGCACTAAGGATCAGGTTCTTCAGGATGCGAAATCTGAGGCAGAGACGGTTCGCAAGCGAAGTGAACTGGACGCCAAGGAAGAGTTGCTGCGACGAAAAGACGAAATTGACAAGGAACTCAAAAAGGTTCGCGAAGAGCTGCGGGACGAAGAACGAAAACTCGACAAGCGGGAGTCTGGACTGAACGAATTGGACGGTCAGATCAAGCAGAAGGAGCGGATGCTCCAGACGCAGCAGAACCGTCTGACGGAGAAACTGAAGTCTGTGGAGTCGCAAGAGCGTGAACTCGACAAGGCGTTCCGCCGCGAGCAGGACGAACTCTTCAAGATCAGTGGTCTTTCGAAAGAGCAGGCGTCCGAGAAGCTGATGACCCGACTGGGGAGCGAGCTTCAGGCCGAGGCGGGCAGCTTGATTCTGAAGCACGAGAGGGAAGTCAAGGAGAACTCCGAGCGGATGGCCCGCGAGATCATCGGGATGGCGATCCAGCGGTATGCTTCAACGCACACGTCGGAGACCACCGTCTCGACAATCGACATCCCGAGCGATGAGGTCAAGGGCCGGATTATCGGTCGCGAAGGACGCAACATTCGGGCCTTTGAACAGGCCACCGGCGTGGATGTGATCGTTGATGATACGCCGGGCGTAGTGGTGGTGACGGCTTTCGACGCGGTGCGCCGCGAAGTGGCACGGCAGTCGCTTATCAAGCTGATCCAAGACGGTCGCATCCATCCGCAGAAGATCGAGGACACGGTCCGCGAGACGCAACGGGAAATCGACCAGACCATCATGAAGCTCGGGCGAGCCGGGGCGGAAGAGGCGGGCTGTCCGAACCTGCATGAGAAGCTGATCCAACTGATGGGACGGTTGTCGTTCCGCGTCAGCTACAGCCAGAACGTACTGCGGCATTCCATTGAAGTGGCCTACCTTACGGGGATGATGGCCGAACAGTTGGGATTGGACGGCACGCTGGCGCGGCGCTGCGGCTTCCTGCATGACATTGGTAAAGCGGCGGACCACGAGATGGAAGGGGGCCACCCCGCCATCGGAGCCGATCTGCTCAAGCGTTACGGCGAAGGCCCCGAAGTCGTTCACGCGGCTCTCGGCCACCACGACGACATCCGCCCGGACTACATCTACACAGTTCTAACGGCGGCAGCAGATGCCTGCTCGGCGGCGCGGCCGGGGGCTCGTCGCGAGACTCTGGAGAAATACATCCGCCGCCTGGAAGATCTGGAGTCGATTGCCTACGGCTTTCCCGGCGTGGACCAGGTCTACGCCGTGCAGGCAGGCCGCGAAGTCCGTGTGATTGTCGACCCCAAGGCCATTAATGATCGCGAAGCCGCCAAAATGGCCCGTGACATTGCCCAGTCAATCGAAGACCAGATGACCTACCCCGGCGAGGTGAAGGTTGTCGTAATGCGGGAAACCCGCGCCCTCGGCGTGGCCAAGTAGTCGCGAGATGGATGTCCGTCCAATCCAGCGGATCCCGGGAGTACGGCTCTCGGGATCCGATGGTTGTGGTCCGTCCGGCATTCAGTCCGAGTCCGCTGGTGGCATCGGGACCGGGACGACAGGTGGGTTATATTCCAGGGTTCCTTCGTCGTACTTGCTCCGTTCCTCAACCATTCGCAACTCGCGGCGATTGATGATCTCGCGGGCTGCGGCCCGAATCTCGGGTTCACTGTTACGACGCAGGTTGCCCAACTCAGCCAGTGGCTGGACCATTTTCACGGCCCGGGCGACAGAACTTTCCATAATCAACAGCTCGGTGAACCCACGCTGGATCGTTTCGAGCTTGGCGATCTGATCATTGAATTCACCCTGCAAGCCCGATAGCAACTGGAGGGACTCGACACTATCCGCGATCTGTCGCGTCTGGCTGGTCAGGGTCTGCTCGATTTTCAGCAGTCCGTCCAGATTGGATTGAGCCGTCGAGACGCTCGACTGGGCTGCCAGCTTGCCGTTGATTTCGATCAGGTGATTGGTGTTTTCTTGAGCCGTTTCCAGCCCAGCCATCCCCTCGGCGATCTGCGTTTTCAGGGTGACGAGTGACGCCACCGCGGATTGGGCCCGGGGCGTGGAGTCTGCCTGCTCGATCAGCTGTTGCTGGATCGTGGACATCGCGACCAATTCGTGATTCGCGGCGATGGTCAGGTCATGCTGCCGGATCATCGCCAGCTGCATTTCAGAAATTCCCTGGAGGGAGGCGACCGCCGATTCGGTCTGCTGGCCCGCCAAGGTGGCCGCCTGGGTGACCGTTGCCAGACTGGAGAGCGCCTGGAGAGCGCTATCCGATTGTTGTCCGGTGGCGATGGCCTGGTCTCGCATCTGAGCCAGTTGAGTCAGTGCGGCATTGGCCTGATTCACGGGCTGGCCTTGTTCGACAACGTGCTTGGCCAGTTGCCCCAGGTTCTGGATAGCGGCCTCAGCCTGATCCAGTTGAACGGTTTGCGTGGGCACCGTGCTGGCGACGGCCTGGACGCGGTCGCTGACCTTGGTGATGGTGTCGAGGGCGGTGGTTGCCTGGTTGAATCCAGTGTGTTTCTCAATCAAAGCAGCCTGCAGCTGGGAGAGATCATGCAAAGCGGCCATCGAGTCGCCGACCTTTCGGGCTTCGACGCCGATTTCGGCCTGCATGGTTTTCAATTGGGCCACGGTGGCCTGGGCATCGGCCAGATGATCGTGTTGTGCTCGCAGTCCGGTCAGCAGGTCATTGGTCCGTCGGACATCGTCCCGCGAGCCGGACAGGTCGACGAGATGAGAATCGATCACTTCCATTCGTTGGTGCATGAGGGTGATCTGTTGCGTCAATGGACGAGCGATCAACAACTGCATGAACACAACGCCGAGCATGACGCCCGCAGAGAGAGTGGGCCAGTGAATCCGTTTCCATCCATCGGCGAGCGTACGAGACGATCCGTCGTCGCGGTGATGAATGTGAGTTTGTTCCACGTATAGAACCTCCAAACATGGAGATGAGAGGTCATCTCCGGTGGGCCTTGGGTGTGTCACCACGCACGAACCACGTGACGTGGGCGAACCAGAGCCGATTCAAGACCGACCTTTACAGGTACAAGCCGGAGTGCCTTTGCCATCCACTAAGCCGTGGAGCGTCATTACGGACGGATGAAAGGGTGACGGCGGGTCGTGAAAACTGCTCCCGGTGGTACGACTGGGTGAGTTTCTTTCGAGAGCGTTCTCGAAGGAGGCAGGGCGAGTGAGGCCTGCGTGTTTGATATCGCCGTCATTCGGTGTCCGGCTGCGTAGAATGCGATGAGTTTTTGTGCGCCCGGAGTAACCCATAGCCCGTAAGCGGCAAGATGTGCCGTACCCGCAAATTCGTCACGTTCGTTACCAGAGGGATCACGTGATCGAGGGAGTGGGACGGTGAAGGTTTCGCCGGAAAACGAAAAGGCCCCCCTGAATCACCAATTCAGGGGGGCCTTTTTCTTGGGGGCAGTGGCTGGACAGTTGGGATGTGAGAATCCCGGCTGTGAACGGTCGACTTATTTGGCCGGTTCATCCACAGCTTCAGAGGACTTCAGAATGGCTTCGTAGACTTCACTACGATGGATCGGGACATCGCGTGGTGCCTCAATTCCCAGTCGGACTTTATCACCACGGATTTCAATCACCGTAATCACGATCTTGTCGTTGATCACAATGCTTTCGTTCGGACGACGCGACAGAACCAACATCGAGCACCCCCTTCATGGGTCGGTGGCGGGCACGACGCGGTTTCGTTGACAGTCTTCCCTTCGGATTCGATCCGGGGGCATCCTTGGGGGTGATCCCCCAGGCCGCTATCCGCCCTTACACGCTCAGAATGGTAGGTGTCGTCTGTTCAGGGTCAATTAGAAAACTTGAAAGAATCTCTTGACATCAAGTTATTTTTCGATCTTGGAGGCGTTCTCCGACCGGTTGGCGCTCGATGGTTGCAGGATTGCTGGAAATGTTTCGAATTCAGTCAGAATCTTTCAGGGGCTCGTAACCGCGGATCGTTCCACCCAGGCAGCGTTGCGGGCCAAATTCCGTATAGATTCGCAATGCTCCGTCGTCGTCGATCCCTTGGCACGCTCCGGTCACAGTACGGACCCCGTCATCCAGCGTGACGGTGCGTCCGGTTAGAAAACACAGTGACCGCCAGTGGGGAGCCAGGCTGAGCGGATCGTTTTCCAGTCGGACAAGGTGTTGTTTCAACTCATTCAGGATGGCGGCGAGGACGACGCTGCGGCTACTCGTGCCGGTGGTGGTGGCTTGCAGATCGCACAGTGCCACCATGCGTGATCGCAGTTCTTCGGGAGCTGTCGTAGCCGAGTTCAGGACGTTTACGCCGATTCCAATGACTAATCGTGGCGGTGTTACGGCGGGCACTTCCACGAGGATTCCACCCAACTTCCGTCCGTTCGCATAAACATCGTTGGGCCACTTCAGGCGGACATCCGCCTCAGGAATCAGCGGCTGAATGGCTGCACAGAGGGCCCCTCCGACCGCCACGGACAGGGTGGGCCAGCGCTCACGCGGGATTCCCATCGACTCCGGTTCGATCACCAGTGAGAACGTCAGCGCCCCACGGGTCACTGACCAGCGATTTGATCCGCGTCCGCGTCCCGCCTGCTGCTGGTTGCATAAGATCAATCGCGGGTGCGGCCGATTATCCGAGGCCGTCAGCAATGCGTGATCGTTCGTGGAGCCGAGTTCTTCCAAGTAGTCGAGCGTCTGAACCCAGCCTGCTGTCTGTATGGCTTCCAGATCCCAGTTCAAGATGCCGGGCTCCTGGCAAGGCTTATGGTCTGCCGCATGAAGTGCAGTGCCAGCCGCAGGTTGGCCTGTGTCCAGAGTAGGGGGGTGATGTCATTGGGGACCCATTGACCGTTCTCGCAATAGTGGGACTCAGGGCAGCGATACGCGCCGAACCGAGACTGGGCCGTCGACATCTGGGCCAATGATCTTTGCAGGCGGAACAGCTGCTCTCGGTGGTCGGCGAGGTTACGCGTTTGCTGATACCGTCGACCGTGGATGACCGACAGAATGGGATCGAAGAGGCACCACTGGGCTTCCATGCCAGGCTTCAGCAGGCGGTCCCGCGACTCCAGATTGTCACTGAAGTCCGCCGTCCTCTCATCGGCTTTCAACAGTGTCTTGTAGTCCGCACACCAGTACGAATCGCCCAGGTAGCGGCGGATTCCAATGACCCCCTGCAGATGCTGGCTGACCTGCTCCAGGATTTGGGATTCCGCCTGCCCGGTGGTTGTGACGGGCAGGATTTCCATGGGATAGTGCAGAAACAGCAGAGCCGCGTCATAGTTTCGCCGCAGTGCCGGGTCCGATTGAATGCATTCCGAGGGGAGGCCGGCAATCAAGGCGTCCCGCCCTCGCTGAATCAGCTCACGAGCCAGCCCGACGAGTGACGGCCCGGCGGTTCGGAGACCGGCGCTGCTTAGTAGCCAGCGTTCAAACTCCATGAGTCCGCCCACGGCGACTCCAATACTGCTCATCGAGATCTTGCGGACCTCTTCCCAGTGCCCACTGTCCTCATCGTGCCAGAATTCAATTGTTTTCCAGTACCGCAGCAGATCACCCAACAGCCGGGTATCGTCCGCCCGCAAGTCGAGATCACCCGCCAAAGCCAGCTTTGAGGTCAGCCAGAGCCAGTATCCCAGGGCGTCGTTCTGGGCATGGGACCATTTCTCGCTGAGTTCGGTCAGATCGCCGCGAAAGCGGATATGCGGTCGCTGCATCGGGTCACTTGCGTCCACTCGCCCTTCAATAATATCGGTGAACCGGTGACGGTATCGGTGGTAAAAGGTCATCAACGCCTGAGCCGTCTTGGCAGCAGCAGACGTGTCGCCGATGACCCAGTGGGCGTGGGCAATATGGACATTGTCCCGCACCCAGATGTTGGCATAACCCGTCTGTGTGAATTCGCCGTCTTCACCCAGGGCCGCCGAGAACAATCCGTTGGGCAGCGACGGAAATCGAAATGTCCCCTGACTGGTCAGGAACGCCACAATCCGATCCACGTCGGTGACGCTGGATTCGAGGTCGATCCATGTGGTGGGGGCAATCGATGCGAGGTTCACGGAAACGGCTCCCAAGGGGGCGACAACACCGAGGTATCGTACGATCCCGCGAAGGCTTCGCACACTCCGTTCTCATGAGTCCCTGATTCGATTCCCTAATGCCGCACTTTCATTCACGGGCTTGCGGCTTCCGCTGGATTCATCGCGTCAGTCTTTCCTTGGTCCTCGGGAAGTTACGGTTCAATCGATGCGTTATCCCGCGATAATCTCCCGCAACTTCTTGATCAGCGGTGGGATCGCTTCGCGTGGTTCCTGTTCTTCTTCATACTCCAGCGTAACATAGCCGCGGTAGTGGGCGGTCCGCAGCATGGTGATGATCCGCGTCAGGTCGGCCTCTTCTTTTTTGCCGCCGTTGGGGGAGACCGTGACCTTCACCTGTGCATTCATGGCGTACGGTGCGATCATCTCCAGCGCCGCATACGGGTCGGCTGTGCGGAAGTTCCCGCTGTCAAAGTTGACACCAAAGTACGGCGACGGGGCCACGCGTTTTACGATTCCCAGCAGTTGTTCGGGCGTCGCCGTCACGCCTCCGTGATTTTCGAGGGCCAGCACCACGCCCTTCGTGGCTGCATAGCCCACGGCTTCATCGATCGCAGCCACACATCGGTCGAGGGCAGCGGCTTCGGTGTCGCCCTTGGGGACGTTCCCGGCGAAGATGCGGATCACGGGGGCTCCCAGCTCCGCCGCGTAGTCGATCCACTTCCGGGTCAGAGCTTTCTCGGCGTCCAGAGCTTCTCCCGCTGGTTTGCAGAAGTCGTTTCCGATGGCTGTCCCCGAGATGTCCAGCCCCAGTCGAAAACACCGCTCGCGAATCTGTCGCAGAAAGTCTGGCGTGACCTCCGCAGGGAAGTAGTAACTTGTCAGCTCCGCAGCATCGAGGTTCTGTTCAGCACAGAAATCGATGAACTCCAGCAGGGTCATCGTTCCGGTCTTTTTTCGTCCGGCAGGCCAGTTCTGTGGCAGATGGCGATGAAACGAGTACGCTGCCAGCGACAGCTTCAGATGGGACTGCCCGTTTCGGTGAATCGGTTCTGCAGCCGACACCGCGCGGAGTCCCGCGACACAGGCAACCGCCCCGGTCCACAATACCTGCCGACGTGTCACAGACATAATGACTCCCGATGATTAGAGATCCGATGGGATCATTCTGAACGCCCATTGCCAGAAATGCTATCGGGCCCGAAGGCGCTCGATGGTGGTGGGGGAATTTGCCACGTCCTGGTGGTTCGAATTTCTGTTCCGAGAACTGGCGGACGGCGGACGAAATATCCACAAAATCGTCATATTCAGTCACGGGATCTCCGTGTTGTTGCGTTTCGGCATCTTGTGTCGCGCGATGCGCAGGCAGCGTATTACGTTTCGAAGAGTGGTTTTATCGATCCCGGTGGTCCTCCATCAGGTCCAGCTCATCCTGAGTTCGCAAGGTTCCCCATGTCTACTGTCATCCCGGCGACAGCTGGCTCGCTCAACCCCTCGGTTGGATGGATTCGCAGTCGCAGCTTCGACTTCCACTTCATTGTGACTGCGGGGGTCGTGGCGCTGGCCAGCGGGATGGTTGCCCTGGCCAATCCGCATCTGATCAATCTGGTGCTGTTGATCGATCTGTGGTTGCTTGGGTTTCACCATGTGGTTTCCACATTTACCCGTCTGGTTTTTGACAAGCAGAGCTTTCGCGAAAACCGATTCCTGGTGGTCCACCTGCCGGTCATTGTGGCTGCGGGTACGGCCGCTATTGCGTGGAGTTTGGGGTTGTGGTCGCTGGTGACGATCTATCTGTATTGGCAATGGTTTCACTACACACGTCAAAGCTTTGGGGTCGAACGGAACTACCGCCGCAAAGCCGATCCTCACTCACTGGTGAACGATTCCCTTTCGAAGTGGGCGCTCTACCTGGTCCCTCTGGCGGGGATCCTCTACCGGTCCTGGCAGCAGCCCGCGATGTACCTGGGTTTGCCTGTCTGGACACTGCCCATTCCGAATGTCGTGATGGTCGTGGCCGCCGCCGCCGCCGCTGGGGCCTTTCTGCTGTGGTTTGCCAGTGAGATGCGGGCGCTTGCCAGTGGTCGTCTGGCGGTCCCACACTTCCTGTATATGCTCAGCCACTTCACCATTTTCGGAGTGGGTTACCTGCTGATCGAGGATGTGACCACGGGCTGGATCGTGCTGAATGTCTGGCACAACATTCAGTACATCATGTTCGTGTGGTGGTTCAACAACAACCGGTTCAAGGACACCATCGATCCCGAACGTCCGTTCCTGTCCCGCCTGTGCCAGTCGAATCAGGTCGTCGTTTATCTGGGAGTCTGTTTCATCTTGTCTTCTGTGATTTATGCCGGAATGCAGATCGGGGGCAGCCTGGCGGATCCGATTCCCGTCACGATCGTTTCGATGATGGCCATCAATTTTCATCATTACGTCGTAGATGGCATGATCTGGAAACGAAAACGCGCCGCAGCGGGGAGTATCACTCCAGCACCGGCGACAGCCTGAGTCCAGTCCTCGTGAAGGCGGCTGCGGAGTCACGGGGCGGGTCTCGCCCCAATGCCAGTTCGAGATGTCATGCGACAGGTTTTGCAATACCTTCGATTCGAACGCAGCCCCCAGGCGATCAAGTCGCTGGATGGTCTGCGGGCGATCGCGATCATTCTGGTGTTGTTTCGCCATGCTATCCGGCCCTTCGCTAACGCCGGACATTCCACGCTGACCTTTCTGGGCTATGACCTGCTGATCCCGATGGCCAATGGCTGGGTAGGGGTTGATCTGTTCTTCGTGCTCAGCGGCTTTCTGGTCACGCATCATCTGCTCAAGCGGTCCCCCCGTGAGATCACGGGACTGGATGTCCGTGAGTATCTGATTCGCCGGTTTCTGAGGATTGTTCCCGCATACTACGCGGTCCTGTTCTTGATTGTTTTGGGGTGGGTTCCAGGCTACACCGTCCCGGCGGACGGTCTGGAGCAACAGCTCTTCCGTCATCTGCTCTTCCTGCAGGATTACTACCCCAGCGGGCTTATGGCCTCGTTCTGGTCATTGGGGGTCGAAGAGAAATTCTACTTCGCGATCCCCTTTCTGGTGATCCCGCTGACCCGAGTGCCCACGGCCCGCGAACAGATTCGCCGGTTGACTCTGCTGCTGGCCCTGCCCGTGGGACTGCGGCTGTTGACCTACATCTCGCAACCTGCCGCCGCCCACCAGTATCAAGTGTGTTTCTTCACGCTTCGCAGCCCGTTTCATCTGGCGGTGGATGCCCTGTTGATTGGGACGATGTGTGGTTTTCTGGTGTTCCATGCCGACCAGTTTCCGTGCCTTCGGAATCCTCGCTTTTTGAAGGGGCTCTTCTGGTGCGGGGCGACCGCAGGGTGCGGGCTGCTGTTCTCGCAGGAGATCCTGAAGCAGATTCACTGGTTTGAGGCCACGCTGCTGTTTCCGTTGCTGGCAATTGTGGGAGGAGCTCTGCTCCTCCCACTGGTGCTTCAGGGGTCAATGGGTGGCGGCATATTGAACAGTCGCGTTCTGTTCTGGTTCTCGAAGCTGTCGTACTCGCTCTATCTGGTTCACATGTTGTTTGTGGAGAGTTTGTGGCATCTGGCCTGCCGCTGGGACTGGTTTGATAACCTCACCCCCGGAGGGCAGTTTCTGGTGTATTTGCCAGCCTATCTGGTGGTTAGCATCGGGGCCGCGCTACTGCTGCATTACACTGTGGAAAAACCATTTTTGCTGCTGAAGGATCGCCCGCATTCACGGCGAGTGGAATCAGCCATTCCGGCGTAGGTCCGCCGAACTCACCGGTTCGCTCAGTCGATCCCCTGCTTCGCTTCAACACTTTGCGAATGATCGTGCAGTGTCCGTAACACTTCGGATCGCAGGGCGGGGATGACCGAAATGCCATTGCCCCCTTCCGCCGTAACGCGCCCTTGCCAGTCGATAAACTCGCCACCCGCTTCGGTCACAATCGGGATCAAGGCCGCCGCGTCCCACAGGTTCAGGGCCGGGTCAATCATCACATCGACCCGGCCAGTGGCCACGGCCACATGCCCAAAGCAATCGCCCCAGCCGCGCGACAACCGGCACAGTCGGCTCATGCGTGTGAAGGCCTCCCAATGGCCATTGCTGTCCCAGCCACCCGGTGACGTGAAACTGAATGTGGCCTCGGACAGCGTGGCAGTCCCTCGCACATGACATCGTCGAGGAGGCTGGTTGCCAATCCGCTGCCAGGTACCGCCCCCCTGTTGAGCGTAGACCACCTCGTCCAAAGCGGGAAAGCCGCAGACCCCCGCGACGAACTCCGTTCCCTGCTGGAGACCGATCAAGGTGCCAAACAGCGGGACACCAGACACAAACGATTTGGTCCCATCGACGGGATCGAGAATCCACCGAAACCCACTCGTGCCGGGGGTCTCTCCGAACTCTTCGCCCAGTACGGCATCATCGGGAAAGCGGCTGCGAATCCGCTCGGTCAAGAGTTTTTCCGCTCCCTGGTCCGCAAGGGTGACGGGAGTCTGGTCGGCCTTGAGTTCGATAGCGAGTGAGGCACTCTGGTAGTACCCCATGATGAAGCGAGCGGCCTCGGGATAGACCTCGAGGAGATACTCCAATCGTTCGGTGATCGCGGTGCGGGACATACGGCAGTCGGCCTGAATGAGGGCGAAGACGGCGGGGGGGGGGCATGGTTTCAGAGGTTCACGGGATCGGCTGCATGGTCTGCCCGACGAATCCTCTTGAGCGACTACACCTCAATCTCCAGTTCTTCGATCTTCCGATACAGGCTCGACAGGCCCAGTCGCAACCGCTTGGCTGCCTCCCGCTTGTCCGGCCATTGCCGCAGAACGCGCGTGATGTGCAGCTTCTCGTAATGTCGCAAGGCGGCTCGCAGATCATCCGTGTCGGGCAGCGGTTGTCCCATGCCAATGAGATCGGGCGGTAGATCGCCCGGCTCGATGCTGGTGCCCTCGCACATGATGACGGCCCGTTCGATGGCATTGTCCAACTGGCGGACGTTCCCTTTCCATTGCGCGGCCATCAACAGTCGGATCGCCTCACTGCTGGCGGCAGTGACCCGTTTGCGCATCGCTCGCGAGTGCCGGGCGATGAAGTGGTCCACCAGTTCTGGAATGTCGTCCAAGCGCTCGCGCAGCGGGGGGATGCGGATCTTCATCCCATCGAGGCGATAGAACAGATCGGTCTGGAACTTCTGCTCGCTGATCAGCCGCTGCAAGTCCTGACTTGTGGAGGCAATGATCCGGCAATGGACCGGGTAGTTCTCGGTTCCCCCTGTCGGCATGCTTTCCTGATACTCGATCGCCCGCAACAGCTTCGTCTGCGTTCCCATCGGCAGTTCAGCGATCTCGTCCAGATAGACCGTGCCCTCACCCGCTGTCCGCAGTAGCCCGACTTGGGCGGTCCCGGTCTCGGCCCCGAACAGTTCCCCTTCCAGCAGTTCCACTGGTCGAGTGGCACAGTTCATCGCCAGAAACTTCTCTTGCTTGCGCGGTCCCGCGGAATGAATCTGGCGGGCGAACAGTTCCTTTCCCGTGCCTGTCTCGCCCATCAGCAGGACATTCGAACTGGTGGCGGCAATCTTGGTGATCGTCGCCAACAGTTCCTTGAGCGGCTGCGACGAACCGATGATCTGCTCAAAGTTCTGAGGCTGCGACAGCTCGCGCCGCAGGGCCTGGTTCTCCAGGAATAGTTGGCGAAACTGGAAGACGCGGTTCAGCTTATTCAGTACATCGTCCAGGATCACCGGCTTGACGAGGTAATCAAAGGCCCCCGCTTTGAACGCTTCGATCGCATTCTCGACCGTGGCGTACGCTGTGATGATCAGCACGAAAACCGAAGAGTTGATCCGTTGCAGTTTGCGGAGCAGCGCGACCCCGTCCCCGTCCGGTAACTGGACATCGCAGATCGCCACATGAAAGTCACGATTTCGGGCCGCCTGCAGAGCGTCCGTCACCGTTCCCGCCTGGGTGACTTCATACCCTTCACCGGTCAGGAATTCCGCCAGCGTGCTACGAATGATCGGCTCATCTTCCACGATGAGCACGTATCGGGGTTCCGTCGATTCAGTCATGATCGGGCCTCTGCGGGCACACCCCGAGCCAAGTGCCGGGGTCTGCACGAAATGATTCTAGGCAAAAACCCCGCCCGGCCCCACAGTACAGGCCACTTGTTCACGGCAACACGCTCCGCATCCCTCAAAACGATCCGTAAAATGGAGCCACCGAGAGCCAAGGGCCAGCTATGATTTTCCTTCGAACGGACACTACGTGCGCTAGCATCCAGCGGGTACAACAGGATCAATGGTCTTTGTCGATTCCCACACCGAGGGGCTTCCATGTTTCGCTTGCCACATGTTTGCGGGTTCGTGCTGGCGCTGGGCTTTCTCGCTTCCCGGCTCACAGCAGAGTTGCCAGCCGAGGTGCGGTCCCCGGTCAAGTCGGATGAACTGGTCGTCTTGTACCCCACGCTCGGCTGGCGTAAAGACGCGGCCCCGGATGCAGTCTGGGAAATGGAGATTCATGGGTGTGTCTACGAGCCGGGCCAGCGGGTCAACGGCCAGAAGTTTCTGCAAGGATTGACGGGTATCGACATCGAAAAGCTGACGCCCCTGGAACTGAAGATCTTCGGTGACCGGGCCGAACCGTTTATTGTCGATCACGAACGCAACAAGGCAATTCCGGTTCGAATCGCGGGACGGGTGTTTACCCTGTCCCCCTCGGAACCCAATGGACACTTTCAGCAGCGTATCTCACTGAGTGATGCCGAAGTCAAATCCGCCACGGGGGGCCGATTCGACAAGCTGTCATTCACGGCGGTTCTACCATCTGATGACCAGCGGGTGATGGCGGGGGTGGTCGATCTGATGCCGCGATCACCGGCCATACATGTCATCTCCGACCTGGATGATACCATCAAAATATCGCAGGTGCGGGATAAACCAGAGCTGCTGCTCAACACTTTTTGCCGCCCGTTCCGTCCGGTTCCCGGAATGGCGGCACTCTACCGTAATTGGTCCGCGGACGATGTCCGGTTTCATTACGTCTCGGCCAGTCCATGGCAGTTGTACGGTCCGCTGGCCAACTTCATGACCGAGAATCAGTTCCCTGCGGGGTCATTTCACATGAAGCACTTTCGCCTGCATGATCGCACCGCCTTCAATCTGCTGGGGCCACAGGAAGAGTACAAACGCAGTGTGATTGAACCGTTACTGAAGCAGTTTCCGGAAGATCGATTCATCCTGGTGGGCGACACCGGTGAACAAGATCCGCAGATCTACGCCCGCCTGGCCCGCGACTACTCCCAGGTCTCCCGGATCTTGATCCGCAACGTGACTCACCAAACGGTCGAAGATTACCGCCCCACATTCGAAGGGCTCTCCGCCGACCGCTGGCAGCTGTTTCTCGACCCGGCGGAGATCGCGGATCGCTAGAGCCCGTCAGGCAGAGTTGTGTCCTGGATGAATCCCAGAAGTCCGAATTACAGGGCCGGGTCACGAAACAACATCTGAACGAAGTGGTACAGATCGCTCTTCCAGACTCGAAAGTCATGCTGGCCACCGGGGAAAACGTTGTACACATGCGGGACTTTTTTCTGGTCGAGCAGGGCGTGTACGTCCTGGCTGATCTTGAAGAGGAAGTCTTTGTCCCCGCATCCGACATAGAGCAATTTCAACTTTCGAGTGGCTTCGTCGGCATCTGGGAGCAGTTCCTCCGGGCGTTTTGTGTTTGGGGCCGAGGAGAAGCCGCCCACCCACGCGAACGTATCCAGATGACCCAACCCGAAGTTGAGCGACTGTCCGCCCCCCATCGAGAGACCCGCCAAGGCGCGAGACTCTCGATCAGATCGGACGGAATAGGTCTTCTCAATGAACGGGATCAGGTCAATCAGCAGGTCGTTCTCGAATGCGGCAAAGGCAGGTGACTGCTGAGGGATCGGGTCACGCGACGTGACATCCCGAGCCGCACGTCCATTGGGCAGGACGATGATCATCGGAACCACTTTCAGGTCGGCGAACAGATTGTCGAGAATCACCTCGGGGTGGCCCTCCCGAGCCCATTCGTTCTCATCTCCACCGATTCCGTGCAGTAGATATAGAACGGGATATTTCCGTTCGGATGAGTACCCTGGCGGCGTATACACGCGAGCTTTTCGCCGGATTCCGACCGTGGTCGAGTCATACTCCACCAACTCCAGTTTGCCATGGGCGATGGACTCGCGAGGGAGGTCGAATCCCTGCGGGGGTGACATGAACGCTATCGGGGAAGACGGGGGCGTCGGTGACTGGGCATGCAGTTCCGAGAGCGGCAGGGCCAGCAGCGTCAGAACGACGATTTGTGCGAAACCAAGGTCCATCGGGCGCTTTCTAATGAATCGGAACATCGTTGTCCTTTTCGAGCTTCCAGGTGTGCGTGTCCGGTTCGATCGGCGTTCCGTTGGCACCGCATCGGACCGCCTACCTCGCCCCGAGACGTGTGCGAATCCGTTGCAAAGCATCCAGCGCTGCAGCAGGGGTCATGTGGTCGGTGTCGAGAGCTCGCAGTTCGTCGAGCAGTGGATGATACTCCGGGCCGAACAGGGTGAGCTGTTTGTGCTTGGACTTGCGTTTGCGTTGGGGGATGGTGGTCTTACCTGAGGAGTCCTGGTGGTCGGCTTCGAGGGTTTGCAGAATCACCTCGCTGCGTTCGATCACTTCGCGAGGAACTCCGGCCAGGCGGGCGACCTGGATTCCATAGCTCTTGTCGGCGGCCCCCGGCACGATCTTGTGCAGGAAGATCAGTTCGCCGTTGCGCTCATGCACGGCCACATTCCAGTTCGCCGTTCCGAGGAGTGACTCCGCCAGCGCGGTCAGTTCATGGTAGTGCGTGGCGAACAGCGTGCGGCAACGGAGGTCATCGTGAATGAACTCGGTGATGGCCCACGCCAGCGAGATCCCGTCATAGGTACTCGTCCCACGACCGATCTCGTCGAGAATGACCAGGCTGTGCTCGGTGGCCGCATTGAGGATGCGGGCAGTCTCGGTCATTTCGACCATGAAGGTACTTTGTCCGCGGCCCAGTTCATCGCTGGCTCCCACGCGAGCAAAGATCCGATCCGCAATCCCGATCCGAGCGGAGCGGGCCGGGATGAACGACCCGATCTGCGCCATGATCGTCAGTAGGGCGGCCTGCCGGATGTAGGTACTTTTCCCGGCCATGTTGGGGCCGGTGATGAGTTGGATAAATGGTTGAGAGCCGGAAGCGTGATCGCCCGGAGTATTGAGCAAAGGCGCAGGAGAGCCACTCTCGCTGACGACTCCGGGCGCTAACTCTTCCGGCTCGCCACTTTCGTCGTCTGACTCTTCCCCCCCCAGCACCACATCATTCGGTACAAACTCCCCCGTCGGACGCAGCTTGTCCAGCACCGGGTGCCGGCCATCCCGAATGTCGAGGAGGGGAGCGGTCGTGATCTCCGGACGGCAGTAACGCAGGCTCACCGCCAGCTTGGCCAGTCCGACCAGCACGTCGAGCTGAGCCAGTACCTCGGCGGTTTGCTGCAAGCGACGGCACTCGGCATTCACCACATCGCGCAGCTTCTGGAACAGCTCGTTCTCCAATGCAATCGCCCGCTCTTCGGCCCGCAGAACCTTGTCTTCGTACTCCTTCAGCGGCGGGGTGATGTAGCGTTCCTGGTTCTTCAGGGTCTGCTTGCGGATGTAGTCGGCGGGGACTTTCGTCATCTGCGATGCGGTGACTTCCAGGTAATATCCGAACACCTTGTTAAAGCCGACTTTCAGGTTGCTGATCCCGGTGCGTTCGATTTCCTGCGCCTGGTACTCTGCGATCCACCGTTTGCCCCCTCGAGCGAGATCGCGCAGCTCATCCAGCCCCGGATGAAAACCATCACGGATCAGGCCACCTTCGTTCTGTTGCAGGGGCGGTTCATCGACCAGCGTGGTTTCGATTTGGGCCCGGATTTCGCTGCACAGTTCCAACCGCGACTCCAGTGTTTGAAGCAGGTCGGTCAACCGTCCCGCCAGCTTGGCCTTCACGCGGGGCAGCAACGCCAGCGTTCGGCCCAGCGAGACCAGATCGCGCGCTGACGCGCGCATCGTCGCCACGCGCGCGCACAACCGCTGCATGTCGTACGCTTGCTTGAGTAGCTCTTGCAACTCACGTCCGAGCTTCGAGTCGCGCATCAGTTCTTCGACGGCATCCAATCGTCGTCCGATGGCGAGCGGATCGGTCAGCGGGTTCGAGAGCCACTCGGCCAGCATGCGGGCACCCATCGGTGTGGCGGTCTCATCCAGCACCGACAGCAGACTTCCCTCGCGGCGGCCTTCTCGCATGGTACGTGTGAGTTCGAGGCTGCGGCGCGTGGCCTCGTCAATCAGCAGGCTCGATCCCCGGCGATACTGCTCCAGCCGCACGATATGGCCCAGGGACGACTTCTGCGTCTCTTCGACATACTCGATCAACGCCCCGGCAGCAGTGATCCCCAGCGAGTCGGCGTCGAGATCAAACCCATCGAGCGTGCTGGTCTGGAAATGCCGCAGCAGGACATCGCGGCCATGATCGGGGACGAAGCACCACGGAGCCCGCGTGGTCAGCACCATGTCGGGTAGTTCATTCAGCCGGATCAGCGCCGGGTCGGCGCGGTGCGTCTCGGGGATTAGACACTCCGCTGGACGGATGCGAGCCAGTTCGTCGAGCAGGGCCGACGGCTGCTGACTGGCCGCCGAGAAACTCAAACTGACGCGGTCGCGGGGAGGTCGAGCAGCTTCCCTGCGAGATTCGCCCAAGACCACGTCAGCACATTGAAACCGTCCGGTCGAGAGTTCCAGCCACGCCACGCCGACCCGGTCGCGTGCGGGAAAGACCGCCGCCAGGAAGTTGCTCTCCTTCGGATCGAGCAGGGCATCATCGGTCAACGTGCCGGGCGTCACGATGCGGGTCACTTCGCGGCGGACCATGCCTTTGGCTTGCTTGGGGTCTTCGACCTGCTCACAGACCGCCACCCGATGACCGGCGTGGATCAGCTTGTTGAGGTAGCCTTCCAGGGCGTGATATGGGAATCCAGCCATGGGGACGGGATTGGCCGATCCCTTGTCGCGACTGGTGAGGGTCAGGCCCAGAACCTTGGCCGCCGTCTCGGCATCCTCGTAGAACAGTTCATAGAAATCCCCCATCCGAAAAAGCAGAATCGCCCCGGGAGTCTCGGCCTTGACGTCGAGATACCGCTGCATCATCGGGGTGATTTTGGGTTCGTCAGCCATGGAGGTTCGTCGTTGTCAGGTGAGTCGGGGGCGTATGCCGGGAATGGTTGTGTGAATCACGGTCCAAAACAGTAAAGCCATTCGCGGCGTTCAGCCCCATCCCCCTGGGCAACTCGCAGGAAGATCTGGCCTCCACAAATCGCCGGGCTGGCAAATGCTGAGTCACCCAGCTGATTTTTGTCGACCAATTGAAACTTCTGCGGGTTAGCCTGAAATACCCAAAGTGTTCCGGCTTCGTTGGCCCAATAGATGTTGTTGCCAGCCAGTACCGGTGAGGCACTGACCGGTCCCGCCAGCCGTTCCTTCCACCGCTCTTCGCCGGTCTCTCCATCCCAGCAGAACAGCACGCCGTGATCGGTCAGTGCAAAGAGGTGGCCCGCGTGTACGATCATCGACTGTTCATAACATTTCTGATTATTGCGCCACAGTACGGCACCCGATCCATCCGCCCGAATGGCGATGGTCTCTGCCTTGGGGGATCCCCCACTCGCGAAGACCTTGTTCCCGTCCCAGACCATTGTCCCGCATGTGGCAAAGGTCGTTCCCTGGACAACCCAATGGGGTTTTCCGGATTGCGGATTAAAGGAACTGACGAACTCCTGTCCGCTCAGCAACAGCTGGTCCTGGCCTGCGACCATCCCAATCGAGGGGGTTGAGAATGAGATCAGTGGCAACCGCTTCTGCTGCCAGACCTTTCGCCCGGTCTGACGGTCGAGTGCCGTGATGTAGCTGTCTCCATCGTGTTCTGAAGCGACGATCACCGTGCCTTGATAGAGCACCGGAGACGGGGCATAACCGTACTCGTATTTACGAGGATGGAACTCCGCCACTTTTTGCCGCCACACGATCTGGCCCCGCAGATCGAGCGCGATCGCTTCGACCATATCATGATGATAGAACGTCGCGAACAGCCGTTCACCGTCACACGCGACCGTCGGAGTGGCCTCCGTGTTTTTGGCGTGGTTCTTCGCGGGGAAGGCCCCCTGGTTCACCGGGGTTTGCCACAGCAGCTGGCCGGTGGTCCGGTCAAATGCCAACACGCTGTGTCGCTGAGTGGCCTCATCGGCAGTGGTCAAAAAGACCTGCTGTCCCACGACGATCGGGGAGGAGTGTCCACGTCCCGGCACCGGGGATTTCCAGGTCAGATGGTCGGTGTCACTGAGCCGGGTCGGCGCGGGTCCCGTCGCGGTCCCATCGCGGTTCGGACCGCGCCACCAGGGCCAGTCGGTCGTGCGATTGAGCTTCGGAAAATCGGCCAGGCCCCGTTCCTGGGCGAAGGTCGTCGTCACCATGACCGTGAGACTGAAAGCCATCAGGCTGCTAATGAATCGCATCTGCCCTCTCCTTACCCATTACGGGTTCGCTGCACCCACCCACGGGGCTGTGTTCTATGTCGGTCGGGCTGGTAACGGCAAGGAACCGCCAGACGATTCGCCCGGGGAGGAGTTCTCCGAGACTCCGTTGGCTTGTGCTGGAGTTCGCGAACCCCCGTTCCGTACCGGGAAGTGTGTGCGTCAGGAAAGTCGGTCGTCGGGTCGGCCGTCTTGCCGGCCCCCTGATCTCCCGGAAAACAAGGCCCTGTGAGGCGTGCGACAGATAAGTTCGTCTGTCGTACCAAATCTTCTGACGCACACACACCGGAAAGAAAGTCCACTCCGGTCCTTTCATCCGGCGGAAACGTGCGGTTATCATGAAAGTTCGTCGATCTTTTTCCGGACCTCCTGATCAGGACTGCCCGATGCACGGTTTTCACGACTCGGACACCCCAGCCCCCACCTCGAATGACGCCATCGAATCGGGACCGTGGTACAAGTCGTTGACCCGCTATCACTGGTTCGTGTTCATCGTGTCGGCCCTGGGGTGGCTGTTTGATTGCCTGGATCAGCAGCTGTTTATTCTGGCCCGGCCTTCGGCGATGGAGGATTTGCTGAAATCCAATTACTCCGATCCCAAGGCGTTGTTTGAAGCCACGAACTTTTATGGGGACATCGCCACGTCTGTGTTCATCGCGGGGTGGGCCACGGGGGGGTTGATCTTCGGAATGCTGGGAGACCGGATCGGTCGTGCCAAGACGATGATGCTGACGATCCTGATTTACTCGGCCTGTACGGGGCTCTCCGCGCTGTCGCAAACCGTGTACGACTTCGCCTTTTTCCGTTTTCTGACGGGGCTGGGTGTGGGGGGCGAGTTTGCGGTGGGGGTGGCTCTGGTGGCTGAGGTGATGCCTGCGGTTGCCCGGCCGCAGGCATTGGCATCTCTGCAAGCACTCTCCGCTGTCGGCAATGTCACCGCGGCTCTCATTAATATGGGTTTGGGTTTGGCGGAAGGTGAAGGGCTGGTATCGAGTCCCTGGCGAATCATGTTCTGCATCGGAGCCTTGCCCGCAGTGCTGTCGCTGGTGATTCGCTCGAAGCTGAAGGAGCCGGAAAGCTGGGTTCAGGCGCAGGCCAGCAACGCGACATCGGAGAAGAAGCTGGGATCGTATACCGAGTTGTTCGCCGACCCGACATGGCGGAAACATGCCCTTCTTGGGCTGGTTCTGGCCTGCTCGGGTGTGATTGGTTTGTGGGCCATTGGGTTCTATGCTCCCGATCTAATCCGCAAGGTGCAGGAGAAGCCGATTACCGCAGCGATCTACGCCGAGGAGATTGCCGCCTCGAAATCCCCGGAAGATACGGTCCTGCTGACGACGCTGCGGGATGCCCCGGCGGATGCCCAGCTGACGGAATCCCAGGCCGCCATGAAGAAGACCGTGTCGGCCAAAATCAAGGGCCGGACGAAGCTCTATACGGGGCTGACCTCGATTGCCCAGAATGTGGGAGCGTTCTTTGGGATGTTTGGATTCGGACTGCTCGCGCAGCGGATTGGTCGTAAACCGTCCTTCGCGATTGCCCTGATTGCGGCGTTCCTCAGTACGGCTGCGGTGTTCTGGTTCATGCAGGATCTGTGGCAGATTTTCATTCTGGCGCCGATCATGGGGTTCTGCCAGTTGTCCTTGTTTGCAGGGTACGCGATGTACTTTCCGGAGCTGTTTCCCACGCGGCTGCGGTCGACGGGCACGAGCTTCTGTTACAATGTGGGCCGGTTCGTGGCCGCTGCCGGTCCGCTGGTGAAGATATGGATTAACTCGATGATTACGGAACCGGATCCCGTGCTGAAAATTCGCTACGGTGGTGTGGCGATGTGCGGTGTGTTTCTCGTGGGACTGCTGGTGCTGCCGTTCCTTCCCGAGACCAAGGGGAAGCCGCTGCCCGAGTGAGGCCGCTGCGGGAAAGCTCAGTGCCGGGTGTTCATGCAACCATCGAGTGCGGTTGGTCTCACAATGGCTCCTCGATAATTCTTCCAGGGACTTTTTCCATGTCGACACGTCGTGGATGGTTATTGGTGGTTCTGTCGTCGGTTCTGGCAGGGTGTTCGGGGGGGGGGCACTCCGGCCCCCGCGACCGGCCGACGGCCTCCGTTCCCGGAGAGTCAGCTCCCAAGTCCCGTGGCACGATTGGTGTTTCACTGCTGACCTTTGAGAATCCATTCTTCAAGGTCATCGCCGATCACATCACCACCGAAGGGGAGAAGCAGGGCTACGAGGTTGTCGCCCTGAGTGCCGACGAAGATCCGGCCAAACAATCGAATCAGGTCAAGGACTTCGTCACGCAAAAAGTGGCGGCGATTGTTCTGAGTCCGGTGGAATCACGGGCCATTGTGCCCGCCATTCAGGAAGCCAATGCCGCCGGGATTCCGGTGTTTACCGTCGATATTCCCTGCCTGGAGCCGGGGGTGAAGATCGTCAGTCAGATTGCCACCGACAACCTGGGAGGCGGGCGGGAAGCGGCACAGGCAATGATTGAGGCCCTGGGCCCTGAAGGCGGCAAAGTGGCCGTGCTGCATATGAAAACCGCCGAGTCGTGCCGCCTGCGGGTCAAGGGATTTACCGAGGTCATCACGCAACATAACCAGACCGCGACGGCCAAAGTTGAGATCGTCGGCGAGTTCGCGGGCGAGGGCCGGACCGCCGATAGTGCTGCCGCCATGAAGGACGCCTTGCAGACACATCAGGACCTGCGGGGAGTGTTCGCTATCAATGATCCATCCGCCCTCGGGGCGCGCGCCACGCTGGAACAAGCGGGCAAAGCCGACGCGGTGGTCATCGTGGGATTCGATGGGCAGCTTGAAGGGAAGCAGGCCATCAAGGACGGCAAGATCTACGCCGATCCGATTCAGTTTCCGGACCGCATGGGTGTGGCCGCCGTCGAAGCGATTGTGGCCCATTCCAAGGGGAAAGAACTCCCTGCCGAAAACCTGATCCCGACCAAGCTGTACAGGAAGTCGGATGCCGAGCAAGATCCGGACTTGAAATAGCCCGGTTCACTGACTTTTCGTCAGATCTGAGTTTTTCCAGATCTAGTGGGACGGCTCGACGAGGGGCGTCCACGGGTTTATTCGGAATGGATGTTTGCGATGCGAATCACAACTCTCGTGGTATGCACTTTGTGTTGGATTACATCGTACGGGCTGCCTGCCGGAGCATGGGCTGCCGAGGACATCCTGATCGCGGATTTCGAGGGGGACACGTACGCCCCTTGGAAGGTCGAAGGGGAAGCCTTTGGTTCCGGCCCAGCCCAGGGAACCTTGCCGGGGCAGATGGATGTCCGCGGCTTCGAGGGAAAACGGCTGGTCAACAGTTTCTTGCAGGGCGACCGCACGACCGGAAAGCTGACCTCACCAACATTCACCATCCAGCGTCCCTGGATCAATTTCCTGATCGGTGGAGGTCAGCATCAGGATCAGCTGGTGATCAAGTTGCTCATCAATGGGGAGTCGGTCCACACGTCCTCCGGCCCGAATAACACCGCTGGCGGCAGCGAAGCCCTGGACTGGGACAGCTGGGATGTCGCGAAGTATGTGGGCCAGAAGGGGACCATTGAGATTCTCGATCAAGCCACCGGCGGCTGGGGGCATATCAACGTCGACCAGATCGTGCAAAGCGATCAGCGGCGGAGCGTGGAGCCAGCGGCTCGTACACTGGAGATTACGCAGCGATATCTGCATCTGCCCGTAAAGAACGGAGCCCCGAAACGCCGGATGAAGTTTACCGTCGCGGGACAGGTCGTCCGCGACTTTGAAATAGAGTACGCCGAGGCTGCTGCGGACTATGTGACGCTGGCCGATGTGTCGGCCTTTCAGGGGAAGACCTTGACGGTCCATGTCGACAAGCTCCCCGGTGGACCAGCGGCTCTGATGCCCATTACTCCCTCCAACGAGAAGCCCGCAGCTGCGGAGATCTACCACGAGAAGCTTCGCCCGCAGTTCCATTTCACCTCGCAGCGTGGCTGGCTCAACGACCCGAACGGGCTGGTGTATGCCAACGGCAAGTACCACTTGTTCTACCAGCACAACCCGTATGGCTGGGGCTGGGGGAACATGCACTGGGGGCACGCGGTTAGTGCCGACCTGTTCCATTGGGAAGAGATGCCCGAGTCAGTATACCCCGCGAAGTTCGGCGACTGGGCCTTTTCGGGGAGTGCCGTTGTGGACCCCGCGAACACGACCGGGTTTGGCGAGAAACGGGACGGGATCGAGACGATCATCGCCGCCTTCACCAGCACCGGACGCGGCGAGTGCATCCTTACCAGCCGCGACAACGGGCTGACTTGGACTGAACTGCCCGAAAACCCGGTCGTGAAACACCAAGGGCGTGATCCGAAGCTGCTGTGGCATGCGCCAACGAAGAAGTGGGTGATGGCCCTCTACGACGAATTCGAGGGGAAGCAGTGGATCACGTTCCACACCTCAATCGACATGCGAAAATGGGAATTCGCCAGCCGCATCGAAGGGTACTTCGAATGCCCGGACCTCTTTGAAACGAAGATCCAGGGGACCGCCGAGAAACGCTGGGTGCTGTACGGAGCGGACGGGAAGTACGCCACTGGCCAGTTCGATGGAAAAACGTTCATCCCTGATGGCCCGAAGCAACAGCTGTGGTACGGGAACTTCTACGCAGCCCAGACCTACAGCAACGACCCGCAGGGCCGCATCATCCAGATCGGCTGGGGCCGGGACATCAACTTCCCCGGCATGCCGTTCAATCAGCAGATGGTTGTGCCGGTGGAACTGACGTTGCACAAACGCGAAGGCCGGATCGTGATGCACGCTCAGCCCGCCAGGGAGTTGGATGGCCTGCGAGGGAACTCCCGGCAAACCGTCAGTCTATCAGTCTCCGGGGGCGGAAGTTCCAGCGTCTCGCTGGTGAACAGTGTTCCGAGTCGGTGGAAACTGGACTTGCAATTGAATGACGCCCGGATCGTGAAGCTGAACATGAAAGGAGTTCCCGTGGTCGTTGATCGGGAGAAGGGGCTTCTCACCTGCCACCAGATGAGCGCTCCGATCGATGTTCACGAAGGGAAATTGTCGATGGAAGTGCTCCTGGATCGGGGATCGATGGAGTTGTTTGTGAATCAAGGACAGTCCGCCTTCTCGATCGGCGGCGACGTGACCTCTTCCCCTTCGACGATTGAGATCACGGCTGACCAGGACCAGGTCGAACTTTCTGCCGAAGGACATCTGTTGGAGTCGATCTGGAAGAAGTGATCCGGTGCTGTCGCGAACACTCCCATGCCGAAGACTGGAATCTGATGGCCGGCCGCGTGATGCAGTCTGGACGCTGGCTTTCGGTCAGGCCGGTGTTTCTCCTGACCGGAGTCACTTCGGGGGTGATTTCCCGGCTGCTGAACAGGTAGACTAGCCTCATTGATTCGTAACCACAGTCATCTTCCGATGTCAGGTCGAGCATGAGCGAACCTTCCAGCTCTTCTCCGGAAATACTGGCCGCTGAGAACGCCCAATTGCGGCGGGTTCAGGAGCAGTTGCGGGAGCGGGTCGACATTCTGCAGGCGGAGCAGTGGCTGCTGGATGCGTTGATGGATGCGGTGCCGGACGACATCTACTTCAAGGATCGTTCCGGGAAGTATTTGCGGATCAATCGGGCGAAGGCGCTGCGATCCGGGCTGAACGACCCCGCCTTGGCTCGTGGAAAAACGGATTCCGACTTCTTCCAGCGGGAGCACGCCGATGCTTCACGGGACCAGGAAGTCGAGATCATGGAGAGCGGTGTCCCGCTCGTGGATCAGATTGAGCGTCTGGTCTGGCCGGACGGGCATGTGTCCTGGGTCTCCGCCACGAAGGTTCCCTTTCGGTCGCACGCGGGTGTGGTGATCGGTACCGTGGGGATCTCCCGTGATGTCACCCGACACCACGTAATGGAAGAAGCCCTCCAGACCGAGCGGGATCTGCTGCGAACGCTGATCGATAATCTGCCGGACTACATCTTCGTCAAGGATCGTGATCGCCGGTTTGTGGCGATGAATACCTCATTCTGTGCGATCATGGGAAAGGAGGATCCTGCCGAACTGATCGGCCATACGGATGTGAATCTTTGTGCGCCCGAACTCGTGGAGATCTACGAGGCGGATGACAACCGCGTGATCCAGACCGGATCCACACTGTTTAATCGAGAAGAAGAATTCATCACGTTCGAGGGTTTTCGCCGGGTGATTCTGACAACCAAGGTGCCGTTACGGAACAAAGCGGGCGAGATCTTTGGACTGGTCGGGATCTGTCGTGATATCACGGAACGCAAGCTTGCCGAAGAGGAACTGCGCCGGGCCAAAGAGGCTGCGGAAGTGGCTAGCCGGGCCAAGAGCGAATTCCTGGCCAATATGAGCCATGAAATCCGGACGCCGATGAATGCGGTCATTGGCATGACGGAACTGTTGCTGGGTTCGGAATTCACCCCGGAACAAAGGGACTATCTGGAAACGATCCGTGATTCCGCGGATTCGCTGCTGCTGATTATCAATGACATTCTCGACTTCTCCAAGATTGAGTCGGGAAAGGTCGAGTTGGAGAACTACCCCATCGATGTGCGGGAGTGGCTGACCGATGGTGTTCGAACGCTCGGCGTACGGGCTCATGCCAAGCACCTGGAACTGGCTTGCGATGTGGGTGATACGGTCCCTCGATTCATCCTGGGGGACGGTCTGCGATTGCGGCAGATCGTTCTGAATCTGGTGGGGAATGCCATCAAATTCACCGACAAGGGCGAGGTCGTTGTCAGCGTTCACCGGGAGACTCAGACGGAATCCAGCGTGTTGTTGCATTTTGCAGTCCGTGATACAGGGATCGGAATCAGCCCCGTCGAGCAGGCCCGCGTGTTCGAGGCTTTTGAGCAGGCCGACAACTCGATGACCCGGCGGTTCGGCGGTACGGGGTTGGGGCTGTCGATCTCCTCCCGGCTGGTCTCACTGATGGGTGGACGGATCTGGGTGGAAAGTGAGTTGGGATCTGGCAGCACGTTTCACTTCTGTGTGCCGTGTGCCTTGCCGGAGCAGCAGGAAGGATCGACGACGCTGCTGAACGTGGATCGGCTGCTCGGGTTGCGGGTGCTGATCGTCGACGACAATGAAACGAACCGCCGGATCCTTCTGAAGATCTGCGAGAACTGGCGGATGAAGCCGATTGCTGTGTCGGACGCCACCGCCGCGTTGGAGCATTTACGAGCCGCAACCGAGTCGGGAGCGGCCTTTGATCTGGTTCTGACGGATGCCAGTATGTCCGATGTCGACGGGTTCACGCTGGCTTCACATATTCAACAGGACCGGGCGATCTCCAGCGTGGTCATCATGATGCTCACTTCGCTGGACCAGACCCACTCGTCGCGATCGATGAACGAGATGGGGATTCGGTCATTCCTCGTCAAGCCGGTAAAGCAGTCGGACCTGTTCGATGCAATCGCCCGGACGCTCGATGCCCGTCCAGGGGCCGGCTCGATTCTGCCCGTGGTCCAGCGCGCAGCCCCTCCAGATGTCATTGATCGGCCCTTAAAGGTCTTGCTGGCAGAGGACAGTCTCGCGAATCAGAAGCTCGCGATCGGTCTGCTCAAGCGGTGGGGGCATCAAACGACCGTGGCCAACAATGGCCGGGAAGCTGTGGAACTGGCGGCTCAGGGAGGTTTTGATCTGATCCTGATGGATATTCAGATGCCGGAGATGGACGGTATGGAGGCCACCGCTCACATTCGCAAGCAGCAGGCCCAGTCGGGCGCGTACGTCCCGATTATTGCCATGACCGCCCACGCCATGAAGGGAGACCGCGAAGCCTGTCTGGCAGGGGGAATGGATGAATATGTTTCCAAACCGATACGTCCTTTGGAGTTGCTTGGTACAATCCGGTCTCTGGTCGGCCATTCGGCCATAGCAACAGATTCTGCGTCTGTACACGTAAAGGAAGATCGCATGCCGGAATTGCATGTGCCTGACGAAGCCAGAATTGATTGGGCGGTGGCTCGCGCAGCGGTCTTGGAAGATGAAGAACTGCTCTCCGAGATCGTGGAGGCATTCCTGTCCGAAGCCTCTCTGCTGACGAATCAGCTGGAATCCGCGTTGCAGTCGGATGATGCTCCGGCGGTCAACCGCCTGGCCCATACGCTCAAAAGTAATCTGCGAACCTTCGGCGTCCCGCTGTCGACGATCCTGCAGGAAATGGAATACTCGGCCAAATCAGGACTGGTGGCTCCGATGTTGACGAAATGGCCGGTGATTCGTCCGTTGATCGAGTGTGTGATACAGCAAATGGAGCAGCGGAAGTGAAGGTGCGGTTCCCGTGTCGGGCGCCGACTCCGAGGAACGCAGACCACGGCTACAGCTACGGGCTCCTGACGACGCCCGAGAATAGCTTTTTGACAGGTTTCCTAAAACCGGTCCAGAGAGTCGATCCAGCGACCCAGCTGGTTGACCGTGGCTTCATCGAGCCCTTCCCCTTCCGGGGCCTCCAGGGACAACGCCGGCAGCTTCCGCTTTTCTAGCGTCGAGAGTGTGCTGCGACTGCTCCGCAATCGAGGTGATCCGGCACGCGGCATCACGACAATCATCTGTCGTTGCCCGGGCTCGGCTTCCGGCGGGGCCAGCTTCATGCCCGCATCAATCGCGATCACACCACGTACCGAATCCCGAAGCTTAAAACCGGCGAACAGGGCCAGCTCTCCCCCCTCGGCCTCACCCATCAGAACGACCCGTTGAGGATCAATCGAGTAGCTGTCGAGAAGTCGCTCCAGCAGCCCCTTGAGCAGTGGACCATCTTCTCCCTGCCATTCCCCATCGGCCAGCAGGCCCGCAAAAATCAGGCCGCGTTCTTCGCAGACCGATCGCCATAACCGCAGTTGTTCCGCTTCGGCTGTTCGCCCGGGGGCATGCAGCCAGATAACCAGCCCGTATTGCCTGGGGAATGCCGTTTCGGGGATATAGGCCCAATAGGTGCGGCCATCGGCCCCCGGCAGATTGGCTTCGATTCGTCCGGTCCGGGTGGGCTTGTCTTCGTCCAAGGCGGTTGATCCCCGGTCCGGTGGCAATTCATCGGGGACCGTGGTGGCGAGGAGGGCCGGTTCCAGTGAGATCGTTTCCACCTTGTCCCCGGCTCGCCAAACATGCAGGGTGGCTGGCGTGCCGACGCGCAGTTCCGTGGCGAGTTTTACCAGTTCGGAGGCGTTCTTCACGGCCTGTGTGTTGATCGACTCGATCCGGTCTCCGGGCACCAGTCCGGCCTTCTCGGCGGGCGAACCCGGCCATACTTTGCGAACGGTGACACCTTGCGGGCTTGGCGTACGAGCGGGCAGAATTCCCAGCATTGGTGGGTCCAGCGACGCAATCTCCGCGGCCAGCGTCAGCGAAATTGGCAACTCCTGTTCACCGCGTTTTACCACCAGCTGTAAGGTGGTTCCCGCCGCCAGCGGGCCCAGGATCGATTTGAGCTGGGGAATCCGTTCAATCGGTTTCCCATTGGCCTGGATGACGACATCACCGGTCTTCATACCCGCCTGTTCCGCCGGTGAGTTGGGCCGGATGGATGTGACGATCGCCGCACCAGAGATTGGGCCCTTGTCGTTAAACACCACACCCATACGACCGGGGCGGACATCCTCGCCTTTTCGAAGCGTGGGGAGCAGCGGCAGGATCTCTTCCAGCGGCACGGCAAAACCGATTCCGGCATCGTACCATTCGACACCCGCAGCCTGGTCCGCGCCATCCGGGGACATCGGGACCAGGATCCCGATGCATCGTCCCCGCAGATCAATCAGCGGGCCGCCATAGTTGGCGGGTGAGACCTTGGCATCGGTCTGGACCGCCTTGCCCCAGATCCGCTGAAGGGCACTCAGGATGCCCACCGACAGATTCGGGAAGGAAGCGTCATAGGTTCGCCCGAGGGCGATCGTCCATTGCCCGACCTGCAGGTCTTTGCGGGGCACCGGGGTCAGGGGTGTCAGGCCGCCCTGCTTGATCTTGATCAGGGTCACCTGCCGCACATGGTCAGTGGCTACCAGATCGGCAGGGAATTTTCGCCCATCCGCCAGTGTCACCAGGATGGAACTTGGTTTGGCGGCAAAGTTGAAGGAACTGGTGATGATCTCGCCATCTGGAGAGACCACGACGCCTGTGGTCGGACCGGTTCCCGCAATCAACTCGCCGACCATGTCCTGGCCGCCGATCGTCTGAATCTGAACGACGCTCGGGTCTGCCATCGCGGCTGCGGCTTTGAAGGCTTCTTCTTCCAGAGCCTCGATGTCGACCGGTGTGGGGGGCTCCTGCGAGCGAATCGAGCCCCCAGCCAGGAGGAACATCGCAAGGAGTCCGGCGAACAGTGTCTTACCCATTCCCATGACCTCCGCGATTGAGTGTTCCAAGATTCCGGCAAGGACCTTACTTCCGCTTTTCGGTGCTCCGCTTTTCGATCGCCCGCTTCACGGCGGCGCCCATATCGGCGGGGCTCGGGGCCACCTCAACGCCCGCCTTGCGAAGGGCTTCCATCTTTTCGGCAGCGGTGCCCGCTCCACCGCTGATGATCGCGCCCGCATGTCCCATACGCTTGCCAGGAGGAGCCGTCTGCCCGGCAATGAACGCCGCACACGGCTTGGTGACATGCTGAGCGATATATTCCGCAGCTTCGATTTCGGCGTTGCCGCCGATCTCGCCGATCAGCAGGATCGACTCGGTTCCCGGATCGTCCTGGAACATCTGGAGCAATTCGATGTAGGTGGTTCCGATGATCGGGTCTCCGCCGATCCCCACGGCAGTCGACTGTCCCAGGCCGACGCGGCCCAGTTGCCAGGTCGCCTCGTAGGTCAGCGTACCGCTCTTGGAGATCAGACCGACTGTACCGGGCTTGTGGATGTAGCCGGGCATGATGCCGATCTTGGCCACTTCCGGAGTGATGATTCCCGGGCAGTTTGGCCCGATCAGACGGGACTTCGGCGTTTTCTCCATGTACCGCTTCACGCGGGCCATGTCGAGGACGGGCACGCCTTCGGTAATGCAGACGATCAGACGCATTCCGGCATCCGCAGCTTCCATGATCGCATCGGCAGCCCCGACGGGTGGCACGAAGATCAGGGACGTGTTGGCCCCCGTCTTGGCGGCCGCTTCCGCGACGGAGTTGAAGACCGGAAAGCCATCGACTTCCGTTCCGCCTTTACCGGGAGTCACGCCACCGACCATCACCTGGTCATTCGGGCGATGCTCCAGGGCGTAAGCCCGGCACTGCTGGCTGTGGAACAAGCCCACCTTGCCGGTGATCCCCTGGGTGATAATGCGAGTTTCGCGATCAACAAGAATGCTCATGGTTTTTGCTCGTGTGGGACGAGCCCGTTGGGCCCGTCCGTCGGTGATTCGTCGGAGGGCCTTTCCAGGCCGTCCCGTCGTGTGTGGGATTCGCGGGGAGTGGGATGGGCGGGATTGCCCATCCTGCGTCGAGGGCGGGCCAAAGGGGCCCGCCTTACATCAAGCCTTCAGCGAGGCGACGACCTTCTGGGCGGCATCGGTCAGGTCGCTGGCGGAGACAATCTTCTTGCCGCTGTCGGCGAGCATCTTGCGGGCCAGTTCAACGTTGGTTCCCTCCAGTCGCACCACGAGGGGCACCCGGAATCCAACCAGGTCGTAAGCGGTCAGAAGCGCGGTAACAATTGTGTCACACTTCATGATGCCGCCAAAGATGTTGACCAGCACGGCCTTCACATTGGAATCGGCTAGAATGATCCGGAATGCTTCGGTCACCTGTTCGACGTTGGCACCGCCGCCAACATCGAGGAAGTTCGCGGGCTCGCCGCCGTGGAACTTGATCAGGTCCATCGTGCTCATCGCCAGACCGGCCCCGTTCACCAGGCAGCCGATGTTGCCGTCGAGCTTCACGTAACTCAGCCCCGCCGCCTGAGCCTGCACTTCGGTCGGCTCTTCTTCGGTCAGATCCCGCAGCTCCGCCAGATCCTTATGACGGAACATGGCGTTGTCGTCGAAGGTCACCTTGCCGTCGAGCGCCAGCAGCTGGCCTTCCTTCGTCAGGACGAGCGGGTTGATTTCCACCATGCTGCAATCGAGTTCGACGAACAGCTTGGCGATCTTTGGCAGGAAGGTCTGAGCGGATTTCACTCCCGCATCACTCAGGCCCAGCGCGTACGCCAGCTTGCGAGCCTGGAACGCCTGGAAGCCCAGCGAGGCATCGAAGTGCTCCCGGTGAATCTTTTCCGGTGTGTCGTGGGCGACATCCTCAATGTTCATCCCCCCTTCCGAGGACATGATGACGCATGGCAGACCCGTCTCCCGGTCGACCACGATGCCCAGATACAGCTCGCGATCGATCGCCAGGCCCTGCTCGACGAACAGGGTGTTGACCTGCTTGCCCGAGTCCCCGGTCTGGATGGTGACCAGCGTATTTCCCAGCATCCGGCTGGCGTTGGCCTGGGCATCCTCAGCCGACTTCACCAGGACGACACCCCGCTGTTGCGGATGCTCCTTGAACGTCCCTTTGCCGCGTCCGCCCGCGTGAACCTGTGACTTGACGACGGCGATGGGGCCGCCCAGCGTCGTAAACGCCGCTGCGGCTTCTTCCGCAGTCTTCGCGACGATCCCTTGTGGAACAGCCACACCGGCTTTGGCGAACAGGGCCTTCGCCTGATACTCGTGAATCTTCATGGAACTCTGGTCATCCGGGTTCGACACGCTGCCATCGACCCGCCGCGAGCGTGCAGCTAAGGTCAGGATTAGCCCGCCATAATAGCCCTGCGGAGGGGAAAAGGCCACGTTACCACCGCCCGTGTTGTTTCCAATCGATTACGATCGAATTACGATGATGGGATGACACCGCCGAAACTTATTCCGGGAAGTGGATTCATGGTCTTGCGATCGATGTTCAGCCTGATGCTCGCCCTTTTGGTGGGCGCTGGGACGGCCCAGGCGGGTCACCTGCTGGTCGAGGCCGAGAGTTTCACGTCCCACGGGGGCTGGGTGCTGGACACGCAGTTCATCCAGAACATGGGGTCGCCATACCTGCTCGCTCATGGGATCGGAACGCCGGTGGGTGATGCAGCCACCGAAGTGACTTTCCCCGAGACGGGCACCTACAAGGTCTTCGTCCGCACCAAGGACTGGGTCGCCCGCTGGAAGGCTCCCGGAACGCCGGGACGGTTTCAGCTGTCGATCAATGGCGAGACGCTGAAGACCGAGTTCGGCACCACCGGAGCCGACTGGCACTGGCAGCCCGGCGGGACAGTCGAAATCAAGACCAAGACCGCCAAGCTGGCGCTGCATGACTTGACCGGATTCGATGGCCGGTGCGATGCGATCTACTTCACGACCAGGGATCAGGCTCCGCCGAACGAGAACGCCGTCCTCCCCGGCTGGCGGCGGAAGCTGTTGGGGCTGAACGAGGAGCCGACGCTCAAGGCCGGGTACGACCTGGTGGTCGTGGGCGGTGGGTACTCCGGCATGGGAGCCGCGATTTCGGCAGCTCGCGCGGGGTGCAAGGTGGCCCTGATTCAGGACCGCCACGTGCTGGGTGGAAACGGCTCCAGCGAGGTCCGGGTCTGGGCGATGGGGCTGATCCGTCGCGGCAAGTTCCCGCGCATTGGGGAGATGATCGAAGAGTTTGCCGACCACGCCAAAAAGTCGCCCGGTACCTACGAAGAGTTCGAAGACGAGAAGAAAGAAAAGATCGTCCGGGCCGAGAAGAACATCGACCTGTTCCTCAATCACCATGCCTATCAGGTCGACAAGTCCGGCAAGAAGATCACAGCTGTGTATGCCTTTGACACGCGGACCAGCGAGCATAAGAAGTTCACCAGCCCGCTGTTTGTGGACTGTACGGGACACGGCACGATCGGAGCCCTCGCGGAAGCCGACTGGGATATGACCGAAAAGGGCCGCATGGGGATGAGCAACATGTGGACCTGGGCCGAGGGAAAAGACCCGGTCAAGTTCCCGGAAACCCCGTGGGCATTACCGCTGACGATGAACGACTTCCCCTACCCGCGTGAGTACCACGCTCAGTGGTTCTGGGAGAGCGGCTACGACAAGGACCCGCTCAAGGATGCCGAGGGGATCCGCGACTGGAACCTGCGGGCGGCGTACGGGGCCTTCAACGCCATGAAGAACGGCGACGGAGCCGCCAAGCACCCGACGGCGTTCATGACCTGGCTGGCCTACATCGGCGGCCCGCGCGAATCGCGGCGGCTGTACGGCGATGTGATCCTCACTCAAGACGACATTGTCGCCAAGAAGGAGTTCAACGACGGCTGCGTCCCCAGCACGTGGAGCATCGACCTGCACTACCCCAAGAAGCAGTACGAGGAAAAGTTCAAAGACAACCCGTTCATCTCGATCGCCGAGCACGACAATCGTGTCGACCGGGCTTACGGGTATCCGGTGCCGTACCGCTGCTTCTACTCGCGAAACGTCGACAATCTGTTCATGGCGGGGCGCTGCATCAGCGTGACGCATGAGGCCCTCGGCACCGTGCGTGTGATGAAGACCTGCGGCATGATGGGCGAAGTCGTTGGCAAGGCCGCCAGCGTCTGCAAGAAGCGAGACTGCTCGCCGCGCGAGGTCTACGAGAAGTACTGGTTCGAGATGGAAGAACTCCTCAAGCTGCCTGGCAAGGCCTTCCGCCCGACGGTCAATGACGAGTTCACGATCCCCAAGGACGCCCTGCCCCTCGCCAGCAGCGAAGGCCCCGCCACCGGCATCGACCCGGCCTCGCTCGAAGGGGTCGTGATCGACAACCGCCAGGCCGTCCGCGAAGGGAACTGGACAGCTGGGACGGGCCTGAAGGGGTACGTGGGCTACGACTACATCTACGCCGGGAACGATTCGGGAGCGAAAGCGACTTTTGAATGGCGATCCGGCGAGAAGATCAACGTCGAGATCCGCGTCGCCTACCAGCCGCACGAGAACCGCGGCAAGACGGTCCCCGTGACCGTCAAGGTCGGCGATGAGACCAAGACGACCCGCATCGACATGACCGCCAAGCCGCCGATCAACGACGGCTTCATCTCGGTCGGCCAGTACCAGCTGGAAAAGGGCACGCCGGTCGCCGTGACGATCGGAACAGACAAAGCCGGCGGGAACTCCCACGCCGATGCCGTGCAAATCGTGCCGGTGAAGTAGCTTGAGGGTTCAAAGTCGCGGGACTCTCCGAGTCCCGTGAAACGACGTGAACGTGAGCATCCACGAGCCGGAAGCGTGAGCGCCCGGAGATCGAGCTGAGCGTGGGTCGCTCCGGGCGCTCACGCTTCCGGCTCGACTGCCGAGTTCGTTCGACGGAGACTAAACGCCCCGGCGAAGCCACAGAGACCGGCCACCACTCGGCAGGCTCACGCCGTGCCGCTCTTGGGCAATGGGGACCAGTGAGCCTGAAAAGCTCTTATGCACTGGAGTTGTTAGAGTAACATGTTGTGCCCCTCCCCGATCGCAAAAAGGGAACTATGATGCTCAACGAATCATTCCTTGGTTGCATTGATTCACTCTTTGAGGTCGCGTCAACATTTCGACGGGTAACTACTGGCACAATCGAAAGCGCAGAGAGCCCAGACAAGTACGCATTCTTGTTGATGGACATTGCGTGTCGTCAAATCGAGGCATTCGCCGTGGTAGCGACAAACCCGGAACCAGGACTTCACTTTCATGCAGCCGGAGCGATTGCTCGAGTCGCATTCGAGAATGCGATTACTGCCTTTTGGATTGCAAAGCCGAATGATGTTCCTGAAAGAGAAGTGCGATTTCTTAGATGGCTTCGCAATGAGGTAATGGAGCTTGAAAACGTCAAGTTGAAATTGGCGCCTCACGATCCAAGACAATCAGAGTGGTATGAAAGGCAAATACAAGCCATTGAGAGCAATGGCAATGTCTATGCGAAGAAGCGCGACATGGAGTGGACTAAGGGAAAGCCAACTCTGAGAGACATGGTGATTGACGTTACAGGCAACGATCACGCATATTGCTTGTACTTGACAGGCTGTGAATTTGCACACGCTAGACTCACTCAAATCATGCAAGTGTGGGAAGGTAGGGACAAATTCCTTCGAGCCAAAGACATTGATTTTACTTCGTGGGCAGACATCATCCGCCAGGCAAGCTGGTGTCTTGCGGTGACAGCTCCACAAATCCTGTTTCGAATCGGAGTGCCAGCAGAGGACATAAACGAGATAACGCACGCTCACAGACAATTGCTGTTGAAAGTTTCAGTATTAGACGGATCCAAGTCTGAATTTGCTTGCTCCGATTGAGTTGTTCTAGCCGCCATTAGTTGGACAGAGCAAGAAGAAGTTCTTGTGTGCACCGATGTCGTATGGGTAGCATTCGATGACGGGGTGGCCCAGACGCTGCTTTGAGCGTCTGGGTTGCAAAGCAACAAGAGGTTACTGGAGCGACACTCACCATTCCATTCCTCTTGTTCCTGCGTCACCCAGACATCCCAAGCGATGTCTGGGCCACGCTCGATGGGAGTAAACCCTGCGAGCGGGAGACTCACGTCCTCTGTGCTGTCGTGTTGCGTCATTGCCACGGCGCGATTGAGGGGTGCGGAGGCCCTGGCATCACAGGCGACCGCTGCGCAGCACTCCATAAATCAGCCAGATGCCCAGCATCCCCGACAACGCAAAAACGGGAATGGTGATCCACGGAGAGGCCCCCGAACTGCGGATAATCAGCGACGACGAGACCACCAGCGCCGCCACCACCAGCGCGACGACCACGCGGTTGCTCGACCGATCGAATTCCGAAATCAGATGGTCCAGAGACCGATGCTCCAGCTGGATTTTCAGGTCATCCCGACTCAGTTTATCCAGCGTTCTGGCCAGTGAGACCGGCATGCTATGCAGGGTCCGCAGGAGTTCCCGGACATCTTCCGCCACTTTCCCGGCGATACGCCGCGGATCGTAACGTCGCTTGACCAGTGTCTCGACAAACGGGGCCAGCTCCGTGGCCAGGTTGAAGCTCGGATCGAGTCCCCGGCCCACTCCTTCCAGGGTGACAGTGGCTCGGATCAGCAGCATCAGATCGCCCGGACATCGCAGACCGTGCGACGACAGTATCTGGACGAAATCGCCCAGCATCCGGCCCACTCGCAGTTGGGCCAGCGGCACGCCGTAGTAGGTCTCAACGAAGTCCTGAATATCGATCCGCAGCAGCGCCGGATCGATGGGCCGAGATGGCTGGCCCAGCCCCTGAACCACACGCACGGCCAGCGATACATCGCTCTTCGCAACCGCCACGATCAGGTCGACCAGCATCTCTCGCTTTTCGTCATCGATAAAGCCGATCATCCCATAGTCGAGCAGGGCGATCTTTCCTGACCGCAAGATGCGAATGTTGCCGGGGTGCGGATCTCCGTGAAATATCCCCAGATCGAACACCTGTTTCAGAAACAGCCGGGCCCCGCTGGCAGCCAGCTGGGGAGGCGACAGACCGGCCTCACGGACATGCACCAGATCATCCGGACGGTACCCGTCGACGAACTCCATTGTGAGCACGGCGGGTGTACAAAGCTCGGGATAGATGCGGGGGATCATCAGATCCGGGTCGTCCCGATAGAGCCGCCGGAATTGCTCCATCGTGCGGGCTTCACGGAGAAAGTTCACCTCGCGACGGATCGTCCGAGTGAAGTGCGCGACCAGACCGATCGGGTCAAATACCTGGGACTCCGGAATGTTTCGCTCGATCAGTCCGGCAATCTCCTGCATCAGCGACAAGTCCCGTTCGACGTCGCGCTCCGCGTTCGGTCGACGCACTTTGACGACGAGGGGCGTTCCATCGAAGCTGACCGCGCGGTGGACCTGACCCAGCGAACCCGCAGCGAGCGGTTCCGTTTCGAACTCCGCGAACAGCTCGGTGATCGAATGCTTCAGTTCACGCTCCACCAGTTGGCGGGCCTGCTCGCCGGGAAATGGCGGGACACGCTCCTGCAGCAACTCCAGCTCGTTGATGACCTCCTCGGGGACGAGATCGGGACGCGTACTGATGACCTGTCCAAACTTGATGAATGTCGGCCCCAGGTCTTCCAGTGTCCGCCGAATTCGAAAGGGAGTTCCCTGCCCTTCGGTCCCCGGCTGGCGTTTCACGAACAGCCGCTTGCCCCATTGCAGATACCGCTTGAGTCCAATCCGTTCGAGCAGATCATCGAACCCATGCGATAACAACACCCCGGCGATCTCGCGGCTGCGAGCCAGATTGCGTAAGAACCGGAATGGAGCGTATTCGAACGACACAAAGGGAACCCGTCAGTGCCCAGACTCCAAGACAAGGCGAACCGGTCGCCCGAGGTGGATTGTGCCGTATCCAGGGAGCGTTGTCGCCGATGATCTGAAAGAATCAAGGAACCGGAGAACATGGGGGAACGCATCCTGCCTGCTCAATTCGGGACTCGATTTTCCGCATGTACCGCAGGCTGTCGATCGCGATCTTCTCGGGCCCGGGTGAGTAGTCGAACACCTCGACCGAGACCCACCCCTCGTAGTGACTGTCGTGTAGAGCCTGGAAGATCGGAAGGTAGTCCGTCTCGCCCATTCCCGGGCCGAGCAAGTTTGTATCGTTCACATGAAAATGTCGTGTGCGATGTTGGAACCGATCGATCAGGTCGGGGAGGGGTGTCCGCTCGCCACCGAGCATCGCCTTCACATCCTGGTGCAATTGCAGAGAGGGGTGATTCACTGCGTGAATCACCGCCATCGCCTCGGCACAGGTGTTGATGAAGTTGGTTTCTTTGGGAGTCAGCGGCTCCAGGCAGAGCACCACGCCACGTTCACCCCAGGAATCAACACACTCCGCAAAGACCTCGACGGTCGCGTCGAATGCCTGCTCCCAAGTGACACCCGATTGCAAATTCCGCTGCGCCGGGGACCCAAACACCATCACGGTTCCCCCCAGGTCGGCACACAAATCTCCCAGTTGCTTCAGGTAGTCCGCCGTTTTCTGCCGGATGGCCCGATCAGGGCTCGTCAGGTAATAACCCGTTGTCTTTGCCAGCATCCAGTGGATACCGATGACTTCCACACCGGACCGGGCGGCAGTCTCACGCAGACGGGCTCGCTCGATAGCCGACAACTCACACGGCTGGGTCCCCAGCATGAACGGGGCGACTTCCACACCGGTGTAGCCCGTTTGAGCCATGAAATCACATTGGCGTTCCCAGCTCCAGTCCGTAAACAGTTCGTGGCACAGGGCATACTTCATGGAGGTGCTCCGGATGTGAAGGTCTGCCGGTTGGGCAGGCTGCGAAGAGGTTGCGTGAATTGCCGAAAATAACGTTCACACCCGGTTATGACGAGTTCACGCTTCGTACTCTCTGGATCGAGTTGCAGGTGTTCTGAGAGGACAGCCGATCCCAAGAGCGGTGAGATCGGCCTGGCTACCGACTCAGAGACTCCCATTACAGCGACTGTAACGACTGGGAAGACCTGCCGGGTTCTTTTTCGCCACAGAGATCGAGAACGGATCGAGTAGCTGAGGTGGGCTGACTTTAACGACCGAAGTCTACCCATTAGGCAAACTGTGCCGGTGCCATCCCCTGGGGGTGAACTGGCGTGGTGACAACTTCCGAACTCGACATGTGAACACAAGGGGATTTTACGCCATGCGACACGCCACGTGGTTAACCGTTCTAATTGCAGCCTTCTCGCTGCTGGGCGGTGCCGAATCCGAAGCCGGTCTATTCTGCGGAATTGGCCGTTACCGGAGTTGCCCGCAGGAAAGCTGCCAGCCGTGCCAGGACTATTGTCAGGCGCGGACCTGTAACAGCGGCTGTTACAAAACAGTTCATGAGACGACCTGGTGCACGGAAACGTACCAGGAATGCCAGACTGTGATGGACACTTGTGTCGAGAAGGTTCCCGTCACGTGCAATCGCACGATTCGCGAAACCTGCTGGCGGGATGAGTGTTACACAGTCTGCAAGCCGTGCTACCAGACGCACTACCGGGATGAGTGCTACACCGTTCGCGTGCCGCACCATCAGACCTGCTACCGCACGGTCTGCCACCAGGTCCGGAAGCCCTGCTACCAGACCTGCTACCGGAACGTAACGTACACGGTCTGCAAGCCGTGCTACCAGACGCACTACCGGACCTGCAGCTATACGGTTCGCAAGCCGCACTATCAGACGTGCTACCGCGATGTCTGCTGTACCGGTTACCGGACCGAAACCCAGACCTGCTACAAGACGGTATGCCATACGGTTTGCCGTCCGATCACGGAAACCCGCTGTGAGCAGGTTCAGTGCGGGGAATGGCAGATCGTCAAAGAATGCATTCCCGGTCCGGTCGTGGATCGCGTGGTCAGCACCCCCGGCTCGTTCTGCTGGGACGAGCAGAACTGCTGCTGTGTCTACAAGCCCGGCTGCTGCCGCACGGAAAAGGTCCAGTGCCCGCCCCGCGTCTGCTGCAAGAAGGTCTGGGTTCCCAAGACGGTGACCCGTAACGTGACCTGCACCCGCTACGTCACCGAGACAAAGCAGTGCCAGGTGCCGTACACCACTTGTCACCGGGTGCCGTACACCTACACCAAGCAGGTACCGTACACCACCTGCTCGTGGACGTGTGAGACCCAGTGCCGTCAGGTGCCGTACACCACCTGCACCTATACCCGGGAATGCCGGACCAAGCAGGTGCCGTACACCACCTGTACCTGGACTTGTGAGAACGTCAGCCGTCAGGTGCCGTACACCACCTGCACCTGGACCTGCGAACAGCGGGTCAAGAAGGTGCCGTACACCACCTGCACCATGACTCAGCAGACCTGCACCCGCAAGGTGCCGTACACTACCTGCCGTCAGGTTTGTGAAACCCATTACGTGACGAAGACGCGCTGCGTCCCCCGTCAGGTGATGGTCACCAAGACCCGCTGCGTTCCTAAGACTGTCTGCCGTCAGGTGCCGGTCGATCCGTGTGCCGGCCAATGTGCCGCAGGCAATGCGGGTTCCGGTTGCGGCAATGGATGCCTGGCTGTTGATCCGGGCTGTGCGGCCCCGATGACCGCTGCTGGCAACGGAGCCACCTGCGTCCAGTAATGGCCTGTGTGAGAATTCGGAAATGCCTGCGGGGGAGAACGAAAGTTCTCCCCCGTTTTTTTGATTTCCAGGAGTGACCGGGCCCCCGCAGTACCGTTATCCCGGACTACTGCAGGAAGTCGAGGGCCAGCAGTTCCTGTTCTAAAAGTCGACCAATGAACGTCGGCAGGTAACCCGTCGCCCGTAGCTCTCCGGAATCGTCGCGGCGGAAAATATCGTGAATGACGATACAGGTCCGTTTCTCATCGAACCGGGCCACTTCACTGATCTGGGAGATGACCCGTCGACCGCCGGGTAACCGGGTGATCTGCACAATGATGTCGATCGCCGATGCAATTTGTCGGTGAATTGCCACGACCGGCAGATCCACTGCCGAGAGTACCAGCACCTCCAGCCGCTTGATCGTCTCTTCGGAACTGTTCGAATGGATGGTGGTCATCGACCCTTCATGGCCGGTGTTCATCGCCTGCAGCATGTCGAGGGCTTCGATGCCGCGACATTCCCCGACCAGAATGCGATCGGGACGCATTCGCAGGGCATTTCTCACGAGATCACGGATGGTGTACTCACCCGACCCCTCCACGTTCGGAGGGCGGGTTTCCAGCGACACCACGTGATCCTGCCGTAATTGAAGTTCCTGGACATCCTCAATGGTCACGATCCGTTCGCGGGCGGGAATGAACGAGGACAGCACGTTCAGCAGGGTGGTCTTACCGGAGCCCGTTCCACCACTCACCAGAATATTCTTTCGGGCGATGACACATGCTCGCAGGAACATGGCGGCAGACTCGGTCGTGGTGCCGCTGTCAATCAGCTCATTGATCGTGAACCGGTCGGTCGGAAACTTCCGGATGGTCAGGCACGGTCCCCGTACCGCCAGCGGAGGAATGATGGCGTTCACGCGACTGCCATCGGGCAGTCGAGCATCCACCAGCGGTTGCGACCGGTCGATCCGACGTCCGACCTGGGCCACGATCCGCTCGATAATTGCTTCCGTCACTTTGTCCGACAGAAATCGCCGTCCCGACAGCTCGATCACCCCGTCACGCTCGACATAAATCTGATCGCCGCGAACGACCATGATTTCGCTGATGGTCGGCGCTCGCAGCAGATCCTGCAGTGGGCCGAACCCCAGGATTGTATCCTTCAGGTCTTTCTTGAGCGTCCGCAAGACCAGATATCGCCGTAATTCCTTGTGCAGATGCAGCCGAAGCTGATTGAAGACCTCGACAAAACCACGTTCGACCCGCGTGATCCGGGCGGACAGATCCGTCAGTTCATCCAGCCCCAGCTTACCTCGGGCGAACCGCAGCAGGTTGACCAGCTCTGATTCCCGTTCCGAAACCAGCGTGGCGGGGACATCGAATTCATTCCGCAGGAACGACAGCGAATTTAGCGTCCCGGTATCGCCTTCCAGGATCAACTGCTGAACGATGTAGTCCCGCAGGTTTAATCCCACAATCTCTTCCAGCAGCGGCTCGTTCGCCTCGCTGAATAGCTGAAGTTCCCGGCAAACATCTTCAATCTGCCGCTCCAGCCGGACCAGTCCTTCCGGGTCGCCAATCCGGTTGGCCTCCAGTTCATGGAGATCGAACCGTTCCAGCAGACGGCGATGCACTCGCAACTCCAGATCCGCAACGAGTCCGCGTAAGTGAGCCTCCAAATCCTGCCGGGAGAGTGGCGTGACTTCGGTGGATTCCAGATTCAGCGTGTAGGGCCAGATCCGTATCGTCTCATGGGCTGGAAACGTGTGCTCCCGTCCGCCCAGGACTTCTGTATCACCCACGAGGCAGCTGTTGATCCCGAGATTCTGAATCCACGCCTGGGCTCCCTGCTGCCGAATCACCGCCTGCTTCCGGGCGATCAGAGGACTGGTCAGAATCAAATCACTGGTGCGGTCGCGCCCGATCGTGACTTCATCGCCCGGGATGTCGAGTACGGCCCGCTGACTTTCGTGGAGTTGGTTGTACCAGATACGCATGCGAGATCAGGGGCCTCTTGTTCCTTCATCACGATCACGGCGAAAGGACCGACTTGGGCTCAGCCGATCTCTTTCAATGGTCCGGTACTGTCGCCAAAGCGGTCCTGCTTCGCCCCCATTCGATCGAGCATCGACAGGTAGAGATTCGCCATCGGCGTTTCATTCTTCAGGCTCAAATGCCGCCCCGCCTGAATGGTGGAGCCCCCCCGCCCCACCAACAAGACGGGCAGGTCTTCATGGCGGTGGCGGTTACCATCGCTGATCGAGCAGCCGTAAACGATCATGCTCTGATCGAGGAGCGTGCCGTTCCCCTCTTTCGTGGACTGCAGGTTCCCCAGGAAGCGGGCGAACCGCTCGACCAGATACTGGTCGATCTTCTGGATCTCGGCCATCTTGGCTTCGTCATTGCGATGATGCGAAAGCTGATGGTGCCCTTCCTTCACGTCCACCTCGCGATACGCCCGATTGCTCCCTTCATTGGCCAGCATCAGGGTGGCAATCCGTGTGGTATCGGTCTGAAAGGCCAGTTGCAGCAGATCGAACATCAGGTCGATATGCTCGGAGAGTTTCTCCGGAATGCCCTTCGGTGCGGGCATCGTCGGGGTCCGTCTTTGATTGTCGTCGACCGCCCGGCTGATCCGCTGTTCGATTTCCCGAACACTGGTGAAATACTCGTCCAGTTTTCTGAGATCGCTGGCACCGACATTCTTTTTCAGTCGTTCGGCATCACTGGCCACGGTGTCCAGAATACTCTTGCGGTAGAAATCCCGCTCGACGGCTTTGGCGGTGTCGACACCGCCAAACAGCCGTTCAAACGCCAGTTTGGGGTTCACCTCTTTCCCCATCGGTGTCGTTTCGGTCTTCCAGGAAATACTGTTCGAATACGCGCAGCTGTAGCCCGAGTCGCAGCTGCCCGCCTGTCGACCGGATTCGATCCCCAGTTCCAGGGAAGGCAACCGCGTTTGAGAACCAATGAGGTTCGCGGCCACCTGGTCGATCGAAGTCCCCACCGAGATGTCGGCTCCGTCCGTCTTGCGGGGGTGCGAACAAGTCAGGAACGTCGATGCGGACCGGGCATGATCCCCCGCACCGTCCGCCTTGGCACGGGCGTGGTCTTGAGCCAGCCCACTGATTACCGTCAGCTGATCGCGGACTTTTTCCAGCGGTGCCAACGTCTTGGGTAGTGTACATCCCGGCCCCTCGCTGGTCGGTTTCCAGTGGGGCATGATGACCCCATTGGCGACGAACACAAAGGCCATCCGCCGGGGCAACTCCACCACCACCGGAGCAGCATACAGGCTGCGAGACCCCATCGCTTCCAGCAATGGCAGTCCAAGCAGCGCCCCTGCTCCCTGCAAAAATGTCCGCCGTGCCAGTGGCTGCATGATGCCTCCCGTCATCTGAAATCCGCGTCACTTGATCATACCCCGCGACCGCGTCGGGAGACAAACCGATTCCGAGGAGCCCTCGAAAACGTGTGCGCATCCGAAAAACCGACAGTATTTCACCACGGAACAACGGCGTCGCTCCGTGGTGAAATACTGCCGGTTCCGGCAATTTCGAACGCACGCTGGTGGGGAAGGTCAGGTTGAACCCGTTGAACTACGGGGCTTCCCAGAACTTCACGCAGACTGGCATCGAAACCTGGGCCTGGCTGCCCGTGAGAGTCAGCAGCCCCGTCTCCTGATCGACCTTCAGGACAACCACCGTGTCCGATTCCTGGTTAGCGGCCAGGATGAACCGGCCGCTAGGATCGATGCAGAAATTCCGGGGGACGGCTCCGCCCGTGGACTGGTTGCCGATATGCGTGAGTCGTCCGTTGCTGAGATCCACCGAGTAGATGGCCAGCGTGTTGTGCCCGCGATTCGAGACGTAAACAAACTTTCCATTGGGATGGACCTGGCACTCGGCGGTTGAGTTGCCGGGAACCGGTTCGCCGTTGGGCAACGTGCTCAATGTCTGAATCCCCGCCAGGACACCACCGGGCTGCACCTGGAATGCGGTGACTTCCGAAGTCATCTCCAGATTGGTGTAGGCGTACTTGCCACTCGGGTGAAACGCGAAGTGCCGGGGTCCGCCGCCGGGCTTGGTCGAAGTCGAGGCGGGGTTATTCGGGGATAGCGTGCCTGCCTCACTGTTGAACTTGTACACCAGCACCTTGTCGAGACCGAGGTCCGCAACCACCGAGTAGGCTCCGGTCGGGTCCACGTTGATCGAGTGCGCGTGCGGCGCTTCCTGACGCCCCTTGTCGACACTGGAACCGACATGCTGAACAAAACTGCTGGTCGGTTTCAGGGTCCCGTCCGCACCAATCGGCAGGCACGCCACGCTCCCTCCGGAGTAGTTGGCGAGCAGCAGATTTTTACCTGCGGCGTCAACGACGAGATGGCAGGGGGCCCCCCCGCCGGTCATCTCGGCATTCAGTTTTTCCAGAGTGCCGCTTTTCGTGTCGATTCTGTAAGCCGACGCCCCGCCCCCCGTTTTGCCATCGACGTTGTCGACCTCACTGACCGCGTACAAGAATTTGCGAGACGGATGAATGGCCACAAACGAGGGATTCTTCTGTTCGGCAGCGACGCGGGCTTCGGTGACTTTGCCCGTTTCCCGGTCGAGTTCGAGAACATAAATTCCCGCGCCACCCTTCTGGGTGTAGGTTCCAATGTACGCCCGCACGGTATCGCCAGCCATTGCATAGCTCCCCATCACCAAGGCCAGTGCCGCACTCATCCCACCGGAAAACCATCGCCGCATGATCGCCCCTCGTTGGTAGTGACATCATCCCACCAAGCCCGCAGGCCCGGTGCCCGTCTCATCAAACCCACAGCCACTCCATCAGCACTCAGAATAATTCCCGCACGTTCAACCAGGAATGGATCTGTCGAGACTTATGCAGTTGAACCGACCAGCCCGGTAACAGCAAGGGAGCAGATGGCCACACGGGACACCACCATGGACGTCCGTTCCCCCTTCTATGCTTCTGAGGGACTCTCCTCATCCCTGTGATCTACTTGCAAATTGCAAAACTGAGAAGGTTTTGACATGGGACACTGCCCGGAATTGCAGAGCCGGACGCCACGTGCGAACAGAATCGCCTTGGTATTTTTGGTATTCACTCTTGGTGGGTGCCTCTCCGATCAATAAACTTCGATGCATGCGTTGCTTAACGTCCCCTGGAGCTGTCAGTGGTGTCTGGATTTGGATTGTTACCACTGCCGCGGCGCAGGCTGATCCAGCTGGGAATGCTGGGGCTAGCGGGTGGTGTATCTCCCAGGTCCGTGCTCGGTGCCACGGGGAACGGGTCGATTCGCTCGTGCATTCTGCTGTTTCTGTACGGCGGGCCGAGTCACATTGAGACGTTTGATCCCAAACCGAATGCGCCCTCGGATGTGCGCGGTGAGTTTCAACCGATCGCGACTTCGGTTCCGGGGGTTCAGATCAGCGAGCATCTGCCCCGCCTGGCCCAGCGGATGCACCATATCGGACTGGTCCGGAGTGTGAGTCACACCGCCACGTTGCACGATGCCGCCTCGATCCAGGCCCTGACGGGGCGGCCACTCGATGGGCCGGATCGAGAGTTGTTCGCCCCGCTGCCACAGGTCTACCCGAGTTACGGCAGCATCGTGACCTCGCAGCGTCCGCGACTTCCGTCCGATGCCGAGGTGCGGTACACCGCGCTGCCCTATGTATTCCAGAATGTCGTGCCGACTCCGTGCCAGGGCGGCGGCTTCCTCGGCCAGAACTATGACCCGCTGAGGATCGATGTCGATCTCGCGGTAAGGCAATACCAGGTCGAAACCCTGAGACAGGCCGCCGATCTGGGATCGGAGCGTCGCAAGCAACGCGATCAGCTGCGGCGATCACTCGATCTGGATAGGGAGTCGGGCCGTGGGCTGGCCTCGCACTATGAGCGGGCGTACCGGTTGCTCGACTCGAATGTGATTCACCAGGCCCTTGACATCACGCAGGAGCCTGCGGAAGTTCGCGATCGCTACGGCTGGGGCTCGGGGGCGACCAGTGATGTCGGGTATGCCCACGAGATGCGTGGCCAGAATCTGCTTCTGGCCCGGCGACTGGTCGAAGCTGGGGTTCCGTTCATCACGGTCTATGATTACAAGCAGCAGGGGCAGAACTGGGATGCCCATGCCCAATGCTTTCAGCAGCATAAGAACCATTTGCTGCCGCCCATCGATCGGGGGCTTTCGGCCTTGATCGACGATCTGCAGGAGCGCGGGCTGCTGGACTCGACGCTGATCGTGGTGACCGGAGAATTTGGCCGAACCCCGAAGATCAACGGCGGAGCGGGGCGGGATCACTGGCCCAACTGCTACAGCGTGATGTTCGCAGGAGGCGGCATCCGCGGCGGCAACGTCTACGGAGCCAGTGATGCGACGGGGGCCTATCCCGCCACAGATCCGGTCACTCCGGGAGATATCGCAGCCACGATCCTGTCACGATTTGGACTCGATTCAGCGGCGGAGATGCACGACCAGACCGGTCGCCCCCACCGCTTGGCCACCGGGACGCCGCTGGAGCGGATGTTCGCAGGCTGAGAGCCCGGCCTGATCGACGGAATCTGGAACGACCCGTCCAGGCACCCAACCTGCCGGTGATCGAATCGATCCATTTTCATTGATTATCGCTGGATTTCCCCCCGTCTGACACTCTGGTATCCTCTGCCGCTTGCCTGGAACTGGGCAGGTGTTTTGTCCTGCACGGAAGTCAACATCCGGTGGAGTGTGATTCGTGTCCCTGATCGTGCAAAAGTTTGGCGGAACCAGTGTCGGAACTCCGGAGCGGATTCTCTCCGCAGCTCGGCGAGCCGTCGCCGCGAAACGGGCCGGACATCAGGTAGTCATGGTCTGCTCGGCACGTGGCAAAAAGACCGACGAACTGATCGACCTGGCCAATGAGATCACCGCGACTCCCCAGCCGCGAGAGATGGACATGCTGTTGTCGACCGGGGAACAGGAAGCTGTGGCACTGGTGGCCATGGCGATCAGCACCCTGGGTGAGCCCGCGATCTCGCTGACCGGCGAGCAGATTGGGATCGTCACAGACCAGACGTACACCAAAGCCCGGATCAGCCAGATTTCGACCGACCGGCTGCGGCAGGAGCTGAACGCGGGCAAGATTGTGGTGGCGTGCGGTTTTCAGGGGACAGCCGAGAACGGAGATATCACGACCCTCGGGCGTGGAGGAAGCGACACCACGGCAACAGCCCTGGCCGCTGCCCTGGAAGCTGATGAGTGCGAGATCTACACCGACGTGGATGGAGTCTACACCACCGACCCGCGAATCGTGCCCGACGCCCGACAGATCACCCGCATTTCGTATGACGAAATGCTGGAAATGGCGAGTCTCGGGGCGGGTGTGATGCACTCTCGCAGCATTGAATTCGCAAAGAAGTTTGATGTCGCGCTGCGCGTGCGACATTCCCAGAACGATCGGGCAGGCACACTGATCGCCTCGACGGGCGAAGAGCTGGTCCGGAGCGTAACGGGGATGGCGCTGGTCCGGGATGAAGTCCGCGTCAGTCTGTGTGATATTCCGGATCGCCCAGGCGTGATGAGCCTGATTTTCGCCAAAATGTCGGCTCGCAAGATTCCGGTCGACATGGTGGTACAGAACGTCTCGGCGAACAACAAGGCGGAAGTTTCATTCACGGTCGACGCCAGCGAACTGGCCGAAACCCTGACTGCCGCACAAGAAGCAGTGACCGAACTGGGGGAGGGTTCCATCATGAGCGGGACCAATCTGGCCAAGGTTTCCGCTGTCGGGGCGGGGATGAAGCACAGCTCCGGCGTCGCGGCTCGCATGTTCCGACGGTTGGCGGATGCCGGGATCAACATTCAGATGATCTCGACCAGCGATATCAAGGTTTCGGTGCTGGTCGATCGGAATGTGAGCGAACAGGCACTGCGGACCGTTCACAGCGGATTCCAGCTGGAGTCCGAGAACCCGGCTCCGGAACTGCTGGCTGGACTTGCTCGCGTGGCCGCCACGGCGACTGCCCAGGCCAACGAACAGGAGCGACTGGCATCCGTCGTCAGCCGCCTGCGGAGTATGGAGGACATCGTGGTCAGCGAGGTCGTACTCGATGAATCGCAGGCCCGCGTAACGGTCCATAATGTCCAGGACCGACCGGGGATCTCCGCCGAACTGTTTGAAGGGGTGGCCAATGCGGGGGTCTCGGTCGATATGATTGTGCAGAACGTCAGTCGGAACTCGACGACAGAGGTGTCATTTACTGTGGATATGGCTGATTTGAGTAAGTGCGAAGCCGCCATTCAGCCGCTCGTGCAGCGCTGGACAGGATCGTCAGTCAGTCATGAACGTGAGATCGCCCTGCTGTCTGTCAGCGGGATTGGACTGCGGACCCACACCGGAGTGGGAGAGCGGATGTTCAAGGCTCTGGCAGAGTCCAAGATCAACGTCAAGATGGTCAATACCTCCGAAATCCGTATGAGCGTGGCGGTGGCCCAGTCCCAGGGGGCATTGGCCCTGACGGCGCTGCGAAAGGCCTTCGCCCTGATCTGATCGGGATGGGCGTCGGGCACCAAGGGCTGCGTGACCGAATCGGGGCTGGATTCGGAAGATGCGGCCCCCTTGTTTTGACGCAGCCCGCCACCTAAGGATTTCCTGGCAAAAACTGCCGGGAATCGGATGGGGTGTGTGGCTAAAGCTGCCGATCGGCAGGAATCTGGAGAGGTCGTTCATTTTTCATCAAGGGTGGTTCCCGCAGCGACTCCGAGTCTCGTTCCACCCGGCAAAAGAGCCGGCCCATCGGCGGCACCGCCGCTCACAAAAACCACAACAAGCCGCACGCAAGTCCTTTAATCACAATACAATACAAGCTCGTGTCAACTTTTTCACGAGCTGTGATATCCGGGATAGGGATCACTCGCCAAGTGGCCGAGCTTCGGAAATCAGGAGTTCAAACCTCGACAAATCTGACGGATAGGGCGGTTGATTTCGACTTTTCGTGTTTCTGGAGATTGCCCTATCGTCAGCCCGATCCTCGGACCGGTCTGCCCGGTTGGAGGGTGTCGTCACGATGGCGACTCACGGGTTTCAGGTCTGATGTCCAGAACTGATTCCTTCCGTGGGTGGCGCTCACGAGGTGCATGGATGATCCTCCCCCAAACGGCCCCCACCAGACTCCGCAATTGCCTTCGGCTGACGCCGATGATGGGATTGCTGGGAGTTCTGGCATGCGTTCTGGCATCGGAAGTCGCGGCCCAGCAGCCCGCACCGATGATGCTGCGGTCAGAAGGCAATGGCGCCAGTGGCTCTGCGACGGGTTTTCCCGAGAGTCACATCTTTGGCGATGCGGCTCCCGAAGATCTCGGGGTCGGCGGCATGGGAATGCTCGGACGGCTGGGCCATGTCGCGGGCGATACGGTCGGGCGATCACAGTCGATCACCTATCTCGATCTCGCCCCCTATATGTTTGTTGAGGATACGTACTTCTTTTCGCAAGGCAGCCTGTTCATTACCAACCAGGGTAAGATGGGAGGAACAGCGGGCGTCGGCGTTCGCCAATACTTTGCGGACCGTGATTTCGTGCTGGGTGTCGCGGGATTCTACGACCACGACGAAAGCCGTGATGTGCGATTCCAGCAGGCCGGGATCTCGGTCGAGTTGTTCTCACAATGGATGGATATTCGGGCGAACTGGTCCAAACCATTTGGAGAGCTGGTTCAGGAGTTGGGCACTTCGATTACACCAAACTCGGCCCGCTTTAGTGGTAACAACATCACCTTCGCCACGCAGACGCGAGTGTCGGCGGCGGCTGAGGGTCTGGACCTGCTGTTTACGGTGCCGGTCCCCGGTGAAGTCGCTCAGTCGGTCAACATGGAAGCCTCCGCAGGGGTCTACAACTATCAGGCCGTCGGCCAAAACCTGGACCAGGCATTGGGCTGGCGACTGCGGCTGGATGCGGACTTTGCCGATCGATTGATCCACGGCTTTACCGAAATCACGAAGGATCAGGTGTTCGATACGGACCTGATCGTCGGAGTTGATGTGAACTACTGGGGGCATCTCGAAGACCGTCCGCGGTTTGGTTCCAGCCAGATTAACCGCATCGCCCAGTGGGTCCGCCGCAACCGGACGGTCGTGACGATCGACTCGATCCGCAATAACGGAGACCAGGTCGCCATCAACCCCAATACGGGTGATCCGTACTTCCTGTATCACGTGCGGAATGTGCCCGATCCGGCACCGCTCCCCAACTTCCCGGCTCCGACAGGAACCGGAGCGATCGAAACGCCGTTTCAGTTCATCGAGGAAGCCCAGAATGCCTTGCCGGACAGCGACCTGATCTTTGTGCATGCGGACAGCGTGTACGATGCGCGGCCCACTCTGGATCTCAATGATGGCGAACTGGTCCTGGGTGAAGGTTCCGGCCTGAACCAGACGGTTCCGGTGGTCTTCGGAAACCAGACGGCGGACTTGACCTTGCCCCGGGCCACGAACGGGACGAACCGCCCGCTATTCAGCAATTCGGTGGGGCCGGCGGTCAATCTGGGGAACAACAACCTGTTCGCCGGGTTTGATATCCAAAGCCCGACGGGGACGGCCATTATTGGAGACGCCATCAGTGGAGGCACCATCCGCGATGTGCGAATCAATAACACGGTGGGGCCAAATGCCCACGGGGTACTGCTGCTGAATTCCACAGGGAATATCACCCTGACGGATGTCGACATCACAAGTGTGGATGGGAATTCGTTCTTTGTCTCCGGCGGTGATGCAGCCATCACCCACTCGGGAACGATTCTCAACGACACTGGATTTGCGGTCATCGTTCAGAACAATGGCGGCTCGGTCGGCATGGGACTGAGCGATGTGACCGACAACGGCGGACAAGGAGTGGGGATTTTCGGTTCGAGTGGCTCCACGACCCTGGGTAACCTGACATTGAACAATGTCACGGGAGACGCCCTGCAAATTGTGAACGTGCTGGGCGGTGGAGTTACCCTGGCCCAGGATGTGGATATCAACAATCCCGTGGGGTCCGGCGTGTCCATTCGCAACCTGACGGGCTTCGTCAGCAGTGCGGGCCAGACAATCACCATCAACAATCGCGGCGATGTGGGGGTGGATCTGGAAACTATCAACCGAGGGACCGCGTCCTTCGACGTGAGCTTCGGCGATGTGACGATCGCGGGAACTGCGGCGACCGGTTCGCACGGTGTCGACTTCCAGGACTCGGAAGGCTTCGTTTCATTCCAGAGCCTGTCGATTGCTGATAGCAACGACACGGGGGTCAATATCGGAGGAACCCTGCAGAACACGGGACGGTTCTTCGTGATCGGTCAGACGACGATTTCGAATGCCACCAATTCATCGATCTTCCTGAACAGCGATGCTTCCGAAGTCGATTTCAACGGAATCGGGATCAACAACCGGGGAGCCCGGGGTATTGAAGTTCTCGACCATGTGGGAACCGCTCGCTTTGCCGGGCTGGTGACGATCTCGAATGAGAATCAGGTTCTGGTCCCGGCCATCGATGTCCAGGGAGTCACTCAATCCGCCATCTTCGGTACGGTCAACGCCACCGATACTCGCGGTCAGTCAGGTGTCCTGGTCATCGACAATCCCGGGGATATTGCCTTCACTTCGTTGAGCGTGTCCAGTCAGGGCAATACCGCTGTGACGATGTCACGGAATGCCGGACTGGCTGTGAATGGCGGGGTGCTGGATGCCGACACGGCCCGGGCCTTGACCATGCTGGATAACCCCGATTTTGATGTGAACTTCGACGAGGTGAACAGCACGAACTCGGACTACGGTATCTTCATCGAGAATCTCGTCGATCCGTACTCTCCGGCGGACCCGCTGCTGCCTCGGGACACGCTGGATCGCTCGGGGGATTTTGCCGTGCGGGGAACCGGCAGCGGGGCATTGCCCGGAGGAACGATCTCCGGACAAGCGATCGCCGGAGCTCATTTCCTGAACCTCGATCAGGTGAGCCTGACCGCTCAGGAGTACACGGGTAACGTGATCGGCATCGAAGCCGATGTCATCAATGAAGTGGACATCATCAACACCGATGTCGTGGACAATACGTCCTTCGGCTTCGATGGTCTGGATGTCTTCCGTCTGGATATCCTGGGTTCGCTTTTCCAGGCCAATGAAGGCGTGAACCAGATCCGCTATCTGGCCAATCGGACGAACGTACTGGACAGCAACAACGATCTGGTCCGAGCCCAATACGTCGTCACGTTGGAAGACAGCACATTCACGGACGCCACGGGTGCGGGAGCTGTCGTCGGGGGTGGTGACATGATTGCCATCCAGACAACGGGCAGTGTCACCTCCGAGGGACCAGAACTGTTTCTGGGGGTGTTCAATAACGGAGACCCCAACGTGGGCGGTGCTCCGGGATTCACGTCGAATCGTGGGTTTGATGACGCAATCGTGGGCGTCACATGGCGGGGAGATCTGGGTGAGCCAGGGGTCACCGGCGTGTTGATCGACAACAACAATTTCCAGATGTCGACCAATGCCGGACAGGTGGGAATCCGTCTGACGACCACACGCCCGAGTACGAATCGCGACACGGTGGTCTACACCAACAACGTACTGAACGATGGCGGAGGAGGAGTGGATACCGGATTGTTGTTTGACTTCGCCGGGGCTGCGGATGTCTCCATCACCGATAATTTTGGTCGGGACGCGAATGGCGACTTTGCCGTGAATGGATTCCAGATGGAAGGGGCCAACGATCTGGGTGACACCGCGATCAATCTCACCTTCCGGGTCGCGGACAACAATGTTGACGTGTCACGCAATGCGATGGTGTTCAACAGTTCGGATGGAACGGGCATCCTGTTTGACGCGATCGCCGGGCCGTCGGACGTGACCCTCAACGGCAATCAGATATTCATGACGGACGATCTCATCCTTCCGCTGGAACGGGGCATCTTCTTCAATCGGATTGTGGGCAGCATCAACCTGATCGGTGATGTCGACAACATCATCAACAACTCGACGCTTCCGTTCTTCATCAACAGCGGGCTGACGACCGGATCCATTATCGTCAACGGCCAGACGGTGCCCTAACCGGGTGCGTCGACGGGCTTGAGAATCCGGCTGATCCCCGTGGTCAGCACATCCTCGACAGCCGGGTCACACCACGCCACCGACACTTCGTAGCCCCCCTGGGGGTAGGCGGCCCGCGTAGGTAGATACCACGGTCCGCCATCGCCGTAGGCCGCACATGCCACGAATCGGTCGGGAGCCTGGGCTTGTGCCTGCAACTGGTACTCCACAAAGCACTCGGCGGGCAGGTGGGCGAGCACCACCTCATTCAGATGCAGCCCGCTGAGTACAATCGGCGGACCATGATTCGTACAACGCTGGAGCCACGCCAAGGTGTAGGCGGGGCGGTTCCGATTTACGACCGATTGTCGGGGATCAGCAATCTGTCGGGCGATCTGTTCGGCGTCGAAGGTCGACTGGGGCACTGGCAGAATCTCACAAGTCGCCCACGCCAGTTTCGTCAAAGGCTGGGGCGTCAACTGCCGCAGGTTCTGATCGATCGCTGATCGGATGCGATCTCGGAGGATCGGTCGCATCGGAGGCGACCCGTCGTTGTATTTGCCAGCCCCGATATTGCCACCGCATCCGTTAAAGTACAGATGCGTGCAGTCCGGCTCGGACTCCTGCACCACGTCCCGCGCCAGCCCGCAAAAGTCCGGGGTGACGCGCCCGTCCCCGTAGTAGCTCATCGGGTGACAGGCATAATAATGGCAGGCGGCCAGTCGCCGCTCACCGTGATAAAAGGCCGCCGTTCGCAGCCATGGATCGATCAGCCCTTCCGGTTCCGCCCGGAGTGCAGGATCCTGGCAACTGCTGCTACGGGAGGCCCGGACCTGGCCATTGACTCCCAGGATACGCCGGTTCGCGGCAACCTCGCGCACAAGACTCTTGGAGGAGGCCATGTGAGTGAGCGGCTGAGCCTTGGGCAACGCCTCCCGCAGGGCTTGCTGACCGGCTGTCAAACACCGGGCGAAGAACGCTTCGTCCACGATCGGGGGCAGTTCGGTGTATTGCGAGACAATCTTCTGAGCATCCAGGCAGGCGAACGGTGCGTTATGTGGATGAACGCATTGCACGGCGACACGATCAGGAGTCGTCCCCGCCGCCTCGGCCAAGGCCGTTCGCAGCGCGACATGAGCCGAGTTCAGAATCCCGGTCCAGTCAACAGAGCAGATCACGATGGGTCGCCCCGCTCCTTGAATAACCAAGCCAATGGCTTGAAGTGGAGTGTCGACCGCGACGACCGGTGTGATCCATCCACCACAAAGTGAATGCCCCACCGGTGGGGTGACATCCCAGCGGAAAGTGGCCAGCTGCAGGGCCTCTCCGGGCTCCGCAGCCCACGTGGATCGTCCCAGTTGGCACGAAGTCAGCCCACCCGCCGCAGCGGCCAGAAAATCACGACGCGATACAGAGGACATGAACGGCTCCAGCGAGGTTGTCGATGGATGGGGGCCGAGACCCGCTAATCACCGACGAAACATCGGTGATCAGTCGCTCGTTCTAGTCGATCAGCGGACGAGGGGGTACTCTGCGCCAGAGGCTGCGGGTTCTGGGGACTGCTGCGCCCGCTTCCGCAGCATCGTTGCGGCAACCCCGAGCAGCCCGGTCGCTCCCGCGAGGATGCCCAGTATCCAGTGTGACCGCCTCTCGGCTTCCAGTGGAGACCAGCGGGCATGGAGCGCTTGGTTGGCTTCAGGTCGAAACTGGACCAGCCATGAGACGCGGTAGACGGGATTCTCAAACTCGCCGACTTTGAGCGAAAACGTCTCAATGACCTTTTCGGTGATCAGGCTGCTGGAGATGACATCTTCGCGGGTCGGCACCCAGCCCCTGGTCTCGGGCCAATGGTGTGCAAAGCCTGACTGCACATCGGCAATGACGGTCTGAAACAGCTCCGCCTCGGCTTCTTCGACCGTCGCGAACTGCTGGCTCGACAGAACGTACTTCGACCAGCCCTGCTCGGTGGAGCCTTCTCGCGGTGGGTTCTTTCGCCAAGCGGGGAGTTCCGCGACCGCCAGCGGGGCGGAGCTTCCAATGAGATGCTCAATCTTCTTCGGAGTGGGACCCGCGAGCGTCGACGGTATGGTTGGTGTTGATGGTTCCATCGCGGCACGCTGAACCTGTGTCGCTGGCCGGTGGGAAGAGTGACCGATTGTCTGGAGATGTTTATGCAGTTCCACCCGGCGGGAGTCTTCTCGATGTTTCTGCACACCGGACATGGTCAAAGCCGCGACTAGGAAGAGCCCCAGCATCGTTCCGCCAACCATCAACACCGCTTTCGCGTGCCCGCGCTGGATCGCGTAGAGGATCCCTGCCACCACGAGCGATGCCACAACAAGCACCAGCAACACGGTGAACCAGGCGAAACGAACTTCAACCATTGGCTGCATGGTATTTCTCACGATTCGAGAGAGATGGAACACAACGCATTCGTGCGAGATGGCGGAATGTCGATGAGTTCCACGACGATTCTCCCAATCCTCTGACTCAGGCCTTCCGCATCGGGACCAGCCCCGGTGAGGTCAGTTGGACACTGGCCGAGATCACGCCGGACCAGAGCAGCGCCATCTCGATCGGGAACGCAAAGATCATCGATGTCCCAGCTGCCACGATCACGCTGAGTAATGCCGACCCCATCGACAGTCGCGACATTCGCAGACAATTGGTCTGCTTCAGCCAGTTGACGATCCCGAACCAGAACCCGAAGAAGCACATGAACCCGGCCAGCGACGGGGCACCACCCGCATCGATCAGTGCATGGCTGCCAAAATTCACGAACGCCTGATCCTGCCCCAGCGACGAAAACAGATCCCCACCCGGCTTAAACAGGGATGTCCACACCGCATAGGCCGTGGCCCCCGTTCCCATCCCCGCAGCTGCGAACATGCCGCGGCGGGTCCAATGGTCCCAGCCCTGTCCCTCGCCCAGTGTTGAGACCAGCGCGATCGCCCAGCAGGCGATCGTCGCCACCGCCACAAACACAGTCAACAGCGAGAGCCCTGATTGGATCTGAAAAAAGTCGGGCCGGACGCCAGCGATCGCGGCGGTCAGTGCGGCCACTGACAACGGAGCAAAGAAACCTGACGTGACGAGCGCCCCCAGTCGCTCCTGAGTCGGACGCAACGGTGTCGGGAGGACCGCCTTCGGGGAAGCCATCGCCACCGGACGAACGGGAGCCGCTACGGGCCGCCGGAGCGGAGCGCCCATCAGCAAACAGAGGGTCTCGTAACCGAAGGTGAACGTTTTCACGAGCAACGCGGTCCCGATCAGTGACATGCCTCCGAGTGCCACCATCGAAGTCGCCGTCAGTCCGGCTTGCAAGCTGAATAGCAGGCCACCGACAATCAAGACCAGTACGGACCAGTGCCCATACCAAGGATAGGGCGGAATGTACTGAGCGGGGCGGGCGACTGGCAGCGGACGGTCATCGATCGAGGTCCGCCCAACCCACGAGCGGCGGACCCGACCGGTGATCCGCCCAAGATCTCGAGATGTCCAGCCAAAGACTCCCATAACCACGATGAACAGCAGGCTCATCAACAAAAGCGGGCCACCGCCGCCCACCAGCGCAGCCAGACCGAGCAGTCCGACCGCCACCCACGGAACCCAATTCGTCGGAGCCTCGGGCTCGTACCGTTCGAGGGGCTCCACGGGCTCCACCCATTCCGCCACGGTGCGCGGTGCGCGAACTGCCTGCCGCCCTACGACAGCCGCTTCGAACTCGCGAAGGAACTCATGCGCTGACCGCTGTCGCCGGGCGGGGTCTTTGGACAGGGCCTTGCCGATCACGGGCCGCAGCCGGTCCGGAAGGATCGCCAGATTCGGCGGCTGGGTCAGATGCTTCATCAGGATCTCGCCCGCCGACTCGCCATCGAACGGGATCTGCCCCGTGGCCATCTCGAAGGCGATGATCCCCAGGGCGTAGATATCGACCTCTTTGCCGTACCGCCCGCGCGAGATCTCGGGAGCCATGTAGTAGACAGTCCCCACGCTTTCGGTGTGGGCACTGCGGCGGCTGGCTGTGATGAACTTGGAGAGGCCGATGTCTCCGACCTTAACGACCCCTTCGGCACTGAAGATGTTGCTGGGTTTCAGGTCGCGGTGGACCAGTCCGCGCTCGTGCAGGTGGCTGACCCCCGAACAGAGCCCCCGCATCCAGCGGAGGACCTCCTCCATCGGCAGCGGACGGTTCTCGCGGCGGAGGGCCTCATCGAGCGTATCGCCCGGCACGAACTCCATCACGATCCAGTAATCGCCGTCTCCATCCTGCTTGATGTCGAAAATCGTGACCAGATTCGGATGACTCAGATTCAAACACTGCTGCACGCCGCGCAGCTCGACCTCGACGTTTTCCCTGAGCAGCTTCAGCGCCACATCCCGCCCGCCGTCGGTGACGGCGAAATAGACCTCTCCGAAGCCCCCGCGATGCAGCGGACGCTTGATGGTGTACCCATCGAGGGGGCGGGATTCGGGAGTGTGGGTGAATTTCATAGCCATCAGCTTTCAGCAAACAGCGGTCAGCCGGCAGGAGTTGTCAGAGTTCAGTCATCAGTTTTCAGTGGGAGGGGAGGAGGTTTTGAATAGTGAAGAGAGGACAGCGATGGCGATCATGCCCGTTCCGGTCGCCCAGCAGCCGAAGCGGTAGAGTTCGCTCATTTGCCCGATGAGATTCACGCTCGTCACATTCGACTTGCTCATCATTTCGACGATGTTCCGCTGGTACATGTAGTCCGACTGCACGGGGACCATGATGAGCAGAGCCCCCATGATAATCAACGTGATGGCGACGGGGGCATTCATGAGTGGTGCCGGTGAGGGGTTGATGTTTGCGTGGACCGTTCGTGGCGAGCGGGTGGTTAAGCGGAGCGACACCACCGGCTAATGGCTGTGACCCCTTCGGGGTCGTGAACCGAGCATCGCCTGCTTGCCTCCTCTGGCTGAAAGCTGACTGCTGACAGCTCTCTACTGTCCCAGCGTGGAAATCCGGTCGGGTCGCCGGATGAGGTAGTAGATAATCCCGCCGAGAGGGGCTGTAAAGATGATGATCAGTATCCAGACAATCTTCGTGTTCCCCTCGGGCGATTCGTTCTTCGCACAATCGACCAGCACGTAGACGTAAAAGACCAGGCAGAACAGCGAGAACAGCCCGCCCAGTATCAACGCTCCCAGACCGAAAATCAGCGACATCCCAGTTCCTTTCTGAATCACTCCAGCATGGCTGACAACCGGTCAGCTGGGAAGCGCCGGTTACAGAATCAACGAAATTAGTGGCCGCTTGGATCATGAAGAAAACTGTTCTGTGGTAGGACAGACAATTCTGTCCGTCTCTTGAGCCATCATTGATGCGTCAATGATGGTCGTGTTCGACGTGCGTGTGATCTCCGTGATCGACGGGACGAGCCTCGACAACCTTCTGTTGACTCAGTCCAGGGGATTGCGTGATGTTGCTCCCAAACTCGATCATCAGGATCGCAGCCATCGGGATGTGAAGCTCTCGTCCGTGGTAGTTGATGACGACCCAATCGGCCCCCACGCCCATCAATTGGCCGGCTTGGGTGGTCTCCGCTCCGTTCACACTTCCCGCCATGACCGAAGAAGGAATGCCCCCCGCCATCCCCAAGTCATCCCGCTGGAAGTGAACGATGCAGTTCTTCCCGATCTGGTTCTTCATCGGAAGCCGCTCGGAAGCCGTCTCGGCACAGCCTGCCAGGAGCAACGCAACAAGTATTGAGAGTCGAGTTCGCATGGAGAATCCTTAGAGCCTGTTATGCACTTTGAAAGATCATTTTTCTGAGCATCAGTCCGAGGAAGGCGAGCCAGTGCCAGCCGGCGAGGGTGGTGGTCAGTCGTTCG
>QWPB01000049.1 GCA_003671275.1 Planctomycetota bacterium | reverse complement strand
TTCACAGAGCGGACGTTCACAGAGCGGACGTTCACAGAGCGGACGTTCACAGAGCGGAACAGGCGGATCTATTCGTCGGCAACGTACGGCATCAGGCCGATGAAGCGGGCGCGGAGCACCGCTTCGCGAACCGCCCGTTGGAAAATGGCAGAGGTTCCGGTACGGCGACGTGGCTGAATCCGGCCTTCGCGGTCCACCAATCCCTTGAGCAGGCGGACGTCCTTGTAGTCCACATAGACCGGACGCGGAATGACACCGTCTGGTGCGAACCGGCACTTGAGTTTCTTCTTCAACCGCTGCCGCTTCTTGCGGATCTTGCGGATGTCAGTCTTGGTCATCGGGTTCGGATTCGGAGCCATGGGTTGATCTCAAGATCAAGATCCCCGCATCGAGTGCGAAGATCGGCGGTGACAGGCAACTCCCGCACCCTGCGGAAGTCGAAGCGAGGCATTGTGCCGCATCCCCTGCGAAGGTTCAAGTGAGTGCCCCGGATGGCGAGTCAATGTGGACGACCATGTTTGTTGTATCACCCGGTGATTCAACGGTTTGTGTTGTGTTTACGGAAGTTGTTGGCGAGGCTTTGTGTCCAGTTCGTTTTGGTGCGGAGGCGGGATATCTGAGGGCCGGTCCACCCGCTTCGACTGACGCTCATGAATCTGATCCCAGCGATGGGCTTCGTCGATGTCGTATTCTCCGGCGTCGTAGTCGTCGTAATGACAGACATAGCCTGGCTGTTGGGAGCGTCCGATTTCCTGCTCGTACTCTGTGATGACCCGGCTCTGGATCATGTCGCGGCAATCTGAGTTGATGGGGTGGGCGATGTCCGCGTAAAGCTTGGCACGTCCATCGGAGCCTTTGATCGCCCGGTCATCTCTCAATCGTCGTCCGCATTGCGAGCAATAGGCGGACCGCAGGGCGTTCTTGTTGTGACAGGCGTTACAATGATCTGTGAGCTTGCGACTGGGCATCGCGACAAACGCGCCTTTCAGCCCCCGGATGATCTTCAGATCCCGAATCACAAAGCAATGATCAATGGTAAATGAGCAGAACGCCAGCAGCCGTTCCGCGTTGTCACCCATCAGTTTGATACGGACTTCCGTAATCTCCATAGCACCGTCCTCCTGAGCAGTGGAACCGGATCGCCATCAGGGCGCCGGGACGAGGATCTCACCACAGTGGTCAACTCCAGGGAGTTCATCATCGGCGAGCCCGAAGGCTCCGCCGCGTGGTGTCATCGAGGGACACGATTCCCCGCAGGGGGATTCTCAGGTGGCCGACGAAACGACGAACACCTGGCTATCAGACATCGCCCGAAGTCGGCGGGCAGCGCGGGCTGCCTGAACCGGGTGGGCCAGAACGGAAAAACAGGATGAACCGCTGCCGGTCATCAAACTGCCCCACGCGGGGATCAAACGCAAATTCGCCAAAGTGCCGGCGACCTCGGATGAGAGTGAGACGGCTGGAGCTTCCAGTGCATTGTGGAGTCCTCCACCGATCATCCGAGGGCAGCCAGCTCGCAAACCGCTCAAGAGCGGTTCGCAACCACGGGGGGGAACCGACCGGTCCAGGTGTTGGAACACGTCCCGCGTACTCAGTCCCCCGAGAGGTTTCACCACCACGAAATGCAGCGGTGCGGACAGGGGGTGGGGTTCGATCACCTCACCGCGTCCCCGGCACACCGCCATCGGGACAGAGTCCAGAAAGAAATTCACATCACTTCCCAGCTGAGCGGCCAGCGGATGTAGCTCTGCCGGGGTGAGTCCCAAATTCCAGAGCTGGTTCAGGGCGACCAGCGTGGCTGCCGCATCACTGGATCCTCCGCCCAATCCCGCCTGGAGGGGAATCCGTTTTTCTAGGGAGATGCGCACGCCCTGCGGGCATCCGGTGGTCGTTTGCAGCAACTGGGCCGCCTGGAGGATGAGGTTGGAGTGATCTAAGGGGAAAAGGGAGGGATCAATGCCCAAGCGGGCGGGAGTGCCGGTGAGTGACAACTCCAACCGTCCACTCGACTCCGGTTCGAACCGAAGCGTGTCATACAAGCCAATCGAGACCATCACGGTCTCTATTTCGTGGTAGCCATCCGCCCGTCGACCCAGAACATCCAATACCAGATTGAGTTTGGCTGGAGTTCGGGCGACCAGGGACAACTCCCGTCGCTCAAGTCGCATCCGTGTCACGTCCTGAAGATGCTCACGATGCCTGTGACACAAAGATCCGCAGACGGGCCCTAGTGTCCTTTGAAAGTTTGCCAGACCAGCAAACTCTCAAGACTGGGGCAAGAAACCCCAAGGTGTGATGTTAGACGCAAGGATCGGAATGTCAAGATGTGTTAACGGCAGGTACAGCTGGCCAGATCGTCACGTTGGTTCTGGGAGACTTGTCTCACACGAAGGCACAAAGTCACAAAGTGAAGTCCATCAATCAACTGATGATGCCCATTGGCCCCTGTTTTGTGCCTTGGTGTGAGGGTTTTCGGGGGATGGCGTTTCGCTGCTGTGAACGGCTGGCAGCGATGGCGTTCATCAGGATTCAATGGACGGGGCGGTGTGTCCCGTGATTAGGAGGCCGTCATTGATCCCTGAGTCTGCAGAGTCCGCAGTTCGTAGTCGTGACTCGTCCGCGAGTATGTCGTGGTGAGTGTGCTGCTGAGGTTCAGTATTTGGATCGTGACAATCCACCACTGGGCGTCACTCTTCGGTGGCGCCGGACACTCGTGCGTTCCGGCTGATTCGACCCCCGATATCTCAGGTGTGACTGAGCACCAAGTCAGTCGGTCCTGGGCTTCCTTGCCGTCCGGACGGACAAGCCCGCGCGATTAGCGGTCTTTATCAACAACTCCAGCCGCGCATCGACCGGAGATGCGCGGCTGGAGTGGAGTTGGAATGTGCTGAACCGCTCGCCCGGATTCGGACGTTCTGGAGGTACAGCCTCGGCAGGTGGATGAGTTAGATCACGCCGCCGTGTGTGCGGTAGGGAGTCGCGAGATCAGGCATATCAAAGCCCCAGATGCGATCCCAGATTTCGGGGATATGGCGGTAGGCTTCCGACTGGTAGATCATCTGGCGCACGCGGTGATCGGGATTCGGACTCCAGATCGGAACGATACAACCGACCTGCACTCCGGCGATGGCACCAAACAGCAGAGTCAACGCGAGCTTGCGCATTGGGAAGGCTCCTCCCTGATTCCGGTCTGATCAGTAATTGCCGAGTCGGGAACAACATCGGAATTACCGCGGCCTCATGCCGCTGATCGGCGACACCAGTGTGTCACCTGCCGGATTGCCTCACAGGAGCAGCGAACTAAAACGCAGAACCGCTGTTGGGCAGCTGTGGCGTGTTGTTCACTGACTGACCGGACTCGTTGTCAGGGAGATCATCATCATCATCATCGATCCCATCGAAGTGGCCTTCGGACAGGATCGCGCCCATCTTTTCGAGGAGGAGGACCTTTTCCTCCATCTCTTTGCCGGGTTTGAAGGTGACGACGTATTTCTCCGCGACTTCCACACGTTCGCCGGTCCGGGGGTTGCGGGCCTTGCGAGCAGCCCGCTTCTTCACTTCGAAGACCCCGAAATTGCGCAATTCGATTCGATGCCGCGAGTCACCAACAAGGGTGTCGATGATGGCCTCAAACGTTTTCTGAACCACCTCTTTGGTCTTCAGTTGCGTCAGGCCGCACTCTTCGGAAATCGTTTTGACAATCTCTTTCTTGGTCACGACGACACTCCCGCAGCCACACTAGTCGATTGAGGCACACTCGCCGGTTCCCGTTTAGGAACAACGTCCGAAGTGTATTGCCAATTTCGAGTTAGTGTCAAGATGCGGGTAAGGAACGAGTTCCGGACCCCTTGCCAACCGGCAGTTCACACCGCCAGCCGGACGAGACAATCCGATCCACGGTCAGTATCGGATCGTCACGCTCCGCACATTCAGGAAATCCCGAAAAATCCCGCAACTTTGCGCCACCCGCAAAGGTTAACAGTGCCCAATGAACGATACGAGTGTTGTTTACGTGTTGTAACATGTTTCGTTTAATGTCTTTGTGTTAATTGATCGTTAGATGTCACAGGCATCGGCTTGCCGTTGAATGACCTCCAGGGAGTGCAGCTGTCCCTGTCCAGAGCCGGGGCAAATCTGGCAAGTGTCCTCCCATGTACCCCTGGTGGCGATATTGGATGGCCAGAAGGGCCACGTACGGCATTGGATGGGGCGGGCCCCATAAACTTGGCAACGCCTGGTTTTCGGATCCAAAAAAACGCAGTCGCCGTTGGGATAGTCGCGGAGACTCCAGCGGCCCGCGATCATTTTTGTATGCAGCAAGCGAATCTCGCCGACCGGACGGCCTAGTTCGCTGGCGATCGCATTCAGCTCATCATCGGTGACCCACACGGCTCCCGGGGCTCCTGAGCAGCAATCACCGCACTGACTGCACGTGAAAGGCAGGCCTTCGGCGTACCAGGGACGCTCCGGAGAGGGGGCTTCTGCCGAGGCATGGTCGGCGCAATCGGACTGTTGTGCTTCGCTGTCACGATTGGCAGGGAGTGACTGATCGTCACCAGTGTTTTTCATAGGCATGTTCGGCACTTCTGTCGTCTCCGCGCAATTGATCGCTTGATCTTCCGGGTTACTTCATTCTCACAGTCTGGCCTGACCTCCCGTCGGTCCAACGTCCGAACTGAGAGGAGTCGACGGACAAACGCCGAGGCTCCGCAAGGATATTGGACATGTTGGTGCTTAGCCGCAAGCAGGACGAAAAGATCATCATCGGTGACTCAATCACCCTGATGGTCGTTGCCATTCAGGGCGACAAGGTGCGTTTGGGAATTGAAGCTCCCAAGGATGTGTCGATCCACCGTGAAGAAGTTTACCAGGCGATACAGCGTGAACGGCACCACGAACCGCAAGACAGTCAATAGCCCCCACGTAGACTCAATGGCGAGCAGCCGTCCTTTTTGGGCGGCTTTTCTTTGGTAGTTGTGTAAAGTACGGTTCAAAGCGTGCCGGATCAAAATGTTTTGTGGGTTGATACTGGTTTGCGGCCATCGCTCGTCGTCGCGAGAATAGCGGGCTCCCTCCCTCCCGCATGATTTTACCCGATGAAGCTCAAGTGCCGTCCCGAAGACTTCGTCGTGACCGAACTCTCCGAATACCCGATTCGGGCTCGTGGAGAGTGGACCGTCTACGAGCTCACCAAGCGCGGGATCGGCACCCCCGAAGCGATCACCCAGCTGTTGCAGGTGTGGAAAATCCCTCGGGATCGGGTGTCCTATGGCGGATTAAAGGATCGTCACGCCGTCACGACGCAATTTGTCTCTGTCGAACGCGGTCCCGCTCGGAATGCGAGTCGACCTCTGTGGGATCTGCGATATCTGGGGCAGTCCGATGAGGCTTTTCGGCCCGCCGATATTACAGGAAATCGTTTCCGCATCGTGATGCGAGACATGTCGCTCGACGAATGCCAGCGGGCGACGGTGGCCCTGGAGGAGGTGCGAGACGCCGGGCTCCCCAACTACTTCGATGACCAGCGATTTGGCTCCGTGACTGCGGAGGGAGAGTTCATCGGTCGGGCATGGATCGCAGGGGATTTCGAGCGGGCTTTGTGGTTGGCGCTGGCGGCACCCGCCCCGCATGAACGTGCGAATGAGAAGCGGGAAAAGGCGATCCTCCGCAAGCAGTGGGGGCACTGGACCGAATGCCTGAACGCCTTGGGGCGCTCGCATCGTCGGAGTATTGTGGCTTACCTGAAAGATCATCCACAGGATTTTCGTGGAGCTTTTTGCCGGGTCCGACAGGATCTCCGTAGCCTCTATCTATCAGCGTTTCAGAGTCACTTGTGGAATCAAGTGCTGACTGCCGTGATCGAAGCGGCCTGTCCAGAGGTGGAGCGGGCAATGGTTTCCCTGGCTCTGGGACCCGCTCCCTTCTTTCGCCGCTGGGATGCTACGGAAACGCTCGATCCGGCAACACTGATGGTCCCGTTGCCCGCCTCTCGGACCGACTATTTGGATCATGAGGCCATGCAGCTGGTCACCGAGCAGGTCTTGGCTCGGCACGGATTGACACTTTCAGATATCAAGATCAAGTATCCCCGGGACAGCTTCTTTTCCAAGGGGGAACGAGCGGCGATCGTTCGTCCGAGGGAACTGCAGTTTCGAGTGGAGGGCGACACGCTCTATGCCGGAAAACATACGGTCGCGATGGAGCTGACGTTACCGCGTGGGGCCTACGCCACGATCCTGGTCAAGCGGATCACGCAGGCCGCTGCGGGAGTTTCCCTCTCGCTGGATGGTGAAGAGTCCGTGGGCGACTGACGGATTCACCCGTGGAAGGGGAATCGGTGGTTCATCTCCTCGGTCCCCGATAAACTTGGGGGCTGGGCACTCTTGGCAGGGAAGGTTTGGCATGGCACGTGTGAAATTCGGCATTCTGGGATGCGGACGTATTGTTCATCGCGGTTTGATCCCAGGGCTTCGGGATTCTCAGTATGGGGTTCTGCACGCCTTGGCCAGTGAGCGGCCAGGAGTGGCTCAAGAATGGGCTCAGATGCATGGTGCCGCCAAAGCCTATGATTCCTATCAGGCGATTCTCGACGACCCCGAAGTGGAAGCCGTGTACATCCCTTGTACCGGGGAGATGCACCATCGCTGGACAATCGCCGCTGCCCGGGCGGGAAAGCATGTCCTGTGTGAAAAGCCTCTGGCACTCCATGTCGAGGAATCTCGTGAAATGATCTCCGCCTGTCGTGAGGCGGGCGTGATTCTGCAGGAAGCATTCATGTGGCGGCATCATCCTCGGGCCCGAATGGCCCGTGATCTGGTGCGGCAGGGGGTGATTGGCCCCATTCGCCAGATTGTGGCCAGCTTCTCTTTTGACATTGATCGAAACGATTGGCGACTCAATCCTGCGCGGGGTGGAGGCGCCATGTGGGACGTGGGGTGTTACGGGGTGAACTGCAGCCGCTTCTTCGCCGAGAATGAGCCCATTCGGATCGATGCGAGTGCTCACTGGTGGCCCTCCGGTGTGGATATGTCGATGCGGATTGGCCTGACCTTTCCCGGAGAGATCCTCGCCAACATCGACTGCAGCTTCGAGCAACCGTATCGTTGCCAGGCGGAGATCGTGGGTGAGCAAGGCCGCATTCTCCTCGAAGATGCTTTCGTCCCCCCCGACAACAGCGTTATCAAGATCAAACGCAATGTGGATGGCGCCACACCATGGGAAGAAATCCCGGTGCCGATGGCCAATCAATACGCCGAACAGGTGAATGACTTCTGCCGATCCATCGCGGCGGGACAGCTCGTTGATCCCGGGGAAGATGGTCTGGCCAATATGAAAGTCCTGGAGCTTGCCCATGCCACAGCTGCGGCTCGGGGATAGTCCATCGAGGTAGGTTTCTGCCGAGGTGGACGCTTAGAAATTGTGAAAAACAGACGAATGGGAGCACGGCTGGTCTTCGCCTCAGTGTTCCCCTGTTGTGAAGTGCAGGTCAGGGAGCCAAGGAATGTCCGAGATTCAACGTCGAGGGGTGACCCGTCGCTGGTCGGATGTTGTGGTCCACGGTGGTGTGGCTTATTTCGTCGAGGTTGCCAATGATCCAGCGCAGGCGATGCATGGGCAGGTGCAACAGATTCTGAGTCAGATTGACGAGCGATTGTCCCAGCTGGGCGCGGATCGCACGCGATTGCTTCAGGTGTTGATTTACGTGTCGGAGCTGGCGAACGTCCCCGTGCTGAATGCCCTCTGGGATGAATGGGTTCCCGAGGGGCACGCTCCGTCAAGGGCCTGCGTTCAGGCCGTACTGGCGGCTGGGTACCAAGTAGAAATGGTGTTGACCGCCGCTGTTGGGGCATAGGGGCATGTTCATCTCGGAGCGTGAAGATTTTAATGCCCACTGCGGCGGCTCCCCGCAGATCGGTACGGTCACTCCGTCTAACGCCAGCACGTCGGGGGAAGCGTCGTGCGGGGATTGTCGTTGCTGGCCCTGGGGATGCTCAAGGGGGACGCAGAGCAGATTCATCATTTGTCTTCAGAATGTCCAGGCAGGAATGTCTGTGACACTGATTTTGCGAGACAGGCATTCCAGGATGCCATCTCTGAGGTCCATTTCCGAAAGGCCCCCGTTGCTATTGCGGACGTAACACCAGCCACGCGTTGGGAGGTACAATGGAAACAACAAACGCCTCGGTGAACCGAGGCGTTTGTTGCATTGTGGCAATCTTTGGTGACTGTCTCGAGCGGATTAACGCTTGGAGAACTGGAAGCTGCGGCGGGCCTTCTTGTGGCCGTACTTCTTACGTTCGACCTTACGATCGTCGCGGGTGAGGAACTTGGCCTCAGCGAGGATCGGGTGGAAGTCGACGTTCTTGGCGGTCAGGGCCCGGGCGATCCCGAGCTTGCAGGCTCCGCTCTGGCCGGTCTGTCCGCCGCCTTCAACCTGGATGATGATGTTGACCTTGTCGGTCATTCCGGTGGCCTTCAGGGCTGCCAGAACAGCGTTCTGGTCGACCAGCAAGGGGAAGTACTCAGTCATCTGGCGACCGTTGACGGTGATCTCGCCTTGGCCGTCCTTCAGGCGAACTCGAGCCACGGCGGTCTTCCGACGACCGGTTCCCCAGCAGACGCCGAAGCGGTCAACCTTACCGCGAATCGTCGGTGCCGGACGGGCTGCGGGAGCATCGGCTTCTGGTGCGGCAACGCCCAGGTTCAGTTCGGGCATTTCGGTGATCGGGGCATCCGTCGACATAGACTACGTTCCGAAAAGTCTGTCAGGTGAAGGTGAAAACCAGTGTCAGCATCTGCTGACCCGGCGAGTCGGGACTAGCCCTGCAGCCAAGCCGGAAGCTCTTGCGGCTGCTGAGCCTGATGCGTGTGCGTGGTTCCCGCGAACAGTCGCAGGTTTTTCAGCATGATCGAAGCCAGCTTGTTCTTCGGAAGCATCCGGCGGACGGCTTCTTGAAGGACGTAGCCCGGATTGCGTTTGAGCATCTGCTCGGCGGTCACGATACGACGACCACCCGGGAAGCCGGTGTAGTAGTCATATTCCTTCTGGCCCATCTTCTTGGACATGTTGGGCATCTCTGCCGTGCCCGTTTGCTTGCCGCTGAAGCGGACCTTGCCAACATTCAAGACGACGATGCAATCGCCAGTCACCACATGCGGGGTGTACTCTGGCTTGTGCTTGCCCATCAGGATCGTGGCAATTTTTGTGGCCAAGTGCCCGACGATCTGTCCCTCGGCGTCAATGACGAACCATTGGGGTTTGACCAATTCCTTCTTGGCCATAAACGTATTCGTGGACACGACTTGCACCTCGATCTGTCTGCGGAATCCACCGTGCCGGGACCGACCGGCTGCGGAGGGAAGCGACAGATCTTATCGAAACCTTGGAAAACGTTCAACAGTCACAGGTCGGTTCTGCCGACTCGGTCGCAATTGATTGTTACCCCTCCACCTGGCTCCAGTCAGGAAGTACCAGATCGGGCTTCACGATCATCTGTATCGTCGAACGGTGGGCCACCTTGACCCCCTTGCCGCCTCGGCTGGTGACTGTGTATTTCATCTGTCCGAAGCTCAGTGGCTTGTCGTTTTCGTTGAGCACCTTCAAGGTGTCCGAGGGGCGAGACATCTTCTGGGCTCCCAGCAGGACGTCACCTTCATCCAGTTTGATCCCCCGAACGCCTTTGCCTGCTCCAGACAGGATGGGAACTTCGTTGATTGAGAAATGGATCAGTCGGGCGTCTCGTGAAATCAGAAATACAGTATCCGTGTCTTCGACGAGTTCCACGTGGACTACTTTGTCTTTGTCGATGAGTCGGCAGTACCGGCGCCCCGCCTTGGTGGAGGGCAGGCGGAATGCGGCAAGTGACAGTCGCATGACCTGCCCGCTGGCGGTGACAATCAACAGGTAGGGGGCAGGGCCCGGTTGGTCGTCCACTTCGGTGTCGACAGGCGTGAAGCGGCTGTCGGTCGACAAGGCGGTGATCAGGCAGGCTCCATCGCTCAGGCGAATATGCTTGGAGAGCGGCTCGCCGTAGCCGGTGCTGGCTGGAATCTGCTCCGCAGGCAGGGTGTAGGCTGTTCCATCGCTGCTGAAGAAGATGGCATTATCCAGTGTGCTGCCAGGCAGAACAGTCAGCAGCTGGTCGCCTTCCCGCATCCGCAGTTTGTCGAGAGTCGAGATTTTTCCTACCCGGCGGACCCACCCCTCGGTGGAAAGCACAATGTGGGTGTTTTCGCGAACGATATAGGCTTGGGGGTCGAACTCGGTGATCTCTTCCGAGGAGCCCAAGGCGGTGCGGCGCTTGTTGCCCATTTCGTCTCCCAGCTGCTCCAGCTCTTTGCGGACCTCTCCCCAGAGCCGTTTGTCGCTGGCGAGGATCTTGCGGATTCGTTCGGCCTCCGTTTCTTTCTCGTGCAACTCCTGGCGGATGCGGCCAATCTCCAGCCCCGAGATCCGGTACAGGGCCAGTTCGAGGATGGCTTCGGTTTGTTCTTTGTCGAGTGGAAATGCCTTCATCAGTTTCTCGGCGGCGTCCGGTTTTCCGTCGCTGCCACGGATGATCTTGAGAGCCTTGTCGAGGCCATCAAAGACAATGGCGAATCCTCGCAGAATGTGGATTCGCCGTTCCAGCTGGGCCAGCAGGTACTCAAATCGCTTGCGAACGGAGACGAATCGAAATTTCAGGAATTGCTGCAGGATCTCGGTGATGCCGCAGCGTTTGGGGAACAGATTTCCGTGTTCGTCTGGCACCAGGCATGTCGCGTTGTAGGCGAAGTTGTCTTCGAGTCGCGTGTGCTTGAACAGGTAGGCCATGACGGCGTCGGCGTCGTCGCTGGACTTAATCTCAATGATGATTCGCAGGCCGTGCTCGTCGTTGGATTCATCGGCGATGTCTACCAGTTGGGGCAGCTTGCGTGAGTCGCGGATCTCTCCCAGGGAGGCCATCAGGGGGCCGGTCTCCACGCCATAGGGTATGGTTTGGATGACCAGACGAGTTGGGATTTCACGGCCTTTCTCTTTGTCAGTGGCCCACTCGGCACGCACCTTGATGGAGCCGCGACCTTCCTCGTAAATCTCCTTGAGCTGCTTTCGGTCGGTGACGATTCGTCCCCCCAGGGGGAAGTCGGGGCCTCGCAGTTTTGCCATCACCTGGGCGACCGATGCCTCGGGTTCATCGATCAGCAGGACGGCAGCCTTGATGACTTCTCCCAGGTTGTGGGGGGGCATGTTGGTGGCCATGCCGACAGCAATTCCCGAGGCTCCATTGACCAGTAAGTTGGGGAATCGAGCGGGAAGTACGACCGGCTCTTGGCGTGTGGCGTCGTAGTTCGCACGCATTTCGACAGTCTCGTACCGCAGCTCGTACATCAGCTGGTCGGCAATCTTTGTCAGTTTGGCTTCGGTGTAACGCTCGGCAGCGGGAGGCAGACCGATAATCGAGCCAAAATTTCCCTGTCCATCGATCAGCGGGACGCGCAGGGTGAAATCCTGGGACATTCGCACGAGGGCCTCGTACACGGCGACATTGCCGTGCGGGTGGTAGTTACCCGTTGTCTGGCCGGTGATCTTGGCGCACTTCGTGTATTTGGCATCCGAGGTCAGTCCCAGGTCGTGGTACATGGCGTACAGAATTCGCCTCTGGACCGGCTTCAGGCCATCTCGTACATCGGGCAGAGCCCGGGACATGATCACAGACATCGCGTAATTCAGGTACCGGCGGCGAGTCTCGTCGCTAATGGAAACGAACTGAATTTTGTCGTGTGGGGCATTGCTGTCGGTGTTCAAGGGGGGGCGTGCGGCCATGCGGGATGGACTCCGGTTCACATCTTCTACGGTGGCTGGATGCCAGGGACGTGGATTTTTCGGGATTAGAGGGTAATTGCAAGGCTGGATCGTGGATCGGAGGCTGGTGTGTATGGGAAAGTGCAATAAAACGATCGCGCCAAGAGAGAATGTGCTGTCGCGGTCTGGTGTCCGGTTTCCGCTGAAGCGGCGTGGCTGCGGAAAACGATACAGAATTCACGCTGGCACGCTTGCCGAGGGGTGGGGGGAGCAGCTAATCTCTTCGTCCCCCCAGCTGCGGCTGAGGGGCGTTCGTCGGGCGTGTAGCTCAGTTGGTATGAGCGCAGCTCTGATAAAGCTGAGGTCCGTGGTTCGAATCCACGTACGCCCACTCGACGCAACACACGACGCCCGTGGCTGTGAAGCCATGGAGAATGCCAAAACGGGGGCGTAGCTCAATTGGCAGAGCGCCTGCTTTGCAAGCAGGAGGTTTCCGGTTCGATTCCGGACGTCTCCATGGTCGGTTGGGACGCGACAAATTCGTGTCGCAGTTCATTGACAGGCCATTCGGGCAGGTTTAAACTGCTCGACCCGCCGGGAACGCAAGTTCTGGGGGGAGTGGGTTGATGGGGGCGTAAGTTCTTGTTGGCCTGCGAGTTAAGTGCGAGGCACTTGGCTTTGATCTTTGGAAATCTGGTGGAAGCAAGCGTGGCATCTAACGATGTT
>QWPB01000090.1 GCA_003671275.1 Planctomycetota bacterium | reverse complement strand
TGCTTGAGCGTCTCTTCATCGTAGTACATGCTGCTGGTGGCTTCGATGTCTTTCAGATACAGCAGCGCCCGCTCGTTGTTCGAGTCATAACGCAGGACACGCTCGAAGCAATACTGAGCGGCTCCGTAATTTTCCTTGTCCTCGTAGAGCAGCCCGAGATTCAGCATGGCTCCGAGGTAATACGGCGGCTTCGACAAGCACCGCTCGTACAGATGAATTGCGTCGTCGTCATTTCCCTGACGGGCCGCTTGCAGCGCCAAAGCAAACAGCGCCCGCTGGTGATGCGGGTCCATGTCCACGGCCCGCTCGAAATACTCGATGGCACCGTAGGTATCCCCCTGATCGGCCATGACGCAGCCCATCTGGTAGGAGTACTCCGCCTGACCGGCTCCGCCAATCGAACTGGTGCTCTGAATGGCCTGCTTGGCTTCGTCAAGCTGTCCGAGCTTTCGAAGCTCACCCGCCTTGCGGAGGGTACATTCCACCTTGTTTTCGCCGAGCTTAATCGCTTCGTCAAATTCCCCGGCGGCGGCTTCGTGTTCGCCCAGCGTCGACAAGGCCTGAGCGCGGTAGTAACGCCCCAGAGCATCTTTGCAACCTTCGAGGGTTTCCGCAGACTTCTGAGCCTGCCCCAGGAAGAAGAAGCCGATGCCAGAACGCACCTTCAGGTTCGGAGAATTGGCCGCCTCGAAATGGACCTGCTCGACAGCACGGCGAAATTCGCCCGCTCCCGGGCCGCTCGCAGCGCTCAGAATTCGCTTCACCTCATCCCGTCCGAAAGTCGGGCTGTCTTTCATCGCCGAGAGAATGTCCAACGACGCCATCTGCCTCTCCTGGAATCCTGTCAACATCCCCGAGATGGGGAGTCGGATGCGACCGAACTCGGTGCAATTCCATGAATTGCACCACCGCAACCTGTTCAGGCTGGGTGAAATCGATCTCGCAAGCCCCGAAGTGTAACATTTTCCGTCCAGAACGTAAATCGTCGAGATTCCATGACATTCCGGGCGGTTTGACCCGCCCTGCGGACAGCCGTAGACTGATAATAGGCATCGTGGCCGATGGCCGACGTGAATGGCGACGGTTTCTTGGGAAAGGTCGTTCGTGATGGATGGCACGCTGATTCGCTTCTGCTTTGTATTGACAGCCCTAACCGCGATGACCTCCTCGGGAGTCGCACAGGGACAGGCCACTATCCGTACGGAAACTGCCGTGGGAGTGGATGGTTTCCCCCTGCGGTTCTCGTACTACCCCGCCATCGCCGAGAAGACCGAAGAAAAGAACGTTGGCGGGCTCGCCAATGCCGGAGTCGTGATTCTCCTGCATGGAACCGATGGAGCCCGGATCGCCTGGGACAAAGGGTCCGCAATTCCCAACGGCGGAACATTTCCCGCGACCCTCCAAGGGGCGGGCTACGCTGTCGTGACCGTCGATTTGCGAAAGCACGGCGAAAGCCTGCAGAACGGACGCCAGGACCCGCTTCAACCTAATGACTACCTTGCCATGGTCAGCGACCTGAAAGTCATCAAGGACTTTCTCCAGAAAGAGCACCAGGAAAAGAAACTGAACATGGCCAAGATGGCCATTGTCGGTGTCGGTATCAGTGCCCCGGTGGCCGTCGCCTTCGCCGAAGCCGATTGGCAGCAAACCCCGTACGACGATTCTCCGATCCCGGCCATGAAAACCCCTCGCGGACAGGACATCAAGGCTGTCGCCCTGATCTCGCCGGACGCCACCGCCGGACGACTGAACACCCAGCGGAGCGTGGGATACCTCAACAAGCAGAACCTGGCCTTCTTGTTCATGGCGGGAAAGCTCGACAAGGAGGGCCACACCCTCGCCCGCAAGTGCTTCACCATCTCCGGTGGGGGGACCAAGAAAGGGGAGAACCGGGTCTATGTCATCGAGCCGGAAATGAAGGAACGCGGCACGGATCTGTTCGCGAAGAATCCCCGATTTATCGAAGCGCCCCTCTTCGCGTTTCTTGAAACTCATGTCAAAAAGCTGACGATCCCCTGGGCGGATCGCCGCAGCCGCCTCGACCGATAATAAAAACGAGGAATCCATCGAATCCGGCATGATGCCGACTCGGAATCGATGGCGGAGCCCCCATGAGCACTCCCGGCCCAGCTGAGGGACGCGTTCTGATCGCCCTTTGTACTTACAACGAGCGAGAGAACCTGCCGCTGTTAATTCCCGCGTTGCGTGCAGCTGTTCCCCACGCGGACTTACTCTTCGTCGATGACAATTCGCCCGATGGCACTGGGGACTTCGTCCGCTGCGTGAATACCACCGACCCCCAGGTCCAGTTGCTGCATCGCGAGAAGAAAGAGGGGCTGGGGGTCGCTGTCCGCGCGGCCATCCGCCATTCCATCGAACAGCGGTACGACTATCTGGTCAATCTGGATGCAGATTTCTCGCACCCCCCAACCATGATTCCCACCCTGCTAGCCGCCATGAGCCACACCGACGTGGCCATCGCTTCGCGGTATGTTCCGGGCGGGGGTGTCGTGGGCTGGCCCTGGCAACGCCAGGTCATGAGTTGGTGCATCAACACCTACGTTCGCGGCATACTGGGACTCCGCACTCGCGACAACAGCGGCAGCTTCCGGTGTTACCGCGTCTCACTCCTGGAGCGAGCCCGACTGTCGGAGGTGTACTGTCGAGGCTATGCGGTGTTCGAAGAACTGCTATTCCGCCTGAAACAGGTCGGAGCCCGCATGAAAGAACTACCGTATACCTTCGAAGAGCGACGATTCGGCGTGACCAAGATCAATGGCAAGGAAGCCTTGCGAGCCCTCGTCAATATCGCCTCACTCCGGCTGCGATAATCCCCCCGTTCCAGTTCCAACAACAGCCCCAATGGCCAATCCCCAAGTGCCTGCCGAAGGGACGATAAAAATCTGGCGAAACCGGGATGAACTGCCGCGAATCGGTTGGCCACGGGAGTTCGAATCGGGATACTGATCCCTCAACCTCGTTTGGTTCCATGTTGACCGGGAACGCTCTATGACTCGTCGCATCATCTGCCTGCTATTCGTCGGATTTGCCTGCCTGGCCCTGGGTGGGACGACTTCCGTGATCTTCGCCCAAGACTCTCTGCGTCAGCTGCAACAGGCAGCCATCGAAGCCGGAATCGCACCCTTCGGCCACTGGGGGGTGAACCGGGACAATTACATGGAATGGGGATCGCATTCCAACCGGCTGATCCCCGTCTATACTTTTGGAACCGTGAATGGCGGGCCCGGGATCGATCTGGAAAATTACACCGGGCCCCGCAGCCCCTACCGCAGCGCAGCACAACTGCAGCGGATCTATGGTTTTCTCCCGGCAGCGACCGTTGACCCGACGGCCGACTGGATGGACCAAACCAACATTTACGACATCCAGAAGGCTGCCCTCGCAGCAGGACGGAAGCATATTTTTCTGGTCGTATTCGACGGCATGGACTGGCCCACGACGCGGGCTGCGGCGATCTACAAGACTCGTCGCATCGGCTACAGCGAAGGCCGTGGTACCGGCCTGCACTTTCAGGATTACACGGCGGGCGGCGAGACGCAGTTTGCCGCCATGGTAACCAGTCCGCACAACACCGGCACGAACAGCAACGTCGACACGCAGACGGTTCTCAACCCCGGAGGAACCCTCCTGGGAGGATATTCCGGCGATCTTGGGGGACGGACTCCGTGGGCAGTTCCGGCGAATGATGATTATGGCACTTCCCGGAACAAAGCCGAACCTCCCGTGCATGCCTACACCGATTCCTCCAGCTCCGCATCGAGCATGACCGCAGGGCTGAAAACCTATAACAATGCGGTCAATGTTGACGCGACGGGAGCCCCCGTGCAGACCATCGCGCACATGGCCCAGAAGGCCGGTTATCTCATTGGCGTGGTGACAAGTGTGCCCATCAGCCACGCGACCCCCGCGTGTGCCTACGCACATAATGTGGACCGGGATGATTTCCAGGATCTGACTCGTGACATGCTTGGCCTCTCTTCGATCAGTCATCCCGAGAAACCCCTCCCCGGTGTCGATGTCCTGATTGGAGCCGGATTTGGAGAAAGGCGGGATCGCCACCCCAAGGCCGAAGAGGAGGCCCAGGGAGCGAACTTCGTTCCGGGGAACATCTATCTGACGGATGATGATCTGCACTCCATAGATGTGCAGCAGGGCGGCAAGTACCGGGTGGCCCTGCGGACGGCGGGACAGCCGGGCGGCAAACACATTATCGAACAGGCACAGCTCGCTGCCCAGAAACAGGAACGCTTCCTCGGCTACTTCGGCGGTCCCGGTGGACACCTGCCCTTCCGCACGGCCGATGGGGATTACGCCCCCACACTCGGACGCAAGAAAACTGCGGAAACCTACCAACCTGCCGACCTGCTGGAAAACCCCACGCTCCCCGAAATGACACGGGCCGCCTTGACGGTCCTGGAAAAGCGTCCTTCAGGATTCTGGTTGATGGTCGAATCGGGTGATGTCGACTGGGCTAACCACGACAACAATATCGACAACTCCATTGGAGCTGTCCTCAGCGGGGATGATGCAGTCCGTGTCATCACCGAATGGGTTGAGAAGCATAGTAACTGGGATGAATCATTGATGATCGTCACTGCCGATCACGGACACTACCTGGTAATCGACCAACCGGAGCTGCTGATCCCCTCCCCCAAGTGATCGCCTCTCGTGCCCTCCTGAAGACACCCCCCTGATGCTTTCCCGACCGATCTTCCTGCCGCTGGCCCAGCTGAACTGGGACTACAACACCCAGGTGGTCTTTCTCGGGACCACTCTGCTGGGGATTGCGGCGGGTGTGGTCGGGGCCTTCATGGTTTTTCGCAAACGAGCCCTCGTGGGCGATGTCATTGGACATTCCGCCCTGCCGGGGTTGGGTCTTGCCTTCCTGTTCGGTGAGTGGATGTCGCCGGGAGCCGGGCGTTCAACCACCAGCTTGATGGGGGGAGCTCTGCTGGCCGGGCTGGTCGGGGCGGGTCTCGTGCTGCTCATGGAACGGACTCGCCGCATCAAATCGGATGCCGCGTTAGCGCTGGTCCTCAGCTTGTTTTATGGCGGTGGCACGGTGCTGTTTTCGATCATCCAGCGTCTTCCTGGTGGAGGGCAGGCCGGACTGGGTTCTTTTCTCTCTGGAAAAACCGCCTCACTGCTGGCTGCTGACGTGAGTATGCTGGCCGTGGCCGCAGTGGTACTGCTGGGAATCACACTGTTTTTTTTCAAGGAGTTGATCCTCATCGGCTTCGATGCTGAATATGCCGCAGCGGGCGGCTGGCCGGTTCGGACTCTCGACACGCTGTTGATTTTCCTCGTCGCGGCGATCACGGTACTGGGCATGCAATGCGTGGGACTGGTGCTGGTTGTCGCCCTCCTGCTGACGCCTGCCTCGGCAGCCCGTTTCTGGAGCCAGGATGCCCGCAAGGTGGTGGCCCTGTCAGGGGTACTGGGCGGATTGAGTGCCGGACTGGGCACGCTCATCAGTGCGACCTGGCCACGACTGCCAGCAGGGGCCATCATTGTCTTGACCGGACTGGGTGTCTTTGTCATCAGCCTGACGCTGGGGCGGCAGGGAGGATTGTGGGAACGCTGGCGGGGTTCACGTTCCCTCCAGCAACGAATCTTGCGGGACGACGTCCTGCGGGGGATCTACGAAATTCTGGAAGCCAGTACGCCTACCCCCGATCGTACCGGTACGTTCTCCCCCTCCGAACTGCGGTCACGCCACAGTTGGCCCACTCGGCAGCAGGATCGGCTAATGATGGAGTTGATTGACGAGGGATCAGTCATCTCTCAAGGCGACCGGTTCCGCCTAACGGAGCACGGACTGAGCCTCGCCCGGCAAACCGTGCGTCTGCACCGACTGTGGGAGCTGTATTTGATGGAGTACGCAAACGCAGCCCAGGGGCATGTCGATCTGCATGCGGATGTCAGCGAGCATTTTCTCGATCCGCGACTGCTGGCGGAGTTGGAGGAACGCTACGGCAGCCGAATTCCGATGGGGTCGGTCCCCCAGAGTCCGCATGCTCTGCCGTCGGCAGTCAGTCCCGTCGAATCCCACTGATAACTCATTTGTCTCATAGACCTTACGAAGCAATGAACCGATCATCCCCATGAATTCGACAGACTTACAGCCCTTTCGATTTTGAGTGACCGACCCCCACCCGGCTCAGCCGGAACCGGAAGCCAAGCCCCTCCGCAATGTGCCTTTTTGTTCACTACGACGATTCTGAACTCGCAGAACCTCCCTCCGATTCGCTAGACTCTCGCCCCTGTACGTGGTGGGGTTAGCGGGCATCGCCCGGGCCCCCTGATCACCTGTTTCCGGGGAATGATCTCCCCGTCCGACTCGGCCAAGGATTCAATCCATGACGGACTCACGTTCCGCCGGTGGAGATTCGTTTGATCTCGACAAGCTGCAGCAGCTTGTAGAAATGATGGAAAAGCACGACCTGCGCGAGGTCACACTCCGCCGGGGCGACCAGCAATGGAAGCTCAAGCGAGGCGCCCAGGAAGTGGTCCATGCGGTTCCGATGGGTGGCTATGCCGCGCCCGCGCCGGTCACTCCGGCTCCCGCGACGACCGCAGCCCCAACCGCCACAGCCAAGACTGGCGACGAGGGCCTGCTCCAGGTGAAGAGTCCCATGGTGGGAACGTTCTACGTCTCTTCACAACCCGGTGAGCCGGCATTTGTGAAGGTCGGATCGACAGTCAAATCAGACACGGTCGTCTGCCTGATCGAGGCCATGAAGTTCTTCAATCCCGTCAAAGCCGATGTCTCCGGGACCATCGCTAAAGTCCTGATCAAGGACGGCGATGCGGTGGAATACGGTCAGGTTCTGTTCCTCGTCCAGCCCTAACACTCCCGCGTCCCGTTCTTCCGCGTCCCGAGCCCTCCCCAGGGAATCTTCGGGGGTATCACGGCTCCTGCTCGCGCCCACTTCTGCAAGCTCATCCATGTTCCAGCGCATTCTGATTGCCAATCGCGGTGAAATCGCCCTGCGGGTCATTCGGGCCTGTCGCGAGATGGGAATTGGAACCGTGGCCGTCTTCAGTGAAGCGGATCGGGGAGCAGCGTACCTCGACTTGGCGGATGAGAAGTTCTGTATCGGACCCGCCTCGGCGACCGACAGCTACCTGAAAATCGAGCGAATCATCAGCGCAGCCGAAGTCGGTAACGTGGACGCGATTCATCCGGGGTATGGGTTCCTGTCCGAGAATCACGACTTCGCCGAGATGTGCCGGGCTTCGAAAATTGAGTTCATCGGACCGCCGCATCAGGCGATGGCCGCTCTGGGTGACAAGGTTGCCGCCCGCAAGATCGCTCGCGAAGCCAAGGTGCCCACCGTTCCCGGCAGTACTGGCCTCGTCGCTGACGAGAACGAAGCCGCTAAGGTCGCCGCCGAAATCGGCTACCCCGTCCTGATCAAGGCCACCGCGGGCGGCTGCGGCAAGGGAATCTGAACGGCTCACGATGAAGCCCAGCTGCGAGTTGAACTGAAAGCTGCCTCGAACGAGGCCGAGAAAGCCTTCAAAAACGGCGGCGTCTACATCGAGAAGTTCATCCAGAAGCCGCGGCACGTCGAGGTCCAACTGCTCGGCGATCAGCACGGCAACGTGGTCCACCTCTGGGAACGCGACTGCACGATGCAGCGCAAGCACCAGAAGCTGATCGAGGAAAGCCCCGCGCCCAACTTGCCGCAGAGCGTGCGGGAAGATCTGTGTGCGTCGGCGGTGCGCCTCGCGAAGACGGCTGGGTACTACAACGCGGGGACGTGCGAGTTCATCGTCGACAAGGACAACAAGTTCTACTTCATCGAGGTCAACGCCCGCATCCAGGTCGAACACCCCGTCACGGAGCAGGTCACCGGTATCGACCTCGTGAAGCAGCAGATCCGCGTGGCAGCGGGTGAGAAGCTGAGCTTTACGCAGGCTCAGATCCCCGCCAACGGACACGCGATGGAAGTCCGCATCAACGCCGAGGACACCGAAAACGGCTTCCGCGGCTGTCCGGGGACGATTACCAAGTTCCGCCCGCCGGGTGGGATGGGCGTACGGTTCGACTCGCACGCGTACGAGGGGTACAAAATCTCCCCGTACTACGACTCAATGATCGGCAAGCTGATCATTCATCGCCCGAATCGCGAAGAGACGATCAAGACCCTCCGCCGCGCCCTGGACGAATTCAAAGTCGAAGGGATCAAGACCACGATCCCCCTGATCCGCCGGATCATCGACCACCCGACCTTCATCGCCGGAGACGGGGATACAGGGTTCGTGGAACGGGCGATGTTCTCGTAGTCACCGTGACAACACCGTTTGCGGGACAACACCGTTTGCGGATTGTCACGGAAATCACGATCCAGCGGGTCATACGGTTCCGGGGTGTTTTGGAAACACTCCGAATGAGGGCTGACACCCTGCGGTATTGGCGGCTATAATGGAGTGCCCGTCAGCTGACGAGGCCTCATTCATCCCGTTGTCATTCCGGTTCTTTTTGAGGTGCGTGATGTCTTCTCAGCTGGAAGACCCGCAGGTTGCTGTTTCTGAGCGACCCGCTTCGGAGTCGCCCATGGAAGGAGCGGTCTCGGGATCTCGAGAGCCCAACGAGTTTGATTACCGCCCGGTATCGACGGTGGCCATCGGCGCGCTCGTTCTGGGATTGGCATCACTTCTGGGGATTTTTCTCTGGGTGCTGATGCCGCTGGGTCTCCTGGCGATCGCACTGGGGTTCATCGCGCTGGCAACCATTCGGAAATGGAAGGGGCAGTACGCGGGCAGTGGCGTCGCCATCACAGGGATCGTGACGGGAGGGATCTGCCTGCTGGCGGGGGGATACGTCCAGGTGACGGCCTACCGCAATGAAGTGCCGGACGGGTTCCGCCGGGTCAGTTTTTCGAGGGAAATTTCGACCCCTTCGTTGCTGAATGCCGTTGTCAACAACAAGATTCAACCGGCCCCGGCGATCGAGGAGCTGCTCGGAAAGAAGATCTTTTTCAAAGGATTCGTCTATCCTACCGGCCAGGATTCGGGGATCACCAGCTTCCTGCTGCTCAAAGACAGTGAAGAATGCTGCTTTGGGGGGGATCCCGCGGTAACGGACATGGTCCGATGTGATCTTCCCGAGGGCGCGTACATCCATTATATGAATGGACGGGTCTCCGTGGCGGGGACGTTCAAGATGAACCCCGGCTACAAGGGGGGCGGCAAATTGCAGGCGATGTATTTACTCGACTGTGAAATGGTGACCCGATCTCAATCGGATTTCTAACCTGAACGTGCCGAGGAACGGATGGATCATTCTCCCTGCTCCTGCCGCTGGTTAATCGCAACACTGCTTTGGGTGGGATGCACCGAAAGTCCCGATAATTCCCATACCTACCATGAGCCCGCCCAGCTGCCGGAGAGACATCAGCCCGTCGAAGTGCCCATCGCCCTTGAAACGGTCTCTCCAACACGAGAGCCCGTGATCAGGCCCACTTCCTTACAGACGGTCGAGACCCCACTGGCTCCTCCCTCCGTGCCCCACCCCGGACAGCCTCAGGCGTCTCGCGGACCGGACACCGCCCCGCTGATTGAGCTGACCTACAGTGTGCCTCCCCCCCCACCCCAGGCGGTCGCCCTGGAAATCGCCCGTAAGGAACCTGCCTTCGCTGTCCGGGAAATGAAACTGTTGATCCCGGACAAACAGTTCAAATCCGAACGGGATGCCCTGCGAGTCACATTTGATGATGTGGACCTGCTCAAGGTACTGAACGTCGAGCCGGTTCCCGACGATGTCGAAAAGGCCCTCCCGGATTGGTTGCGGGGGCTCAGTGGACAGCGGGTTCGCATTCGCGGCTGGATGTTTCCCCCGCCCTACGAGGAGGGATTGGAACAGTTCGCTTTCGTCCGCGACAACGAAATCTGCTGTTTTGGGCGGGAAGCCAAGGTGTATGACAAATTCGGGGTCAGCCTGAAGCCCGGCACAACTGCCCGGTATATCGAAGGCCGCCCGTTCGATGTCATCGGGACCATGCATGTCAAATCGCGGTTTCTCGGCGAAAAGCTGATGTACTTGTACACCCTGTCGGACGCCGAAATCATCGACCGGTAACGCAAAACGCCACGTCATTCTTGGAATGACGTGGCGGTAAAATCACGTGGCCGTCACGAGGAATTGCCCGGCAGGGATTCGAACCCCGACTAAGTGATTCAGAATCACTCGTGCTAACCGTTACACTACCAGGCAGGTTGTGAGCGGGAAGTCTATTCCCAGCTGCGTGCCCTGCCAAGTCAAAATCCGAGCCAAGTCAAAATCGGGGAATCCTCGCCGCCTGACAGACGACTTCCGTCACTGCACACCGCCCGTACCGGTGAGCCCCGGGACGATGCGCTGTTTCCGCTACTGGCATGGGCTGCTACTATCACTTTCTGGAAGACCGCGACGGAGTGGCTCTTCTGATCGATTCGCCCGAAGGCTCTTTAGCACCATGCGCATCCTGCACGCGACCGTCTGGGCTTCTCTCCTGGGACTGATTATGGCTGGCACACCCGCCCCAGCGGGGGAACTCACCCCGGTGGCCTCGGTGGAAGGAATCACCGAATACCGGCTGGAGAACGGGTTCCGGATTCTCCTCTTTCCCGACCCCAGCAAACCGCAAGTGACCGTCAATCTGACGGTCTTCGTGGGTTCCCGGCACGAGGGTTACGGCGAAGCGGGGATGGCCCATCTGTTGGAGCACATGGTCTTCAAGGGAACGCCGAACCATCCCGAAGTGCCGCGTGTCCTCAAAGAGCACGGTGCCGATTTCAATGGAACCACCTGGCTCGACCGGACCAATTACTTTGAAACCTTGCCCGCCAGTGATGAGAACCTGAAGTTCGCCATCGAGCTCGAAGCGGACCGGATGGTCAACAGCTTCATCAAGGCTGAAGACCTGGCCTCGGAAATGACGGTCGTGCGGAACGAGTTCGAACGTGGCGAGAACTCGCCCTCACGGATTCTCGATCAGCGGATGTGGTCAGCGGCCTTTGAATGGCACAACTACGGCAAATCAACGATTGGCAACCGAGCCGACATTGAACGCGTGCCGGTCGACAATCTACGGCGGTTCTACAAGAAGTATTACCAGCCGGACAATGCGCTGGTCACCATCGCCGGGGCCTTCGATCCGGAAAAGGCGCTCACCCTCATTCAGAACTCGTTCGGCAAGTTGCCCAAGCCCGAACGCGTGCTGGAAAACCCGTATACCGAGGAACCCGCTCAGGATGGAGAACGCCGGGTCACGCTGCGGCGCGTCGGCGACGTCGCCCTGGCCGGATCGATGTACCACATCTGCTCAGGGGCACACCCGGACTATGTCGCCCTCGACACGCTGGAACACATTCTCACCTCGTCCCCCAGCGGACGGCTGTACAAAGCCCTGGTCGAAACTCGCAAGGCCGCCAGCGTCAGTGGGGGAGCCTATGCCCTGCACGACCCTGGCGTGTTCAAACTCACCGCCCAGGTAGCCACTGGCAACGACCCTGCCGAGATCCTCGCCGCGATGAGCGAAATCGCCGAAACCCTCCACGAGAAGGGCGTCACCGAAGAGGAAGTGGCCCGGGCCAAAACCTATTGGTTGAAGTCCTGGGAACTGACCCTGAACGACAGCCAGCAAGTCGCCATCCAACTAAGCGAATGGGCAGCCCAGGGCGATTGGCGGTTGATGTTCCTGTACCGCGATCGGTTGGAGCAGGTGACCCCGGCCACTGTCAATGCCGTCGCCAAGAAGTACCTGCACCGCAACAACCGGACCTCGGGGCTGTTCCTGCCCTCCAAGGAATCGGAACGGGTGACCGTCCCTGCGACTCCGAACCTGGCTGAGATGATCGGCGACTACAAAGGCCGCGAAGCGCTGGCTCAGGGGGAAGCCTTTGAAAGCTCTCCCGAGAACATTCAAAAACGGACGATCTGGATCAAGCTCTCGAACGGACTCAAAGTCGCCCTGCTTCCCAAGAAGACCCGTGGCAACTCGGTCAATTTCCGATTGAACCTCCGCTACGGAACGCCTGACACGCTGGTGGGCCGGGCCGCTGCGGCGGACTTGTTGCCCTCACTCATGATGCGGGGTACGACCCAGCTGACCCGGCAGCAGATTCAGGATACCCTCGACCAGAACCGCGGGCGGTTGTCCCCCTCCGGCGGACTCGGCGAGGTGGCCTTCGCGGGAGAGACCAACCGCAAAAACCTGCCCGCCGTACTTGATGTGCTGCGGCAGGTGCTGCGGGAACCACTCCTCCCCGCCGATCAACTGGAGATCATCCGCACCAGTAAACTTTCCGCACTGAAGCAGCAGCTGTCCGACCCACAGTTCCTGGCACGGATCGCAGTCTCGCGTAAGCTGAGCCCGTACCCGATGACCGATGTCCGATACATTCCTACGACGCAGGAAGAGATCGACCGCTGGACCGCCGTCAAAATCGACGATGTGGCCCAACTGTATAAGGAATTCCTGGGTGGTCAGAACGGCGAACTGGTGGTCGTGGGTGATTTCTCGCCAGAT
>QWPB01000043.1 GCA_003671275.1 Planctomycetota bacterium | reverse complement strand
CGTCTTGGGGACAATCAACGGGTTCTTGACCGCCTGCCGGTCGCCATAGAGCGTTGGGATATACTGATCGAGAACCCATTCGGCGACGTTGCCGTGCATGTCATGCAGGCCCCAGGGGTTGGGCTTCTTCTTACCGACCCGCTGGTACTTTCCATTGCTGTTCTCGCCGTACCAGGCGAAATCGCCGATCACCGCCGGATCATCCCCAAACGAGTAGGCCGAAGTGGTCCCGGCGCGGCAGGCATACTCCCACTCAGCTTCAGTCGGCAGCCGGTAGTAGCGACCAGTCTTCTTCGACAGCCACTTACAGTAAGTGCGGGCGGCATGCTGAGTCATGCAAATGGCCGGGAACTTCCCCTTGCCCATATTGAAGCTCATATCGGTATACGGCGGAGTAGGACGCGTTACGGCATCCGCCCCGGCGTCCCGCTCGGTCGGCGTCAGACCGGTGAATTTTCGACGCAGTTGGTCAGTCTTTTCGCCCCAGACATCGTAGGCTTCCCACGTCAGTTCGGTTTTGGCCATCCAGAAGGGGGCGATTTCCACATCGTTCTGTGGCCCCTCGTCATCGCTCCGGCCCGCTTCCGCTGCGGGGCTTCCTATTTGAAACCTTCCGCCCCGGATCGGCACCATGTCGATACTGACGCCCGCGTGCTCCAGCGGTTCGGAGTAAATCTGCATCTCGGCCTCTGAAGCGGCGACAGCGGCCTTGACGTCAAGAGGCGGCACCTTTCGAGCCTCTTCGGCTGAAGCTGTCGAAGTGATCAGACCAAGAGCCGCCACACACAGCCACACACGACGCATTGACCAGACCTCTGATTACTACGGGCGCCCACTTGGGGCGAGAATTTCCGCGACCGAATCTTACCCCAAAAACAAATCAATGTCTTGTGATATCCTCCCCGGCAGCCTGATCTTAAGGATTCCAACGAGGTGAGACAGCCCTTTCCAGCCGATACCGTCGTGCCAAAATCGCCGATCCGCAAGCAAGTTCCGCCGGTTCCCCTCGGAACCGTTTGCCAAATTCGGTTGTCCTGTCACAATAGGTCAATTGATTCCGCAAAGTCAGTTTGCGGAACGCGCTAGGGGTGTTTCCACACCACGGATTCAAGTCGGATGGCGCACCACCAAAGGATGTCCTTTGGCCGTGCCCAAGGCGACACTCAAGGGACCAACCAGAACATGTCAGTTGATCAGGTTGCAAGCGCCGTAGACGGGGCCGTACCAGGGATCGATCCGAGCGAACTGCAAGAGTGGTTCGAGTCGCTGGAGGATGTGATCCACCGCTATGGTCCGGAGCGTGTGCAACAGCTGTTGGTCAATTTGCAGGAGCGGGCCTACCACAAGGGAGTGATGATTCCCTTCGTGGCGACCACGCCGTATATGAACACGATCTCGGTCGAGGACCAGCCGCGCTACCCCGGCAACCTGGAGATCGAGCGGAAGATCAAAAGTTACATCCGCTGGAACGCCATGGCGATGGTTCTGCGGGCGAACAAGAAGACGACATGGGACGCGGACGAAAACCTCGCAATGGAAGGCGGCGTCGGCGGGCACATTTCGACGTATGCTTCGTCGGCCACACTCTACGAAGTCGCCTACAACCACTTCTTCCACGGTCGCACCGCCGAACACACCGGCGACATGGTGTACTTCCAGGGCCATGCCTCACCTGGGATGTACGCGCGGGCGTTCCTCGAAGGCCGGCTCGATGAGTCGAAGCTGGAACACTTCCGCCAGGAAAGCGTACGAGGCGAAGGACTTTGCTCGTACCCGCACCCGTGGCTGATGGAAGACTTCTGGCAGTTCCCCACCGTGTCGATGGGCCTCGGGCCAATCTGCTCGATCTACCACGCCCGGTTCCTGCGATACCTGCAACATCGCGGCATCCTCGATACTAGCAAGTCACGGGTCTACTGCTTCGTCGGCGACGGCGAAGTCGATGAGCCGGAAACCCTGGGCGCGATCACCCTCGCCTGCCGCGAGAAGCTCGACAACCTCGTGTGGGTCGTGAACTGCAACCTGCAGCGGCTCGACGGACCGGTGCGCGGCAACGGCAAGATCATCCAGGAACTCGAAGGGGCCTTCCGCGGCGCGGGCTGGAACTGCATCAAGACGATCTGGGGCAACGACTGGGATTCGATCCTCGCCAAGGACACTGACGGCAAACTCGTCAAACGGATGGGCGAGATCGTCGACGGCCAGTACCAGAACTACATCTCCGCCGACGGAGCCTACATCCGCGACCACTTCTTCAACACCCCCGAACTCCAGGCCATGGTCGATCACCTCAGCGACGAACAGCTGAAGAAGCTGCGCCGCGGTGGCCACGACCCGGAGAAGGTCTACGCCGCGTTCAAGGCCGCGACCGAGCACAAGGGCGCACCGACCGTGATCCTGGCCAAGACGATCAAGGGGTACGGCCTCGGCTCCGAAGCAGAGGGCAAGATGATCGCCCACAACGCCAAGAAGCTGAAGGATGACTCCGTCCGGCATGTCCGTGACCGGTTCAGCATCCCGGTGCCAGATGATGAGATCGACGACATCCCCTACTACAAGCCGGCGGACGACAGCCCGGAGATTGCCTACATGCGGGCGCGGCGCGATCAACTCGGCGGGGCGGTACCCGCACGGAAGCCGACCGACGAAAAGCTCGCAGTCCCGGCCCTTGAAGATCGCGCTTACGCTCGCCCTCTGAAGGGTTCCGAAAACTCAACCAGCTCCACGACGCAGGTCTTCGGCACAATCATGCAGAGCCTGATGCGGGACAAGGCGATCGGTAAACGCGTCGTCCCCATCATTCCCGATGAGGCCCGGACTTTCGGCTTCGAGGGGATGTTCAACGCTGTCGGTATCTACTCCAGCAAGGGCCAGCTGTATGAGCCGGTCGACAAGCAGATGCCGGACGGTTCGCCGAACATGATGTACTACCGCGAAGCCCTCGACGGCCAGATCCTCGAAGAGGGGATCAACGAGGCCGGAGCGATGGGCTCCTTCGTGGCGGCAGGAACCGCGTACGCCAACGTCGGCGTCCAGATGATCCCGTTCTACACCTACTACTCAATGTTCGGATTCCAGCGGGTCGGCGACCTGATCTGGCTGGCAGCGGACTCACGCTGCAAGGGGTTCCTGATGGGAGCCACCAGCGGACGAACCACCCTGAACGGCGAAGGTCTTCAGCACGAAGACGGTCACAGCCAACTGATGGCCAGCACCGTGCCGAACCTGATCGCGTACGACCCGGCCTACGGCTACGAACTGGCTGTCATCATCCAGGATGGTCTGCGCCGGATGTACGTCGACAACGAGAGCATCTTCTACTACATCTCGATCTACAACGAGCAATACAGCATGCCCGCGATGCCCGATGGCGTCGAGAACGGCATCCTCAAAGGGATCTACCGGTTGTCAAGCGTCGACTCCGGAGCAGGTCAGAAAATCCGACCGCAACTGCTCGGCTCCGGCACCGCGCTGCCCAGCGTGCTGCGGGCACAAAAACTGCTCAAGGACAAGTACGGCCTCGGGAGCGATGTGTGGAGCGTGACCAGCTTCAACGAGCTGAGCCGCGACGCCCTCGCAGCTGACCGCTGGAACCGCCTGCACCCGACCGAGACGCCGAAGCAGAGCTACCTCGAAACAGTATTGGCAGGCAACACGGGCCCGTTCATCTCGGCCAGCGAGAACGTCCGCGCCGTCGCCGATCAAATCCGCCAATGGGTCCCCGGCGACTACACCGTCCTCGGCACCGATGGCTTCGGTCGCAGCGACACCCGCCAGGCCCTCCGCCGCCACTTCGAAATCGACGCCGAATGCACCGCCTACGCCGCGCTGCAGGCCCTCTCGAAGCAGGGCGGGTTCGATAAGGCGAAACTGCCACGAGCTCTGCAAGACCTCGGCATCAACCCGGACAAGGTCGATCCTCGGACGGCGTGAGCGAGAATGCCCTGGACTGAGTGCACTGCTCCACGTAGTGAGGGATGAGTCAGTGGACTCCCGACGAGAGTGACTTTCTCGTCGGGGAAGGTGTCCGAGGAGCCCCGTGAATAGTACGGGGTTTCAATCAGAAGATTCTGCCAACCTCGCAGGAGATCGCCTGTGCCCAGCCATGAGCTCGTAACAGGCGAGTTCACAGGCTGACGGATGGCAGGAGAAATCTGCGTTGCCATGCTTCGGTGGCTGGTGCCCCCCCTGACGAATCATTGTCAAGTAGCCAGCTTCCCTTTGACCGGCTTACGATTCCATTCTCCACGGCATGTGATATGACTACCTGCCCGTGGTTGTGAATGACTCTCGTCGAGTTGCTTCCCCTGCCCTGCCGGACGATAGAATCCGCCCTTCACCACTCACTCTTTCGTACCGAACCGATTCATGCCGTTTCCCCCCGTTGCCGACCAGCTGGCGATCATCCGCCGTGGTGTTGAGAAGATCGTCCCCGAGGCCGAACTGGCCGCGATGCTCCAGAAGAGCCGCGATACCGGCACGCCGCTGCGCATCAAGTACGGCATCGATCCGACCGGGATCGATCTGCATCTGGGCCACACGGTCCCAATGCGAAAGATGCGGCAGTTTCAGGAGCTGGGACATCAGGCCGTCATCATCATCGGCAACTACACCGCACTGGTCGGTGACCCCAGCGGTCGCGATCAGGCCCGCGCCCGGCTGACCGTCGAGAAAGTCGAAGCCAATGCCAAGACCTACCTGGAACAGGTCGGCAAGGTCATCGACCTCTCGAATGCCGAGGTCCACCGCAACGGTGACTGGTTCGGGTCGATGTCGTTTGCCGAGATTCTGGAGCTGACCAGCAAGGTCACCGTGGCCCAGATGCTGACCCGCGATGACTTCTCGAAGCGGTTCGCCAGCGAGACACCGATCTACCTGCATGAGTGCCTGTACCCCATCATGCAGGCGTGGGACTCGGTTAAAATCCGCAGCGACATCGAGCTGGGCGGGACCGAACAGCTGTACTCATTCATGCTGGCCCGCGACCTGCAGCAGGGGCAGGGGCTGTCACAGCAAATCGGCGTGATGTCACCGATTCTGGTGGGCCTCGATGGGGTCCGCCGGATGGGGAAGAGCCTGGGCAACTACATCGGGATCGCCGAGTCACCGTACGACATGATGAAGAAGTTCATGCAGGTGCCCGATGCCTGCCTGAAGATGTACTTCGAGCTGTTGACGAATATCCCGCTCGCCGAAGTCGAGCTGCTGCTGGCCGGTCATCCGAAGGCTGCGAAGATCGCCCTCGCGAAGGCTGTGATTGGCGAATACCACTCGGCAGACCTGGCCACCGAAGCCGCCGACCGCTGGCAGCGAGAGATCAGCGAAGGAGCCCTGCCGACCGACATCCCCGAAGTCGCACTCCCCGCTGCCAGCTTGACTAACGGCCAGATCCCGGCGGCGAACCTGCTGAAGCAATTGGGACTCTGCCCCTCGACCAGCGATGCCCGCAGGCAGATTGACCAGGGGGCGGCAGCACTGACGGAGACCAAGACCAAGATCGAGAAGTACGATCAACTGATTACAGTGACCGATGGTTTGATGGTGTGGGTGGGCAAGAAGAAATACTGCCGTGTTCGGTTGGCCCCCAATTGATCGATCATCTCTTTCTGTCCGAACCGGATTGCCTGTGCCATTGACCAGTGGGGCTGGCATTCTTCCCCGCCGCCTGATGGATGCCATTTCCGAATCGGTTCTCATCGTTGGCTGCGACAGCTGATCGATGTCGAATGGGCTCGTTCGGATCTGGTCAAACAATTACCTCCGCGAGGCAAACCTTTCGCAACAATAGTTGTCTATCAATACCTTCCACGCCACAATCATCACATCTTGCGGATCGGCTGATGCTGTCCGCGCGTTCTCTGAGGGCTGCTTCATGACGATCTCCCGCTGGTGTGCTGCTGCGTTGACATTGAGTTTCGCTGGAACGACGGCTTCTGCTGAAAACTGGCCAGAATGGCGGGGACCACGGCACAACGGTCTCTCCACGGAGACGGGAATCAAAGGCAGCTGGGCCAAGGACAAGAACATTGCCTGGCGGGTTCCCCTGCCCGGCCAGGGCGGTTCCACTCCCGTCATCTGGGAAGACCGGATCTATCTCACTTCATCCGAAGGAGACGATCTGGTCACACTTTGCGCATCGACAGCTGGCCAGACGCTCTGGAAAACCAAGATCGGTACCGGGAATAAGGATGCCCGTGCCGGCGAAGGGAACTCGGCATCGCCCTCTCCTTCGACCGATGGAAAACATGTATGGGTCTTCTTCGGCAATGGAGACTTGGCCTGCCTGGACCGTAACGGAAAGATCGTCTGGCAGTTCAACGTCGAGGAACGTTACGGAAAAATCGACATTCAGTTTGGGATGACCTCAACCCCCATCCTGCATGAAGGTGCCCTCTACCTGCAACTGATCCACGGAGCGTGGCGTGAAGACTACACTGTGGGCAAGGTGATCAAACTGGAAGCGGCCACTGGCCAGCAGATCTGGGCAATTGACCGCCAGCAGAGCCCCAAGGAAGAGTGCAAGCACGCCTACAGCTCGCCGATACTGGTGCCGGGCCCCGCGCCGCATCTGGTGACCCATGGCGGTGACTGCACCGTCGGGCACTCCCTGGCAGATGGGAAGGAGATTTGGCGACTGGATGAGTTGAATGGCCCGTCGCGGTACAACAAGAACTACGATGGCACGCTGCGGTTTGTCGCCACCCCCACGGCATCGGAAGGGTTTGTGGTGGTACCGACTGCCAAGGGCGGTCCGGTTCTGGGACTGCAGACGAATGTGCTGACTGGGAACATCACCGGCAAGGAAGACGCCGTCCGCTGGGTGGGTGACCGCACACCGGATGTCTCTTGCCCCGTGATTCTGGATGGACTCGTCTACCTGTGCATGAATGACGGGCGGCTGCTTTGCCTCGACCTGAAATCCGGAGAAAAGAAATACGAAACCCGCATCCACAATGCCCAGCACCGGGCATCGGGCGTGGTGAGTGAAGGCAAAATCTACTTCACGGCCCGTGACGGGGTGTGTACCGTCGTGAAGGCGGGACCGACGTTCGAGCTACTCAGCGAAAATGACTTGGGGGAACCACAAACGGCCTCACCAGTGATTTCCAACGGCACCCTGTATATGCGGACCTACGACGCCATTTACGCGATTCGCTAATCCCTTGATCGCGTTACATTCCAAAGAAACAGGCTCCATTCGCAGCTGCGAACGGAGCCTGTTAGTCATTTCACGAGAGAGGTCGTGACCGTCCACGGGTGGGGATCCGCTCCCTCAAGTGTCAGCCCTTGAATGCGGTGAACACCAGCGACACGTTCTGGCCGCCGAAGCCGAAGCTGTTGGACAGCGTGCGTTCGACCTTGGCCTCCCGCAACTTGTTCGGCACGTAATCCAGATCGCAGTCCGGGTCCGGGGTGGTGTAGTTCATCGTCGGAGGCAGAATGCCATCCCGCATCGCCAGCAGACAGACAATCGCCTCGGCGCTACCCGCAGCGGCAATCAGGTGGCCCATCATGCTCTTCGTGCTGGAGACCGGCGTCTTGTAGGCATACTCGCCCAACGCCTGCTTGATGGCCAGCGTTTCGATCTTGTCATTGACCGAAGTGCTGGTGCCGTGAGCGTTGATGTAGTCGATCTGGTCCGTGTTGACCCCGGCGTCTTTCAGTGCCAGCTTGATACAAGCAGTCGCCCCGCGGCCTTCGGGATGAATATCCGTGATCCGGAAGGCATCCGCGGTGGAACCATACCCGGCGACTTCTCCGAGGATGTTCGCCCCCCGTCTCTTGGCGTGTTCGAGCTCTTCGAGAACGAGCATCGCGGCCCCCTCACCAAGTACGAAGCCGTCCCGGTCCTTGTCAAACGGACGCGATGCGCCCCGCGGATCAGCGTTATTGGTCGACAGGGCCGTCAACAGGTTGAATCCTGTAACGCCGAAAGGGTGAATCATGCTGTGGGCTCCGCCAGAGAGCATGACATCGGCTTCGCCCTGCCGGATGATTTCCGTCGCTTCACCGATAGCCTGGCTGCTGGCGGCACAAGCGGTCAGACAGTTGAGATTGGGGCCTTGGGCATTGAACAGACTGGCCAGATGTCCGGCAGGCATGTTCGGTTCCTGCTCCATTTCTTCCTTGGCATTCAGATACTGCAGACCGTATTTCGTAAACTGCTCCATGTCGAAGGAGCCGTTTCGCTGGGACAGGGCAATCAGCCGCATGAACAGATAAAAGTCCTGCTGACCTTCCCCGGCACCGAGGTACACCCCAAATCGCGTGGGGTCTTTCAGGTCGTTCACGCCGGCCTGCTGGACCGCCTGCGTGGCGGCACCAATGGCGTAACGGATGTTGCGTCCAGTGGCCGAGAACCGCTCGGTGTCCGGCACGTACAGCCCCAGATCGAAGTTCTTCACTTCGGCGGCAAACTTCGTGGGGAAGTTCGAGGCGTCAAAGTGCGTGATGTAATCGATTCCGCTGGCACCGGCCTGCAAGGCTTTCCACACCTCTTCGACCGTTTTACCGATCGGAGTAACACAGCCCATTCCGGTAACAACAACACGACGCCGCATGGTGACATTCCCAGGGGATCTCATCAGGTATCGCGACAGACCGCGCCCCTTGCGCTCGCTCCCCGGAGCGGAACGCTCCCGTGACTCTATTCCAGCGGGACTTCAAAAGCAAGAAGACAACCGGCCAGCTGCCGAATCGCAATCCACCAAGACTCCAGCGTAAGCAGAGAACATAAAAGATGTTATGTCGTCCCCTCTGGCATTTCAGTAAGAACCACGGGCCGCTCATGCCGGTCAGGGGCGAAACCACCGATGGCAAAAAATCTGTGGATCGTAACGATGGGAACGACCTGTTCATGGCTCCGATGGGTGGTGAGACACCGGAGTTCGTGAATAGCTGCCGTTTCCCGGCGATCAGGGGCTCCGTATACTGAGACTTGTCCGGTTCGCGGAAGCGGGCCCGTCTTCTCTTCTTTTTTCATCGGGTCAACGGAATGTCCGCGACACTGCGAGGTCATATCCTGGTCGCGACAAGCCGCCTGAAGGATCCCAATTTCTTCAAAGCAGCGGTCCTTCTTGTCGAACACAACGACGAAGGGGCCATGGGGCTGGTCATCAATCGCCCCAGCTCCGTCTCTGTTCAATCGGCATTAGCGGGACACTTTGAACTCGATGATGACACCGGGACCGTCTACCTCGGCGGCCCGGTCGAGACATCGGCTCTTTTCATTCTGCACAACTCCCAGGAACTCGACCCCGAGGAAACCCCGATTATTCGTGATCTGTTCATCGGCAGCTGCTCAGACGTGTTCGAAAGCGTCATTCGCGGCTCGCTGGTTGATGATCTGATTCGATTCCGAATTTTTTCGGGATGCGCTGGCTGGAGCGCGGGGCAACTCGAAGAAGAGCTGGCCCGGGGTGACTGGTTTGTCGTCCGAGCCACTCTGGAAAATGTGTTTGCTGACAACCCCTACGCCGTCTGGGAAGAGCTGATCGAGCACGTTCACCGAGCCAATCGGTTACTGCCGAATCATCCTGACAACCCCGAATGGAACTAATCGCCCCTGAGGGCGGAGTGAGCCGATATGCGTTCAACGACCCGCAGACAGTGGAGTCAGTGGTATCTGGGACTGCTGATGGTGGCCTTGGCGACAAGCGTCATCAGGGGAGACGACTGGCCCCACTGGCGCGGTCCACAGCGAACGGGAATCTCCGCGGAAACCGGCTGGAAAAGCGATTGGTCGACGTCACCCGCGCCCGTTGTCTGGAAGAGGAACGTCGGCACCGGGTACTGCACTATTTCAGTGGCCGGGAAGCGACTCTACACGAACGGCTATCGTGACGGACAGGAGACCATCGTCTGTCTGGATGCCTTGACGGGCGATGAGATCTGGTCGCATCCGTACCCCGCCGAAATTCGAGACAACCTGCATAAGGGCGGCCCGGCCTCCACCCCGACCGTGTCCGGCGACCGCGTCTACACTCTCAGCAAAGATGGCCAGCTGATGGCCCTACAGGCCGCAGACGGAAAGGTGCTATGGAAACAGAAGCTCGTGGGTCTGACGGCCAGTAAGGTGCCTGAGTGGGGGTTCAGTTCGTCGGTCGTGGTCTCCGACAACATGCTGCTGGTCGAATCAGGAGGAATCGCCGCTTTTTCTCCGTCGAGTGGCGAACAGCTGTGGCACGCCGGTCGCTACAAACTCGGTTACGGAACCCCCGAACTGTTCAACATCGGCGGCAAATCGTATGCAGCCAGTTTGAATAACGAGAATGTACAGATTGTCGAATTGGCTACGGGGCGCAATGTCGTGACCAGTGAGTGGAAGACTTCTTACGACACCAATTCGACGACGCCCATTGCCGTGGGAAACGAGCTGTTCATCTCCACGGGCTACAAAAGAGGCTGCGAGCTATTGAGGTTTGATGGCAGTTCGGTGACTCAGGTGTATGAAAACACACAGATGGCCAACCACATGAACAACTGCGTACTCTGGGAAGGGCATCTGTATGGCATCCACGGCAACTCACACAATCCCAGCCAATGTGCCTTGCGGTGCATCGAGTGGAAGACCGGCGAACTGAAATGGTCCCAGCGCGGCTGCGGGGCGGGGTCACTGATTGCATCCGACGGCAAGCTGCTGGTACTGAGTGATACAGGAATGCTGTCCGTGGTGAAGGCTCACCCGACAGAGTACACCCGCATCGCGGAACAACAGGTCCTGGGCGGGGAATGCTGGACCTCACCAGTTCTGGCAAATGGTCGAATCTACTGCCGATCGTCGGACGGGGAGCTTGTCTGTCTGGACGTGCGGTAGCCCGATGCAAAGCCAGCGGGCGAACTCTCATTCTCCGGAAAGTGACACACATTCCGGATGGAGCTCTGCCCGACAGGGATCCGAAAACCAGTACCAGAACATCAATAATCGAAGGTGCCGGTCAATGCTGACAAAATGACCGGCACCATCATGAAGCACTATCAGCAAACGGGGACGGAGACCTCGGGAGAAGGTGTACCATCGTTCGTCATGACCGTGCGTTTCACAAAGACCTTCAACGTGCTCCCCATGGGCACGTACACCTGTGCATCCCCGGATGTCCACCACGGGTCCGTATTGAACGGATCCGGATTCACCACTTTGTTCATTGGTATGTCGGAAGAGGGCGTACTGTTTCCGGACCCGTCGATCACTTTTGCAACAGCGTTGACTCCAGTCGCATATTGCGACGTTGTCGGAGTAGGAGGTGCCAGCGGAATCGAAATCTTGACCTTAAACTGGACGATGCACCCCGAAGGCTGCATCGGCGGCGGGGGAGAAGGCCACGAAACCTTATCATAGACCACAGGATCAGCCGTCATAAGAACTACCGCCTCCATTGAGACACCTTGGCAATCATTACTCATAGCCAACTCAACTTTCGCATCAGGACTTTCAAGGGTTGATAGCGTCTTCGTGGATGGACAACGAACGGAACTCAACATCCGCTCCTTGTCCTGTCACCCCCACGGCTGACTGCCCATCAGTCAGCAAACTATCGGTATCCAATCTAAAATCAGGCTCCCACCGTTGTCCAGTCCCCCAAAGCACCGAGACTTTTCTTTTCTGAACATCGATATCGAGTGGCATTTCGAGTTGAACGGGAGTCGGGATCGGGATGTCTGACAAAACAGAACCGCCATACTCTCGAACCGTTTCAAAATCGAACCGCCTCATACGAATCTCTCGAAACACCAGCCGAGAAGGCTCCTGTTTGTCATCCTTGTAGTATTCAATGGCATAGGCCAGGTAATCCTTGTCCGGAAAGGCTTTCGGGTCTTCTCGCAACCCCCAGAAGACACCCGCGAATCCAACCCAGTCGGAGACACGAATGATGGTTCTCATTTGAAACGGAGATCCATTGGACTCGCCGCACTCATGGACACAACGGGAGTATTTTGATCCGACCTGAAATCGCTGACGCTCACGATCAAAATGCGGGGCGGATCGACCGGACATCACTTCCCATGCGACAACGCGCGGCTCTCGATTCAATAACTGTCTCCATCCGTCGATCGTCTCCGGGGGCTCCACCGCCTCGGGATTTCCTGGCTGGGGAGCCGCCTGATCTCCAGTAATAGTGTCCACGTGTTGTGTCGGGGATGTCGTTTCGTGAGTATCAGGCGTGTAGCGGGTCCAGCGATCAAACACGAGACCGCCCAGCACGACCGTTACAACTGCCATGAGTCCGTAGACATTCCGGCGATTACCCGGGAGGCGTTCTTCGGCAACCTGCGGAGCCAGGGGAACCCGCGACGACGATTCCACCGCAAGCTGATTCTGTTCGCGCCATCGGGCCAGATCCTCGGCAAACTCAAGACACGTGGAGTACCGGTCCTCGATCGAGAACGCCAACGCCTTCATGCAGATTTTTTCCAGTTCGGCGGGAATGCTATCCACGATCGATCGAATGGGACGCGGCACCCGAGTAGCCACCGAGCGGATATAAAGATCGGTTTCACTCTCGGGATAGGGAAAACGCCCCGCCAGCATCACATACAGAACCAATCCCAGACTAGAGCCTGTTATGCACTTTGAAAGATCATTTTTCTGAGCATCAGTCCGAGGAAGGCGAGCCAGTGCCAGCCGGCGAGGGTGGTGGTCAGTCGTTCG
>QWPB01000115.1 GCA_003671275.1 Planctomycetota bacterium | reverse complement strand
GTTTTATCTGAAGCATGTGCTGAAACTTGACACGCTGGATGACGACGTCGAGGAACTGAATGCCCGTGACTTTGGAAACCTGATTCATCGCGTGTTGAAGTGCTTTGGCGAGAGTCGCTGGCGGCACTCGAAGGATGATGCAGCGATCGCGACATACCTCGAACAGCAGCTGGAACAGAGTGCAGATGAGTTATACGGCGGAGACCCATTGTTTCCTGTGCGTATCCAGATCGAACAGGCTCGAGATCGGCTCAAGGCATTCTCCCAATGGCAAGCGGAACGGACACGGGACGGGTGGGAGGTGGCCTACACCGAACTCAAGGGCCACTGGACCTTGCCATTGGGAGAGATGCAGTCGATTGAGGTGGTGGGGCGCATCGACCGGATCGATTGGCATCGCGACGATCACCGCTGGGCGATTATCGATTACAAGACCGGCGAGGAAGGGAAAACGCCCGAACGGGCTCACCGGGTACGTGGTGAGTGGGTGGACCTTCAGTTGCCAATCTATCGACATCTGGCGGCGGAGGTCGGAGTGTGTGGCGAAGTGGCCCTGGGGTATATCTCCATCCCCCGAGATCACGACAAGCTGGACTGGCTACCCGCCGACTGGAGTCAAGAGGATCTGACATCTGCCGATGAGGTGGCTCGGCAGACTGCTTGTCAGATTCTACGGGGTGAGTTCTGGGTCGAGCTGGATCGTCCGACGAAGTCACACCCGGAATTCGGACCGATCTGTCAGGACGGGGTCATGAATCGGGAGGCCGTGGTATGAGTCCCGTACCCCCTTCGCGTCCCACGGATGACGGTTCGATTAGCACACCGGTTGTCATGTCGTCCGATCGTATCAATAGTTCCAGAGAAACCCGTGTATCCGTAGACGTGGTCATCGAGCAGCCACGCCTTCTGATCCTGGCCTCCGCCGGGTCGGGCAAGACGTTCCAGCTGACCAATCGATACCTGATGCTGCTCCGGACCGGGGCCCTTGATCGCATTCTTGCCACCACCTTTACTCGCAAGGCTGCGGGCGAAATCTTCGAACGGGTGTTGCTGCGGCTGGCGGGGGCTGCGTGCGATGCGGGAGCCTTGGCACTGCTGCAGAAGTTTGTGGGACTTCCGCCGATCACGCGGGAGGAATGTCTGGGGCTACTGCGTCACCTGACCCGGAATCTGCATCGGGCGCGGATTGGTACTCTGGATGCGGTCTTTGCCCAGATGGCTGGTAGCCATTCACTGGAACTCGGGATGCCTCCCGGATGGCGGTTGATCGAGTCTGTGGAAGGCGTACGCCTGATGGATCAGGCCATCGACACCGTGCTTCGCCAAAGTGGTCGGGAGGAGGCCCATCGGCTGATGCACATGCTGAGCAAAGGGCAGACCAGCCGCCGTGTGCATGAGCTGATTCGCGATACCGTTCGCAATTTCACTCAGCCCTATCAGATGACCCAGGAGTCTGCCTGGATGCAACTGGCAAACGGGGCCGGACGCAAACTGTCCGATCTGGAATTGGAAGCGGCCATTGCGGTCTTGGACAGTCGTCGCGAGATTGTGCGCACAAAGCAGGAGGTTAACAAAAACTATGCCAACGCCATTGCCAAAAATCTGGAACAACTGACCAGTCGCGCGTGGGATCTGTTCCTGAAGGATGGGATTCCGGCCAAGCTGCTGCAGCAGGAAACGCAATATTACAGCCGGGAGATTCCGCCCGAATTGATCGAGGCATTTCGTCCGCTGATGGAACATGCACGGGCCATGGTGACCGAGGTATGGGCGAATCAGACGCACGGTACGTGGCAGACGCTGGACCGCGTGCATCGAGTTCTGAACGAGTTGAAGGCTCGCGAAGGGATGCTGGCCTTTGATGATATTCCCCGCCTGCTATCGCAGCGGCTGGCCCAGCAATCCGTGGCATCGGTCGGGTATCGGCTTGATGCTCATTTCGATCATCTGCTGCTTGATGAGTTTCAGGATACCTCACTGGCTCAATGGAATGTTTTGCAGCCGTTTGCCGAAGAAACAACCCAGATATCCGGCAAAACATTTTTCTGTGTGGGAGACGGTAAACAGGCGATCTACAGTTTTCGCGGTGGCCGAGCCGCCATCTTCGATACTCTCCAAAGTCAGCTACCGGGTGTCGAGAAGATATCTCTGGATGAAAGCCGCCGGTCATCCCCCGCCGTCATCGAGGCTGTCAATCAGGCGTTCGCATCGCTGGTGGGGAGTGACGATTTCGAGACGCTCTCGCGGGCGATTTCGGATTGGTGCCAGGCTGTGCCCCGGCACACCACAGCGCGGAATGAACTGCCCGGGTATGTCTGTCTGGAAGTCGCTGATTCCCCCCCATTGAATGAGGAAGCTGCCAAACCAACCAAGGATGACCACTCGAAACAGGTTCTTGCGCTGGCCGCCGAGAGGATCGCTGATCTGGTTCGGGGTTGCCCTGCCGCGACCGTGGGAGTCCTGTTTCGGTCGAATGATCGTATTCGTGGGTTGGCCCATGAACTGAGGCAAAGAGAGATCGAATTTAGTGAAGAGGGGGGCAGTCTGGTAATGGATTCGGCGGCGGTCCAGCTGCTGTTGTCGGTACTGCGGATTGCCGATCATCCGGGTGATCGAGTGGCCCGGTACCATGTGGCCCATTCCCCGTTGGCGGACCAGCTCCAGCTGGCCACCTGGGATGACGATGCCGCCGCGATCATGCTCTCGGTTCACGTTCGGCGAAAGCTGTTGTCGGATGGGTATGTTCCGACGCTGCAGCGATGGGTGATGACTCTGGCTCCGAGTGTCGAGCCGCGAGATCGTGAGCGGATGCGGCAACTGCTGGAACTGGCCGAACGGCATCTGCCCTCGACACGCCCTCGAGACTTCATTCGCTGGGTCGAAAACGAGCGGGTTGAGAATCGCTCCACCTCGCGTGTTCAGTTGATGACGATCCACAAATCCAAGGGGCTGGAGTTCGATATTGTCATCCTGCCAGACTTGGACACGGACCTGATTCAGACTCCCGACTACTTAACGGCTAGCCCCTCCCCCGCTGAACCGCCCGACCGGGTTCTGATCTATCGCACGAAAGGGCTGCATCCACTGCTGCCCCCCGAACTCCAGCAAGCCTACGAGCAGACGGAAGCGTCGCACGTCGTGGATAGTCTGTGTCTGTTGTATGTGGCCATGACGCGGGCAGTGCATGCCCTGCATCTGATCGTGCCAATCGCTCGCACCAAGAGCACTCCCAAGTCATACGTGGGACTATTGCAGACCGGACTGGGACGACGGCAGCCAGCGACGGCCCGGTCCATTCTTTACGAGACGGGAGACGCTCGCTGGTTTGATCGTTGTCCAGAGTTACAACAGCGGCCTGAAGAGGCTGCTGCGCAGATGGAATCAGGACTCCCCCGGATTCAGTTTGTCCCGCTCACCGGTGGACGACGACGCGGTATGGAACGGGTCGTGCCGTCGCAGATGTCGGGAAAGTCGACCCCGGTTCGAATATCGACCGTTCTGAAACTCGATGAGCCTTCCGGTGGGATTGACCGTGGAACGTTGTTTCATGCCTGGTTCGAGCGGGTGGGATGGCTCGACGAGGGGCGTCCCCACGAGGATGAACTGCGGCAGGTGGGGATGGCGTTGGGAGCCGAACATCTGAATCTGGATCGCTGTCTGCCCCAATTTCAGGCGTTATTACGACAGCCCGCAGTCGCGCTGGCCCTGTCTCGCCAGAATTATCAGCCGCCACGCGGGCTATTCTCGCCCGCTGTTTTGCAGGAACTGGCTGTGGGGCCGTACGATCTGGAACTGGACCGAGAACGGCGGTTTGCCGTGGGAGACGCCGGACAACTGCTGTCGGGGATGATCGACCGGCTCGTGCTGCTTCGTCGTCATGGTCAGGTTCTGGCAGCCGACCTGCTGGATTTCAAAACGGATGCCCTGCCGGGCGATGAGACGCTGGCGGTCCAGGAGAGAATTTCCGCGTACCGGGATCAGATGCGTTCGTACGCGCGGGCCATTGCACGGATCTATAAACTCTCGGCGGATCGAATTTCGACGCGGCTCGTCATGCTGGCCACGGGACGTGTCGAAACGGTGAAGGGCGATCCATGAAGTCCCGTCGTCCCCTGCTCCCGGGGAGTCGTGGCATTCTCTTCCGTTTTCCGTGAGGTTGGTTCATGAAGTCGTTCCGCTTTATTCATGCGGCGGATCTGCACCTCGACTGTCAGCTCAAGGGGCTGGATCAGTACGAGGGGGCTCCGGTCGAGACGTTGCGTCAGGCGACCCGGGTGGCCCTCGAAAACCTGATTCAACTCGCCCTGGATGAGCGGGTGGCATTCGTTGTTATTGCCGGGGATCTGTTCGACGGGCAGTGGACCGACATTCAAACAGGGATCTGGACCGCACGCCAGTTTCGGCGACTGGAAAAGGCGAAGATTGCCGTCTATCTGATCCGAGGTAACCACGACGCTCAAACGGAAGTTCCCCGGAAGATCACCTGGCCCTCGAATGTGCGGGAGTTCCCAACGGACAGTCCGGGCACCTGCATCGATGCCGCCACTGGAGTGGCCCTGCACGGTCAGGGATTCAATGCGCGGGAATGTCCGTACGACATTGCACAGAATTATCCCGCCGCAGTCTCGGGATGTATGAACATTGGTCTGTTGCACACGAGTCTGGCGGGCGATGCCCGCCATGATGTCTATGCACCGACCACCATCGAGACGCTCGTTGCCAAAGGGTATGACTACTGGGCCCTGGGACATATTCATGCCCAGTGGACGGTGCGGGAATCGCCGCGGATCGCGTACTCTGGCTGTGCCCAGGCACGTCACGTGAAGGAGACCGGGGCCAAGGGGTGTCTACTGGTCGATATCGATGGACGATCGGTGCGGAGTGAATTTCGGGCCATCGATGTGCTGCGCTGGCATATCGTCCAGATCGAGTTGCCGGCCACTGCCGGACGGAACGTCGTCATTGAATGCGTGCGGGAAAAATTGGAGGCGTGTCGCGAAGCCGCTGAAGGGCGATTTGTCGCGGTCCGCGTGATTCTGACCGGACGGTGTGCCTTTCACCGCGAGTGCCAGACGGCTCAAGACCAGAGTCAGGTCGTCCACGAGATTCGGAACGTGGCGAATGAATGGTCGGACGTATGGATTGAGAAAGTCGAAATTGAAACCTGCCCGCCCGTCGACATCGAGGCACTTCGCAGCGGGCAGGATCTGTTTGGGGAACTGCTCCGGGACTTCACCCGGTGGCATGAGGCAGACTCGACACAGCTGGCGGAGATGGCTCGGTTGCTTGATCCGCTGACTCAGAAAGTCGGTATCGCACTGACCAAATCGGATCTCGATTTTTCCGACCCCGAGCGGATGCGGCATTGGTTGCGGCAGGCAGAGTCGCTGGTCCTGGCATTGGCCCCCGGGGATGAGTCATAAGCCTGTCCCGTGTGCTACATCATGCCTTGAATCAAATTGGCGTAGGCCATGACCGCTGAAATCACAATAAATCCAATGAAAGCAGCGACCATCGCCCAGATCGACCACGCCAGAGCTGCGGTGAGGGCGCTGAGGCTGCGGCGAGCCTGCTCTTCGAAGTCCGGGCTGAGCCGCTGCAAGGTTTCTGGAACGGTGCCACTTGTCTCGCCGACATGCACGATCTGAATGAAGTCCTCGGGAAACAATTGACTATTGCCCAGGGCCTCGCTGAGTTCGGCCCCGCTCATGACATCGGATTCGATTTGTGAGGCCGCCTCGCGAAAAGCGAAATTGTCCGTCGCAGCCAGACTTGTTTCCAGGCTTTCCCCAATCGGCAGGCCAGCCTCCTGGGTGAGGGCATAGGACCAGGAGAACCGGGCGATCGCGAATGATCGAAGACATGCCCCGACCACGGGCACGCCCAGCATCACCCGGTGCAGGCGGGCGATCACGGGCGTGGATCGGCTGGCCACCCGATATCCCACGTACATCCCGGCAATGACAGCGGCCCATCCCGTGAGCCAGGCAATCGCCCCCGAGGTGCCGTGCAGTCCGAGTACCGACACCAGCGGCGTTTTCTGATCTTCAATCTTGCCCGTAAAGTCTCCCAGCATGATTGCGCCCATCAACCACAACAGAAACGCCACGAGGACGACCGCGGCGAAGAGCTGGACCATCGGCATGATCATCTGGCTGCGAAAATTGCGGATCAGCCGGAGATTGTTTTCGTAATGTTCCGCCAGAGATCGCAGCACTTCGGGCAGCGATCCTGTCCGTTCGGCCACATCCACCATATGAATGAACAGATCCGGCCAGACCCCGTCGTACTGCCGACAGGCATCGGTGATATCACTGCCTGCTCGCAACTGAGTGGCAACATCCTGCATGATCCGCCGCAAGTGGGCGTCGCCGGACTTGCTGACTGCGATTTCGAAAGCCTTAACGACGGGGATGCCCGCTCTCAGCGAAGTCGCCAGCGATCGACAGGCGGCGGCGACATGCTGAGTCGAAAGACGCGGGCTACTCCACATAATGCGGTGAACTCCGGGGGCTGCTCACGGCTTCGTTACCGCTCAGTAGTCAGGTTCGACGATTCCGCTGAAACTCGCTCGCGTCCGGTTCCAGCAAGGAGTGATCGCCCAGTGGCAGAGGGACTCAACCTGAATTCTGAACGACGACAGAGTGCGCGATCAAATTCCGTGTTCCGTTCGCTCCGACCGGAAAATCAGTGCCACGGATCGGTGGGGCAGACATTCTGGTCAGCCCACCCTGAAGTTGCTCTAGTTGCTGCCGCTGCCCGTCAGCTTGGTGGCGTTTCCACTGATTTCCAGTCGGATCTTGCCTTTGGACTGAGTGTTCGGGGGGAGGTTGATCTTGAAGAACAGAATGCCATCCCCCCGTGGACGCAGTTCCAACTCGTTCCCGACCAGGAATGGTTCGAGCTTCTGATCGCGGGGATTCACGCGGGGGTTATTGACGACGCCCATCAGACCGCCCAGCGGGATGTTGCCGACCAGACTGTTGGTCGGATCGCCTTCTGGAAGCCCCTTGGCGTCGACGGTTTCGTTCAGGATGACCCGCAGAGTGCCATCGGCCACGATCCGGAGTGGCTTGTCCTTGTAGACCACCAGTCCACTGGTCGTCCAGGCCGACCCGGCATCGACTTCCACCTCAAAGGTGTTCTCTTCGAAGACGGCGTCTTCGATGGCCTTCAGCTTCAGGCGGGCGGGTTCGTATTCGGGGGCCACGGCCAGCACTGATTCCAGGGTTTCTTTCGTCTTGGCGGTCAGGCCCGCTTCTTCGTAGCCTTTGGCGACCGTCAGCAGCCCATTGACGTACTCGGTCTTGGCTTTCTCTGCCTGGACATCCAGTGTGCGGACCTGGGACTCGCTAGGCGGCTTCTTGGGTTTGGGTTTGCTTTGCGAGTAAGCGGCTGTTCCTCCGATCACGGAGATTCCGAGGGCCAGCGCCAACCAGGGCCGATAAAATGTTGCGAGAGACATGGGTCGCCTTCTCAGTTCTGACGGTCGAAATCAAGCCACTTCAGGCAGCCTATGCGAGGCGTGCAAGCATGGCAAGGGGGGGGTGACTGGGGATTCTTCAGAATTACTCCAACGTTCCCCCGTGGAAATCCGTAGACTGCCCAGGAGCAGGCTGTCACAGTATGTCTCGTGTTCCGGGAACTCGAGGTGAATGTGCCGGGTTCCCTGCGAAGCATTGGTCCGCGCGAGGTCGATCGCATGCTATCCCCGGTTCGCTCATCTCGTCTTGGGTTCACATTGATCGAGATGCTCGTCGTCATCATGCTGATCTCGGTGCTGGTGTCGCTCCTGCTGCCTGCCGTTCAGCAGGCCCGCGAGGCGGCCCGGCGAACACAGTGCAAGAATCAATTGAAACAGGTGGGCGTGGCTTTGCACGCTTACCATGATACCCATCAGTGCTTTCCGCCCGGCTGGGTGGCGGCAAATCCGGAAACGGGGCCCGATCTGGCCGGTGGCAGCAATGGGTTTGGATGGTGTGTACAGATTCTTCCCCAACTGGGCGAGCCAACACTGTACGGTCAATTGGATTTCAATCAGCGGCTGGAAGTGGCCCCGTCCCATCGACAAGCCCTGAGAACCGCTTTGCCGGTTCTGCAATGTCCATCCGACGGCGATTTTTCCAACTGGTCAATGCGGAAGGCTCAGAACAATGCACAGGAAATTGCCGTATTAGGCGGCACCAATTACGTTGGAGTGTTTGGTCAGCGAGTCATTGCGGAGTGTTACTCCCTGCCGGTGGGAGTGGCTTGTGACGGGGACGGTGTGTTTTTTCATAATAGCCGGATCACACTGGAACACGTCACCGATGGGGCGGCTTCGACTCTGCTGGTCGGCGAGCGTCGTTTTTCGCAGTTGCCCTCAACCTGGACGGGGGTCATTCCAACGGGTGCGGAACCGATTGAACGGGTCGTGGGGACCACGAGCGGTCTGGTGAATAAACGGGGTGATGGTTATGGCAGCTCGCATGTCGGTGGTACGCATTTCATACTGTGCGATGGAGCTGTTCGCTTCATCAGTGAGAATATTACGGCAGAGATATTCCTGGCCTTAGGGACGATTGAGGGCGGAGAAACAGGGATGAGTGAGTTCTAGTGGGCGGGCATTTTCATTACGGAGTCGCTCGTCGACGAAATCTCGGGCTCGACTATTTCAGCCCGCTGGAACCGGAAGGTTCTCTTTCGCGATCACCGGACTCACTCCTACAATCAATCCAGTGGCGTTGATGTGACTGTGCCCACTGGAGTATCGCCTTGATCGTACCGCCCCCCGTGACCCCAGGGATGATTCTCTTGCCAGAGTCTTGGCAGGTGACATGGCGGGGGGTGTTGTTATTCGCTGTCTGTTGGTGTTGTCCGATACTGGGATTGGCCGCTGACATTCCCCCGGATGCGGAATTCTTTGAACGAAATGTCGAGCCCATCCTGACCCGGCGGTGCTATGAGTGCCATTCGCATGTGGCAGGCGAGATGCAGGGAGGATTAACCCTGGACAGTCGCTCCGGTTGGGAAAAGGGGGGCGACAGTGGCCCCGCCGTGGTTCCTGGGAATCCCACCGTGAGCCTGCTGATTCAGGCTGTGGAACGCAAGGATCTCAAGATGCCGCCGGATGAGGCTCTGCCCCCGGAGGAGGTCGCGATTCTAAAGCAATGGGTGGAACGGGGCGCGTTTGATGTACGCGTGGTTCAGTCCGCCTCCAAACCGGTGATGGATGCTGGTTCCTGGTGGGCCGTGCAATTGTTGAAGTCCCCCCCCGTGCCGTCCGCAGCTTCCGGAAAAACGCACCCCATTGACGCCTTCCTGCTGGGGCCGCTTACCAAGGCGGGGCTCGGGGCCTCTCCCGAGGCGGACCGGCGTTCTCTGATTCGGCGGTTAACGTTTGACCTGCATGGCGTGCCGCCAACGCCGGAAGAGGTCACAGCCTTTGTGGAAGATCGATCCCCGGATGCCTATGAAAAGCTGGTGGATCGGTTGCTGGACTCTCCCCGTTACGGAGAACGCTACGCCCGGTTGTGGCTCGACGTGGCCCACTATGGGGAATCGAATGGGTTCGGGATGGATCGTCCCCGGATGAACGCCTGGCCGTATCGCGATTATGTCATCGAACGATTGAACGCCGATGTTCCATATGATCGGTTTGTGCGTGAGCAGATCGCAGTCGATGTCCTTTACCCGCAAGAGCCCCAGTTAATCCCGGCATTGGGTTTTCTCGCGGCGGGACCGTTCAATCAGAGTGCGCTCGCCGAGCAGGTGGACGGAACCTTATGCAAGAAGATTGCCTTGAATCTGGACCGCGATGACATGGTGACGACGGTTGCGACATCGTTCCTCAGCCTGACGCTGCACTGCGCCCGGTGTCACGACCACAAGTTCGATCCGTTGACTCAAGATGATTATTACGGAATGCAGGCGGTCTTCGCTGGGGCGATTCGGGGGGAGCGGCCCTATGGTTCGGCGGAACAGGTTCAGCGGGCACAACACTGGAAGTCGGTGCGAGAACAGCTCAACGCGGGAAAGAGCGGGGATTCGCTGGACCCCGAGACGCAGACCCGGCTGCGAGAAGTGGCCTCCCGTATTGTCGAACAGGCGGTGACGGCGGAGCAGCCATGGAAACGTTGGGCTGCCACTGTAAATCGACAGTCAACGGGCCCCGCAGCCGAGTCACTGGCGGATGGGTCCTATCGCTTTGCCGAAGCGGTCGAGACCGACATCTATACGCTGGTGGGCCCGCTGGGAGAATCTCCGATTGCGGCGGTGCGGATTGAAGTCCTGGCGGATGACAAGCTGCCGAACAAGGGGCCGGGCCTGCAGCCACAAAACGGCAATTTTGCACTCACCGAAGTGAAGCTCGAAGTGGCTCCCGCAGATCGCCCGACGGAAGTGCGAAGTTACAAGTTCAAGTCGGCCCGGGCCGATTTTAATCAGGCGGGCTGGTCGATTGATCACGCACTGGACGGCAATCCGGCGACAGGCTGGTCGGTAGATCCCCAGGAAGGGCGTTCGCATGCTGCGGTACTGGTGCTGGAGGAGCCCGTGACGGCTCCCGCGGGCTCCCTGATTACGCTAAAGCTGGAGCAGACCTACGGGCGTCAACACATTCTGGGGCGTGTGCGGGTTTCTCTAGCGGCTGATTTACAGGGGACCGATGCGGCGTATTCGCCGGATCTGGTGAACGCTGTGCGGGATGTCTCCGGGGGGCAACTGCCCTCGGCGGATCTCCAAGGTGAGACGTTGAGTTCCCTGTATCGACTGGCTGTTGATCGCGTGGTCGCCGAACTGCCGCCCTTGGCGATGGTTTATGCGGTGGGAGGGGATGCGGCGGGCTTTCGAAATTACCAGCGCCCAGCGGCTCCGCGTCCGATTCACCGACTGGTGCGGGGGGATGTGGCGCGTCCCGGTCCCGAGGTGCTTCCGGGCGGGATGCGGGCCATGCCCGTGGCGTTTCAGATCCCCCCTGAGACGGTATCCGATGACGGAACACGTCGGGCGGCACTCGCTCAATGGCTGGCTTCGCCTGACAATCCCCTCGTCTGGCGCAGTATCGCGAACCGGATGTGGGCCTGGCATTTCGGGGTGGGGCTGGTCAGTACGCCCAACGATTTTGGTCAGATGGGAGCGGCCCCCTCGCATCCCGAATTGCTCGACTACCTGGCCTGTGAGATGAGAGATCGGGGTGGTTCCTTGAAACAACTGCATCGGATGATTCTGACCAGTCATGCCTATCGGCAGTCATCCCAGGGAAACCCCATGGCACAGGCGATCGATGGAGACAACCAACTGGTCTGGAGGATGTCTCGTCGCCGACTGGATGCCGAGCAGATCCGGGATGCTTTGCTAGTGATCAGCGGACGGCTGGACCCCACCATGGGCGGACCCTCCGTGATGCAGTTTCAGTTTGACGATCCAAACAAAGAGGTCTCTCCTCAGATCAGCTACGAAAAGTTTGATGTGGATAGCCCGGCCAGCCTGCGGCGGGGGATCTACCGATTCCTGTTTCGCAATGTCAACGACCCCTTGCTGGAGGCGTTCGATGCCCCAGACCCCTCCTTGTCAGTTCCACAACGTTCCACGACGATCACTCCCCAGCAGGCACTGGCCCTCTATAACAACTCATTTGTGCTGCGACAGTGCGAAATTATTGCCCAGCGTCTGGAGGCCGAACAACCGGATCGGGAGTCCCAGATCGATCTTGCTTGCCGGTGGCTGTACGCCCGCCCGGCAGGTTTGGCGGAACAGGCGACGCTCACGGCCTATGCCGGGCAATATGGTCTGGCGAATACGATTCGCGTCCTGGTGAATTCGAACGAGTTTGTGTTCGTCCCGTAAGGTGTGTGCCATGTCTCGAAACGCCGATCGTTCGCCGTTCTCCTGCCAGCGTGTGAGTCCGCACCCGCAGTCACGGCGAGGGTTTCTGGCTCACTCAGCGGGCGGGCTGGGCTTGCTGGGGCTCAGCACATTGCTCGGGCAGCAGGGGGTTCTGGCTGGGGATGATCGCGTATCGGGCGCGCTGCTCCCGCATCATCCGCCTCGCGCCAAGGCTGTGATCCAACTCTTCATGCTGGGTGGGGCGAGCCAACTCGATACCTTTGATTACAAGCCCGAGGTTATTCGCCGGCACGGAGAGACCGTTCCTTTCACGATCACCGGTGGCACGGTGGGCAGCCCTGGTCCTCTTCTAAAGAGTCCCTGGAACTGGAAGCAACATGGCCAGTGCGGGCGGTGGGTGACGGATGCCCTGCCCTATCTGAGCCAGCATGTCGATGACATGGCGTTCCTGATGGCCATGCACACCCCGACGAGTGAACACTCTGCCGGGCAGACGATGCAGGTCAGTGGATCGCTGACGCCCGCGTTTCCGACGGTGGGTGCGTGGGTCAGTTACGCCTTGGGCTCGGGGGGACAGAATCTTCCCGAGTATGTCGCGCTCCCCGATCCCCGAGGTTTACCGTGGACAGGTAAGGTGGCTTGGACTAACGGCTTTTTGCCCGCTGCGCATCAAGCCTCGATGTTCACCCCCAATGCCCCCACCCCGAGCCCCGATCTCTTCCCGGCGGCGCGTGCCCAGTTTGTCAGTCGCGAGTCCAGTCAAGCAGGACTTGATCTGCTGACCGAACTGAACCAGAAACATCGCGAGGTCGATGCCACGGACAGTCGGCTCGAAGCGCGGATCGCTTCGTACGAACTCGCAGCCCGAATGCAGCTGTCCATTCCTTCGCTGCTCGATCTTTCTACGGAGACCGCTCAGACCCAGGAGCTGTATGGCATGCATCG
>QWPB01000128.1 GCA_003671275.1 Planctomycetota bacterium | reverse complement strand
TGCGGCTGCGGCTTTTTTGAGTATGGTTTCGCTAGTCGTGGCGGAATCAAAAGTCTACACGGGGCGTCACGCACTGCGAATCCCGTTCGAATACCAGCCCGAACTGCTGAAACAACTGCGGGCCACAGAAGTCCGCTTGCTGGTCTCAACCGATCGCGGCAAGAGCTGGAACACCGCGGCTAAAGCCCAGCCGAACGATCGCCTGTTTCGTTACAACGCCGCCGACAATGGCGAGTATTGGTTTGCCGTTCAGTTGGTCGACAGCCAGAGTCGCCCCGTCCAGCCGGGAGCCGTCCAGGTGGGTCTCAAAGTCCATGTGGACGATACGGCTCCCACACTCGACATCAAGGTGCGAGAACTGGGCCCCGGCCGGGTCGAACTCAAATGGCAGGCGGACGACGAAGCGCTGGACCTGTCGACATTACAGTTCAAGTACCGCGTGGGAGAGACGGGCGCGTGGGAAGCAGTGGACGGAGCCTCGACAGCTGTGGGACAGACCGATCTGTTCGTGAATGAAGCCACCACTCTCTACGTCGCGGGACGGGTATCCGACCTTGCCAAAAATGAAGTTACGGTCTCAGCAAATACCACAACCAAGGCGGCTTCGGTTCCAGGCACAACCACCGAGCCCGACTTCAGTGAACCGGTCGCTGACCTTCGACCACTGCGAGTCTCTGAATTGCCACGGGTGAATCCGCATGTGGCCTCCTCCCCGTCGCAGTCGGCGCGCCCAATTCCCCAGCCGGTCAGCCAGTCCTCGAACTCGCCGATCCAGGTGAACCCCTCGACCAGCCATCACACATCTCCCTACCCGACCGGCACCAAGGTCATCCACACGACCAGCTTCAACCTGGGCTATGCACTGGACCAGGTGGGCCCCTCGGGGGTCGGTGCCGTGGACCTGTATATCACTGAAGATAACGGTCGCAGCTGGTTTCACTACGGCAGTGATCCCGACAAGTCCTCACCGTTTACCGTGTCGCTGCGGAAGAGTGGACAGTACGGATTTTCCATCCGAGCCCGCAGCGGGATTGGACTCTCAATCGATCCTCCCGTTCCGGGCGATCTGCCGGATACTGTTATTGTCATCGACACGGTTCCCCCTCGCCCCAAGTTGAATTCGTTTCAGCAAGGACTCGGACCGGCACACAACCAGCTGCAAATCAACTGGACGCTGATCGAGAACGACCTGCCTGCCCAGCCCGTCTTGCTGTCCTATGCGTATTCACCGACTGGTCCGTGGGAGCCGATCAGCGGTTGGGTGGAGAATAGCGGTCGCTACCTGTGGACCGTCGACACGCGAATCACCAGCCCGGTATTTATTCGGATCGAGGCCCGAGACCTGGCTGGAAACGTGACCCACGTGGATTCGGAACAGGCCATTCCGATTGACCTGATCAAGCCAACCGCACGAATTGTTGACATCGAGATGTCGGTTCAATAGTCGCATGGCATTCGTTGGGATCGGCCGCGCCACTCTCGAATACCGAGAGACTGCATCGCCAACAGGGATTCGGCACCGAGTGTGGACAGCCTGTCGTGTGCTCGTCACGATGAAGGTGTATGTCTCGTCCACTGGGGAAGCTGAGCCGATGATTTCGTTGCCAGTGCTGGCTGCCATTCTGGGTCTCGGGGCTGTGGTTGTGATGGTCACTGCCATCCCGCTGGCCCGTTGGCTGCAACGACGTGAGGTGGCCGCAGCGCAGACCAGCTTTACCCGGCAGCGTGAGGCCCTCGAAGCTCGCTTCTTCGAATTGGCAGCCATTTCTGGCAAACCCCGTGGACTGCGGTGGGTCAAATGCGACTGGCAGCCACTAGTCGCATGGGCTCGAGAAGCTCGTACGGGGCTGATTACGGTCTTCGTGTCGATTGAATTGCACTTCGAAGCGATTGAAGGAGGCGACATGGAAGATGTCGCTGCCGTCTCAACCGTGCGGGATGCGTGTGCGGTTTTCCATTATCAACGGGGCCGCTGGGGCACGGGCGGCAAGGCTCTGTTCAATATGAACGCCTCAGACGCCACCTCGCGACTGCAGGGACAGTTTACCCCGCTGGAGTAACGTCCTCCGATTACAGAATCTCCACATCCGCGAACGGCAAACAAGCCATCCCCGCATACAGCCCCTGGGAATCGCAATGCGTTTGGTAGCTGCTCGGCATTTTTGCCATCGAGTCGGCATCCCATTCCACGATCAGCTGAGGGGCCTCACCGGCACCCGCTTCCACAATCGTACCGGTCCACCCCTGAATGGCGATACTCTCGAATTCGGGCATCACCACACCCTCTTTGACCCGTACCTTCTGCCCTTCAAAGGACCGACTGGCTTTCCGTTTGGCCATTACTCTGTCTCTGGGGACCGGAACTGAATTCGAAAACAGCTTAGAAATTCACCGGACAAACTGTCAATTCGCCACCCGCGTATCCCCCGGTAATCGGTCGACACCAGGAGTGGATGTCGTCGGACGGGCAATCGGGCCTGCCCGGCGATCTGGAAGCGAACATCGCCTCTGAGGGCATGTGACCGACTGGATTGTTGATCGGCCTCGCTTTCCGAATGCACATCCCCTCGGCTACACGCGGGGCTCACCTTCTTTGCACATTCCCGGATCGCTACACTGACGGCAACTAGGTACGCGGGTGCGTCGATCATCCATGGCACTCGTCGTCATCGCCGGGAAGGAAGTCTCATGCAGCGTTTCATTCGTGGCTGGATTTTGTGGGGTGTGATTCTGGCGGGCGGACTGGCCCCCTCAATGATTTATGGGCAGGAGAAGCCCGCCCCGGCAAAAACCGAGAAGCCCGTCCAAGCCAAGCCGCCTCTCGCAGCGGTCTTCGGCATTAAAGGCACACTGCTCGAAACCCCCATTCCGGATGACCCGCTTTTCGGAGCGGCCGGGTTGGAGTCGCTGAACTCCTTCATCACACGACTGGACAAGGCCGCTGCGGATGAGTCGGTCAAGGCCGTCGTGGTCCTGTTGAGTTCCCCCGAGTTGAACTACGCCCAAGTGGAAGAACTGCGAGCGGCCTTTGACCGGATCAAGGCCGCAGGCAAGAAGATCTATGCTTTTTCGGACAGTCTCGACACCAAAAGTTACGCTCTGGTTTCGGGAGCCAGCCGGATCAGTGTCGTCCCCACCGGGGATCTGTGGATTACTGGGATTTACGGCGAGCAGATGTATCTGCGAAGCCTGTTTGACAAGCTGGGAATCGAGCCGGACTTCATGACCTGCGGGGCCTACAAGAGTGCCGCCGAGCAGTACACCCGCAGCGGTCCCAGCGATGCTGCCAAGGAAATGTATACCTGGCTGTACGATGGACTGTTTTCCCGAGTGGTCGACCTGATGGCCACGGGGCGAAACGTCCCGGCGGACAAGGTTCAGAACTGGATTCAAACCGGCCTGTTTTCAGCGGAGTCGGCAGTCCAGGCGGGCCTGATCGACGCCGCGGAGGAACGGCTCGCACTGGAAGCCCATCTGCGTCAGACATATGGCGAGAACCTGGTCTTTGACAAAGGATACGCCAAGCCCAAGGGGATGCAGGTGGACATGAACAACCCGTTCGCCCTGCTGCAGGTCTGGGCTCAGATTCTGAATGGTCCCCAAGTACGCCGCTCGACAAAGGATCAGATCGCCATTGTCTATATTGAGGGGGGCATCTCGCTCGGCAGTCCCGAATCTTCGCCCTTCTCGCTGACCAGTTCGGGGGGCGCCTACAGCGAGCCCCTCCGCAAAGCCCTGCAACAGGCCGCTGATGATCCCCAGGTAAAAGCTGTCGTGCTGCGTGTTGATTCCCCCGGGGGGTCCGCAACTGCCAGTGACGTGATCTTGCGATCTGCGAATCAGGTGAAAGCAAAGAAGCCATTGATCGTCTCCATGGGCAGTGTCGCAGGCAGTGGCGGGTACTATGTCGCCTGCAGCGCCCACAAGATCTACGCCGATGCGACTACGATCACGGGTTCCATCGGGGTGCTCGGGGGCAAGCTGGGAACCCAGAACCTATGGAACCGGATCGGCATCAACTTTCAGGGGAACGAACGCGGCGAAAAGGCGGGCATGCTGTTCTCGGGACGCAAGTTCACCGATGGCGAGCGGCAGCAGATGCAGGCATGGATGGACGAGATCTACGGGGTCTTCAAGGGGCACGTCGTCGCCGGACGCGGTGAGCATCTGAAGAAGCCGATTGATGATCTCGCGGGAGGCCGCGTCTACACCGGACTTCAGGCGTTGGAAATCGGTCTCGTTGATGAAATTGGTACGCTGAAGGACGCCATCGCCTACGCCGCAGCTCAGGCCAAGACCAGCGATTACGAATTGCAGGTCATGCCACGTCCGACCAACCCTCTGGAATCGCTGTTTGGTGATCTCGCAGCCGGATCTCCCAAGAAGGATGAGAACAAGCATCTGGAACTGGATGGCGGAGAGATTCGCGGTCTTGCGACACCCCTGCCCCACGATCCGCTGATGCAGCAGGTGCTGCCGCTGCTGGAGGGACTCGACCCGCAACGTACCCGTCTGGTTCTGCAGGCTCTGCGGCATCTGGACCAGGTCCAGCAGGAGCGGGCGATCCTGGCCATGCCCGGCGTTCTGATCGACTAGCGCTGCTCCAGGTGGGGGAGACCTTGAGAGGGTCGACAATCTGTCGACCCTGCCGATCAGTGGCCCAGCCCTGCCTGTCTGTGGATACGGGAGCCAGAATCTGACTCTGCTCGAACGTCTCCGTTCGTTTCCCCGGGCAACTTCGGGGAAGCCGTCATCATCACTCGTGGAGCGTGGTTATGCGTCGTCGGTTCCTCGGTCAGATGGGGGGAGTTGCGTGGGCCTTGTGGGCTGGGGCACCGGCTCGCGCGGCTGAGCCGCAGCCGCGGATCAAGGTCGCCCAGATCGGCGTGTCGCATGGGCATGCCAGCAAGTTGGGTATCTACCGCCAGAGTGCCGATTATGAAGTCGTTGGCTTGTGTGAACCAGATGCGGCCCTTCGCCGGTCGGTCGCCGAACAGCCTTGGTGTCGAGGTCTTCCGTGGCTGAGTCGCGAGGAACTGCTGGCGTTGCCTGGCCTGCAGGCGGTACTGATCGAATCGGAGATGCGGGACTCGTTGGAGCACGCCGCAGCTTGTGTTCAGGCCGGAATGCATGTCCACGTCGACAAACCCGCTGGCGAATCCTTACCCCAGCTGAAACGACTGTTCGACCTGGCAACGAAACGACAGCGACTGGTCCAGACCGGTTACATGTTCCGGTATAATCCCGCCGTGCTGTTACTGAAGATGTTTTTGAATCACGGCTGGCTCGGAGAGGTCTTTGAAGTGCATGGCGTGATGAGCAAAGTCGTCACACCGGCGGGGCGCAAAGCCCATGCCCGCTACCCCGGCGGCATGATGTTCGAGCTGGGATGTCACGTGATCGATCTCGTGGTCGGCATTCTCGGCCAGCCGGATCAGGTGACCGCGTTCCCGCGTCAAAGCAGCCCGGCTCCCGATGGGCTCGTGGACAACATGCTGGCCGTGTTCGAGTACCCGCGCGCGACGGCATCGGTCCGAGCGACCGGGCTGGAGGTGGAAGGGTTTTCGCGGCGGCACCTGAGCGTGGTGGGGACCGGTGGGACATTCCACATTCAGCCTCTGGATGCCCCTACAGCTACGATCTCGCTGGACCAGCCCCGCGAGAAGTACAAGGCCGGAACGCAGGTGATCCAGTTCCCCAAATACGAGCGTTACATCGGTGATGCCGCCGACATGGCCCGCATTATTCGCGGAGAAAGCCCGGCGACGTTTGGCCCCGCCCATGATCTGGCCGTTCAGGAAACCATTTTGCGGGCCAGCGGACTCAGCGTTTCGTAGTGGAGGGCTTGCGGGTTATTGGATTCGGCCCCCTCCTCCTCCCCTTGTCAGGCTCTCACACCCCCTGGCAGAGAAACCGGGATCGGATCAATTATTATTGATGCGCCAAAAAAACCATCACTTTTCGTCAGAATGACACCTTACCTTAACAGTATTTACGAAAATATAGTTAGTTGAATTCTCAAATGACTTTTCTACGGCAGAAAATTGGGCGATAATTCTTCACGTCAGGTCAATTACCAATTTCCCTGCGGAAATCGGTATCGGGTCACAGTTCTATCCCCAGGAGTGTTCGCACGCTGTGTGTTTGTCCGAGGGGAGTACGCAGGCGATGACGCACCAGAACTTCAACACAACCCCATGCCCTCAATGACATTCCGTTGATGACTCCAGAATTGTTTTGTCGGAGTGGGCCCTGCGGTGCCCAGCAAGTGATCCAAAACACACCCGCTGCGTCCGCGCCACTCGCCGAAAGCAGTGTTCCTGACTCGCAGAGGCTTCGCCAGTTGGTCAAGTGGATGTCATCGGTGGGAAAATGTGGCTCGCAAGTCTCAACTTCGAACAATTCTGAGATTTATCTGGCACAACGGGCGAATTTCCCCTCTGATTGACGTACTGCAACAAATTCCGTACAGGTTCTCTCTTCTCTCTCTTCTTCAAAGGTGAACAATGTTGATGTCTCGAATTCGGCGCGGCTTTACGCTGATCGAATTGCTGGTCGTGATCGCGATCATTGCAGTTCTGATCGCGTTGTTGCTGCCAGCTGTCCAGCAGGCTCGCGAAGCCGCTCGTCGTTCGCAGTGCAAGAACAATCTGAAGCAGATTGGTCTGGCGATCCATAACTACCACGATGTCTTCAATCTGGTCCCGATGGTCGGACCGAATGGCGGCCCTGGTGGTCAACGTCATAGTCCGTTTGTGGGGATGCTCCCGTACTTGGATCAGGCGCCACTGGCGAACCTGATTGCTGGTGGCGGAACTGCGGCATCTGTCAACGGAACTCAGAATTACGTCGGAAATTCGTTTGTTCCGTGGGATAACAACCACCGTGCTGTGGTGACCATCATCCCCGCACTGCTGTGCCCGTCAGACGGCGACACCAACGCCCAGGCTCCTCGCGGGACGACCAACTACATGTTCTCTCGCGGCGATCAGTCGTGGGATACCTGCCCGCAGTGGAATGGAAACGGCGGACGCGGTCTGCGTGGATTCTTCGTCGGGGGGACAGGGGGATCGGGGACTCGTGGATTCCGTGACGTGACGGACGGGTTGAGCAACACGATTTGTGTGTCCGAACGTATCAAGGCCAAGCCGGGTGCGCTGACCGTTCGGGACGGTGGTATCAGCGGTGACCTGGGTCAGGCCACTTACCGGGCCAATGCGGCCTCCTGTCTCGCGACGGCTGGAACCAACGGTCCGGGCGTCTACAACAACTCCGGGACGGTGCGAGTCTACACTGGCTTGCGGTGGATCGACGGAACGAACACGATGACCGGCTGTACGACGATTGTCGGTCCGAACAAGCCGAGCTGTACCGATCCGGGCAACGACGACCGGGACGGTATCTTCGACCCGACCAGCCTCCATACGGGGGGAGCCCAGTGTCTGATGGGTGACGGAGCCGTTCGCTTCATCAGCGAAAATATCCACACCGGTAACCTGACGGCTGGCTCTCCTTCGGGCAGCCAGATCAGCCCTTACGGCGTGTGGGGTGCCCTGGGATCTGTTCGTGGTAATGAAGTCGTCGGAGAGTTCTAATCTCTGACTGCTGGTTTCCGTGAGTTTTGCGATGGGAACTGGCTTCCAGTTCCCATCGGTTTTTCCCGTAAGGTGAGTTCCACGACAATGACTTCTACTCGACTGTTCCTTGGCCTGGCATTGGCTTGCCTGACGATCGCTGGCTGCTCGGATGGCACCGAGGGCGGCAAGCGTGCGACCGTCTACAAGGTCACTGGTAAGGTGACCCTGCTTGGCGGTCCGCTGATCGGAGCCACTGTGGCGTTCGGTCCCAAAGAGACCCAGCCCGTTGCGATTGGGCGTACCGATGACGAAGGAAACTATTCCCTGACCACCTACGAGCAGGGAGACGGGGCCGCTGCCGGGAATTATGCTGTCACGGTCTCGAGGTTTGTCGCAGCGTCGTCGACCGCTGACCCTGCGAGCGCTGCCCACGGTGTGAATGTCAAGGTTTCCTCCAGCCACAATGCCACTGTCGCCAAGTCAGGCGTGAACGATGGAAATCTCGTTCCGGCAAAGTACTCTGACTCCGCCAGCACGCCACTCAGTTTCAAGGTGGAAGAAAAGGACAACGTCTACAACATTGACATCAAGTAGGATGATGCTCACCAGCCCATCGACGAATCGCAATCTCCTACAGCGGATGTATTTTCATACATCCGCTGTTTTCATTGGATGCCTGATGATGATTTCAGGCTGTCGGTACGCAGCCCCTGCGCCCGGCGAACTGGCGGAGAAATGTGAACTGGCGATCGCCAGCGGCGACTGGCCCGCCGCTGGACGATGGGCCGAGCAGATCCCCGAGGACTCACCCGTCTGGGTAGACTGTCGTCTGCAATTGGGAGAAGCCCTGACCAAAGCGGGACAATGGGAAGCGGCGATGGCCAGTTATCGCCTGATCATCGATAAGGCACCTGAGGATGAAGATGCGCCGCGGGCCCGCTTTTTTCTCTCCGAACTGGAACGAGAACTGGGGCGTCTGTCTTTGGCGGAAGCCGGCTATCAACAGGTTCTCTCGGCGGTCCGAGAAGATATTGCGACTCGCGAACGAATTGCATTTATTCTGAGTACGTCGGGACGAGCCTGGGAGGCGACACCTCATTTCATGGCGATCGTGATGGCGGGTGCCGCAACCCCCACGGATCTGTGCCTCCTGGGGGATCTCGAACGCAGCGTTGATCAGAAGGAATACCTGAAGGGCTGCAGCCTCAAGACCCCCGAAGATCCAATCGTCCAGTTGGGACTTGCAGTTCATCGGTTCTGGGAGGGAGATCAGCGGGAGGCTGAACTCGCCCTCAGAGAGCTGTTGGCCAGGCATCCCACGCTGATGGCGGGCCAGGCAATGCTTGGTGAACTGCTGGTGACGCGGTCGCCAGCGGAGTTTTTACAATGGCATGACGCGTTACCTGCCAATGCGGTGGAGCATCCCCGGATCTGGCTGACTCGCGGGCTGTGGGCTCGGCATCAATCGGTACTCGAAGTGGCCGCCCGCTGCTTCTGGGAAGCCCTAACACGCGAGCCCACATCTCGCCGTGCTGTAACGCAGTTGTCACAGGTTCTTCTTCAGATGAAACACCCGGCCCATGCGGATTTTCAGAAGCGGACCGAAGAACTATCCCGCCTGACGCAGCTGATCGATGAAATCCTGCAGCAGAAGGCCGAACGGGAACCTCCTGTGCGCGAGGTCGCAGAGATTCTGGAACGGATGGGGCGAGTCTGGGAATCGTGTGCCTGGGGGGTGCTGGCCCAACAGCGGTTTCCTGAATCGAGCTGGCCATCCGCCATTTTCAGCAGGCATCAGGGCGAGTTGACGCCACTGCTTCCGCTCATGCGGGCGACGGAAAATCTCGCCTTACGTCACGACCTCTCCCACCTGCCCTCCTTCGATGAACTCGTGAAGAGCATTCGATTGAAATCGCAGGACTCGGCTGAACCCTCGCAGGCGGGAGTCCTTCAATTTTCTGAGGAATTCAACGGACCGCAGTTTGTCTACGAAAGTGGTGCCGATCCCGCGACTCGCGGTGCTCGGATGTTCGAACAAACAGGCGGTGGGGTCGCAGTCATCGACTACGATTGTGACGGGGCCCCGGATCTGTTTTTGCCCCAGGGAGGAAGCTGGCCAACGGGTCAATCGCGGCCTCCCCAAACTCCCGATCACCGCGACGGCCTGTTTCGTCGAGACGCCGATTTGAGTTATCGGGATGTGACTTTGTACTCGTTGCCTGCGGACATCGGTTTCGGCCAGGGAGCGGCTGCCGGTGATTTTGACAACGATGGTTTCGCCGATCTCTACATCGGAAATATCGGACGGAATCAGCTGCTGCATAATCTGGGAGATGGAACGTTTGAGGATGTGACTCCTGATTCACCGCAGGATACCTGGACGGCCAGCACCCTCATCGCCGACCTCGATGCGGATGGGAACCCGGATCTGTTTGACGTGAACTATGTCACCGGCCCCCGGGTCTACGAGATACTGTGCCAGGATCGCGCCTGCTCACCGAAAGTGTTCGAGGGGTCGTTTTCCCAGCTTCATGCCAATCAGGGAGAAGGGACGTTTCTTCCCGTTCCCTACGGCTCCGCCATGCTCCCCGGAAAGGGATTGGGGGCCGTCTGTCTGCCGATCGAATCCCCGAAAATGCTGTCGCTTTTCGTCTCCAACGATCAGGTCGCCAATCAGTTCTTACGAAATCAGACGATCCCCGGCGGAGGAAAGTTTGATCTGCTCGATGAAGCGATGATTCGGGGGGCCGCCTACAACTTGGATGGCGTCGCCATGGCGGGAATGGGGATTGCCGCCGATGACGTCGATTCCAATGGACTGATAGACTTGTTCGTGACCAATTTCAAGGATGAGCCGAATACGCTCTATCTCCAAGACTCGCCCGGATTTTTTGTCGATGCCTCCAACGCATTCGGTCTCAAAGGCGCGGGCCTCGACATGGTGGGCTGGGGGACTCAGTTTCTGGACGCGGATCGCGATGCACTTCCGGACCTGATCGTTGTGAACGGACATGTGGACGATTACCGGGATACGGGCGGCGAGTTTGAGATGCGGTCTCAGCTCCTCCAACAGGAACGCGCCGGTCGGTTTGTCGAACGATTCAGTCCCGACGCCGGTGAGTTTTTCGGAAAGCTCCGACGGGGACGCGGACTGGCCAGACTGGACTGGAATCAGGACGGATTAATGGACTTCGCTGTTTCATCGATCGGTCAGCGAACGTCTCTGGTGACCAATACGACAACGAATGCCGGGCACTACCTGAATGTCCGGCTGGTGGCGACAACCTCGGCCCGCGATGCCATCGGGGCCCAAGTCACCGTAACTTTCAGCCAGACACGTTCATGGATTCGATACCAGCTGGCAGGCGATGGATATATGGCGTCAAATGAACGCCTGATCCAGTTCGGCCTGGGCCCGGAATCGAGTCTGCAAGAACTGCAGGTTCGATGGCCATCGGGATCGATCTCCCGCATCGCGAATCCGCTCATCGACCAGACCTGGATCATTGTGGAAGGCTCTCGTCATTGCTGGACCATGGATCATGGTTCACACTCTGTCCATCGAGATGTCATGACGACTCATCAGGAGTGAGCCCTGAATCAATCCGCACCAGCACTGCATCGTCGACGGAACATGGCGCTGCTTGTATTCAGCTTCCTGGTAGTGGTCCTGATCTGGCTGGAGGCTGGCCCTGACTCGGCGGAGGAACTGCGTCAGATCGAACAGTTGATCCGACGGGGCGACTATGTCGCTGCTGAGAAGCTGGCCACGGATGCCATCGTTCATTTCCCTGAGAACCCCGAATTCGCCTGGCTGGCCGCTGTTTCCGCCGCGCAGGCCGATCACGCGGAAGAAGCCTTCCGTTGGACGGAACAGGTGCCCCAGGGCACTCCTCGGCATCTCGATGCGGCGCGGCTGCGAGCGAAGCTGGCGGAAGACCCCCTTCACCGTCTACGAGATGCCGAACTGGCCGGCCTGTCGATTCTTCAACAAAGCCCCGGAGACCTCCGAACGCATGAATTGCTGGCGAAGCAGTACGGTCTGACTGCGAGGCGATTCGAAGCCATCCCGCATGTCCTGGAGATGATCCGCGGAGGAGAAGAAACTGATTTGATTCTCTTGCTCGGGCGGGAACGGGGCATCATCCAAGACGACGAGAAGCTGCGCAGGGCAAGAATGGCCCTGCCCGACGACCCACGTCCCGTGCTGGGGCAGGCCTGGCATGCAATCAATGAAGAGCGGCATGCCGACGCCGAATTGCTGCTGAAAGAGGCCCTTCGGCTGGGGCCGGAACTTCCCGCGACGTGGGCCGCCTGGGGGCGGTGGCTGGCCGATAGAAAGTCCATTGGTCCCTGGCGCGAATGGGTCACAACCTGTCCGGCATCGGCGGAGGTGCATCCGGATGTCTGGCGGGCTCGCGGCGAGTGGGCCGACACCCAGAGTGACAAAGATGCGGCACTCCGATGTTATTGGGAATGTGTCCGTCGCAGCCCAGAGACACGACCGGCTACCATGCGATTCGCCCAACTCCTGGCGGACGCCGGACAGACTGAGCCGGCGCGGCGCTGTCAGGTCTACCTGGAACAGCTGCTCGCTCTGGAAACGGCACAGGACCGGGCGTTCTCCTCACAGGCTGGGGGAGATCTGGGTTCGCTGCTCGGGCTGGTGAAGCGGTATCACGATGCCGGACGTCTATGGGAAGCGCTGGCCCTCTGTCGGTTGGCCGCTGCGATGAATCCGAATCAATCCGCAGCTGCTGAACAACTGTCAGTCCTGACACGCGATACGGTGAACCTGCCCCTGACACTGACCGCACCGCAATGGAATCCCGCAACGGGGCTCGATTTTTCCGCCCTTCCGCTGCCTGGTATAGAAACTCGCGAGAACCCGCATTCAGAAGGTAAACATGCCGCTTCGACGCTCATCTCATTTGACGAGCAATCCACAGCGGCACAGCTTCACTTCCGATACGAAGATGGGGCTCGCGGGCCACGCCGACTCATGCATGAGATCACAGGGGGCGGGATCGCGTTTCTGGACTACGACATCGATGGTTTTCCCGATGTCTTCTGTAGTCAGGGGGGAACGCAACCGCCTCTGTATCCAACCGATCGCAGCGATCAGCTCTTTCGAAACCAGAACGGTGTTCGCTTCGAGAATCGTAGCACTCCGGCAGGGATTCAGGAGCAAGGTTTCGGTCAGGGAGTTTCCGTGGGGGATTTGAACTCCGATGGATTCCCGGATCTGTTTGTTGGCAACATTGGAGAGAACGCACTCTGGATCAACCAGGGGGATGGAACTTTCGTGGAAGCCTCGAGTGACTGGGGATTGCAGGGAGCCGTCTGGACCACCAGCAGTGTCATCGCCGATCTGAACCAGGATGGCCATCCCGATCTGTATGAGGTCAACTACCTGCAAGGAAACCAGCTGTTCGAAAGAATCTGCAAGCATGCCGATGGCTCGGATTCTCAGTGCATGCCGTTTGATTTTGAGGCGGAACCTGATCGAGTCTGGATCAACTCGGGAGCGGGGCAATGGGTCGATGGAAAAGCGATCCTCTCACGGGTCGCCGACGGGAAGGGTCTAGGTGTCGTGGCCTGGCGGCCTGCCCTTGCGGAGAAACTCTGTGTCTTCGTGGCGAACGATACCACTCCGAATTTTCTATGGATTCCCAGGCAGCAGAACGGGCACTGGCAGCTGGAGGAACAGGGGATTTTGGCAGGGGTGGCGCTCAGCCAGGATGGAAAACCTCAGGGCAGCATGGGAATCGCCGTTGGTGATGTCGATCAGGACCAGCGATTCGATTTATGTGTAAGCAACTTTCTGGCGGAATCGTTTGCGATCTATCGAGCGAAGGATGACCTGAACTTCCAGGATCAGGCCCGCGAAACGGGACTGCGGGAATTGACCCTCAATCGGCTCGGGTTCGGAACCCAGTTCTTCGATGCGGACTGCGATGGGCAACTGGAACTGTTCCTGGCCAACGGACATATCCAGGATCTGAGCCGACTTGGTCGCCCATATCGAATGCCTCCGCTGTTCTGTGCATGGAACGGAGAACGATTCGAAGAGATTCATCCACCGTCACTGGGGAAATATTTCCAATCCGAATGGCTGGCTCGAGCGGCTGCCGTGGGAGACTGGAATCAGGATGGGCTTTTAGACTTACTGGTCTCGCATCTCGATGACACGACGAAACTCCTGACAAACACCAGTCCGGCAACACGGGGATCATTGTCCTTGCGTCTTGTCGCTCGCGATTCAGCGCGGGACGCCGTGGGAACAATCGTCACGATTCGCTGTGGTGAGCGCCGCTGGGTTCGACAGTTGATCGGTGGGGGCGGGTATCAGGCGACCAACGAATCTTCGATAGCCTGGGGACTGTCATCCGCCCGTCAGATCGACGAGCTTGTGATCGACTGGCCCAGTGGTCGCCAGCAACGGATGACGAATCTCCAGCTGCCGTTCCGAGGCATCGCCATAGAAGGACGGGAGCGAGTCATGAGCTTCACCCCCTCCTCGAACGCAGAATGAGCCCCCGAGCAGCGAGAATGGCCCTTCACGAACAGTCCGTTCTGCAGGGCCTGAAACTGGCACCACCGGGTGGCATATCTGCTTCCGCGTGATGCGTGCGGTCATGGGAGAGTTGGATGAAGATGGGGTCGCTGATAGACTCGCCATGGTGTCACTTGTCCACTGATTGACTGGTCCTCCTGGGGGGTTTCATGAACCGTTTGAATTGGATTCATCGTGCCGCATTGTCGGCGACGTTATTGATCATCAACGCTCAGGCAGCTTCCGCAGAGGTGGGCGTGGGAGCCAAGCCGATCAATGGGGCGGAAGTCCTGTTCGATGGCACCCGAAAAACCCTCGATGAAAAGTGGACGTACTGGCAGGGACCGGGGTTTAAGTCCTCACTGCCGGTCAAATGGAAGATTGTGGATGACCCCGTCGATGGCGGAACAGTCATGCAGACCGATGACCCGGCTGCCGCTGGTGGACGGTTCGGAGCTGCGGATCTCGTGACAAAGAAAGAGTTCCGAGACTTTCGGGTGCATGTCGAATTTCTGATCGTCAACCCCGGGGGGAACAGTGGCGTTTACCTGCAAAATCGCCATGAGATTCAAGTTTTGGATGGAGACAAGTCCCCGCACGGGATGGGGGCAATCATCAACGAGAGTGAATCGCCCTACGCCCTGTACAACGGAGTGGGCAAGTGGAACTCCTATGATGTGGTGTTCCGGGCAGCCCGCTTTCAGAATGGTCAGCGGAGTGAGAAGGCGCGAGCCACAATGTACTTCAACGGCAAGAAAGCGCACACGGAGTTTGAAATCAACCAGGTCTGGGGCGGACCGAACTCCGGGATCGATGGCGGTAATAACGGCGGCAAGGGGATCACCGATACGCCCGGCGGCCTGAAACTCCAATGCGAAGGGCACGATGTCCGCTACCGCAACATCTGGATCAAGGAGCTGAACCTGGAAACGCCGAAGACCGATTTCGAAGAGACTCTGGCCGCCGGTTCTCGATAAGCCTCGGTTCTCGATAAGTCACGGAGCCCCGCAGGTGGCTCGCCTCCCGGCGGGCTGCCCGTGGCTCATGTGGCGGGTTCGATGGATTTGCGTTGATACAGCGGCAGATGTCGGTAGTAGACCTCCAGGGTCAGGATTGCGAGACACGTCATGTAGTGCCGTCCCCCGACACCCGCGTGCGGATCACGTGGAGCCCAGCTGCCCTTGGCATGTCCGGTGGTGGACTGCGTCGTGACCAGCTGCTCGCGGAGCACGCGGTTCCAGGTCTTCCACTCCTCCCCCCCCCAGTGGTGCAGAACCTGCGTGGCGTAATAGTTGTAGTACATGTTGTCCCGGTTCGGACCGATCTCCGCCAGGTAGGCCACTCCCTTTTTCATGGCGGGACGGATGGGCTGCCAGCCTTGATACATCCGGCAGAGCAGGCCAATGGCTGTCGTGGTGGGCCGTTTCTCCGGGGCGGTGTAACCGTAGTAGGCTCCGTTTTCGAGTTGTACCAGCGTTAGAAACCGGTCCGTTGCACGTCCAACCTTGGCCGGGACACTCAGTTTAGCCATGCGGGCGCTGGTCAGGGCCATCACCTGCCAACCGACCACCGAGGTGTCGCCCAGGCGATCCAGCGGTTCGTACCGCCAGGCCCCGTTCTGCGGATACTGAGCGGCCACGATAAAGTCGACGGCCTTCTGCGCTCGTCTGCCGATGTCGCGGTCCCCGCTCAGGGCATAGACCTCGCACAGTACGATCGTGGCAATCCCCTGTGTATACATCCCTGAGTTTCCCGCCGATGTCTGTCGCAGATCACCGGGAACCGAGGCCTTGTCAAAGTCGTTTGTCAGGGCCTTGAGTCCCCGGGCCACCTGAGGCTGATACTTGCCTCGGAGATGGGTGTGCCCGGCTCCCAGATAGCACAGCAGGGCCATCGCCGTTGCTCCTGTGGACGCCTCGGAAAGGCTGCCATGGTGGGGGCAATCACATCCCGGCCCGTCGTGCCGGAAATTCCAATGCCCATCGCCTTGCTGATGCTGAGCCAGCCAGACCAGCCCCTGATTGACGGCAGCTTCTGTCGAGGCTGAACCGCCCTGCGCGGCCACCATCATCGCGCGGGCCTCTTCAGTACGTCCCGCAAGGTGATCGGATTTGGCGATCGAGCCGAGGAACGCTTCGGCATCGATGATTTGTTCGACAGGATCGGTGTTGATATCCAGTTCAATGAGCGATGGTTGATCGGCGGCCGCCCGTTCCAGGGGAATCGGTGCGGCCAGACTGTTGGTCTGCCCCATGTTGAGTTCGACGGGCTGATCCGGAAGCGGGTCGGCGATGATCGCCGAATTGTCGCTTTCACCAGTCCGGATCTCGGTGAAGATGTCAACGACTGATTTTGGGGAACGCAATACGATCATCGAGCCGATGGCGATTAGAACGAGATGCGCAAAGAGGCTGATGCTGGCGGCTCCCCATTTCTGACGCGGGGACATCGTCTGGGGTCGCGGATCACCCGGGGGAGAGTGGTTCGTCTTCCATCGCGATGGGTTGCTGGGGACCGTCAGCTCAACTGTTTCGCGGGGCCCTGCCCATTCGGAATCCTCGGGCGGCAATGGAGGATCGGAGACGATGGACCGTGGTTCGCGACCCTCCTCTGGTTCCCGAGGGGCATGCGAAATAAATGAGACATCTCCGTTCCGCAGAGTTTCGACAGTCAGCGGTCGGGGGACTCGTTCCGTTGACACGCGAATCACTCCCCGTGACCGGACACACCATGGGTAAAGACACGTTCAGACGTGCTGTTTACTGTACTGGATTATGGCATTTTCGAGCAGTCGAACAGGCTAAATCGATACAAATGGATTACATTTTGGCATTGATTCACCACCCCGTTTCAAGGCTCACAGATGTTTCGCACGACCCGCAAACTGTTCGGATGGCTCGCGGCATGTCTATGGTTGCTGACAGGACTGTCGGCCCGTGCCGCGGAGCGTCCCAATGTCGTCTTCATCCTGACGGACGACATGCGATGGGACTGTATGAGCGGGGCGGGGCACCCGTATCTGAAAACTCCGAACATCGATCGCCTCGCGGCGGAGGGGCTCTATTTTCGCAACTCATTCTGCACAACATCCCTCTGCTCTCCCAGCCGGGCCTCAATCCTCAGCGGGATGTATGCCCACTCCCACGGAGTCTCCAACAACTTCACGGAATACCCCGAGTCGATGCCCAGCTTCCCCCGCCAGCTGCAGGCGGCAGGCTACCGGACGGGCTACATCGGCAAGTACCACATGGGGGAGAACAACGACGAGAAGCGTCCAGGGTTCGACTACTTTGTCACACACAAAGGACAGGGGAAATACTTCGACACGGAGTTCAACGTGGACGGTGATCGAAAAGTCCTGCCGGGGTACTACACGCATGTCGTGACGGACCTCGCCGAAAAGTGGATTCGACAGCAGGCTCCCGGCGAGCAGCCGTTCCTGCTGATGCTCGGCCACAAGGCTCCGCACAGCTTTTACCTGCCGGAGCCCCAATACGAGCACACCTTCGACAATGCGGACAGTTCGTATCCAGAAACGGCATTCCTGCTCGATGACAAACCGGACTGGTTCAAGCTCCGGCTGGATACGTGGCACGGGATATATGGTCCGCTATTTGATTACCGCAAGAAGTTTCCGGACCGCAGCCCCGCAGCGGTGAAGGACTTTGCCGCCATGAACCGTTCGTACTGGGGAACGATCCTGTCCGTCGACGACAGCGTCGGACAGCTGTATGCCCTGCTGAAGGAACTGGGCGAGCTCGATAACACGTTGTTCATTTTTACCGCCGACAATGGGCTGCTGGCTGGTGAGCATGGAATGGTTGACAAGCGAACGATGCACGAGCCGAGCATTCGCACTCCATTGGTCGTACGGTATCCGGGTCTAACTCCCGCCACGTCGCCCAAAGTGATCGACGAGATGGTATTGACGCTCGATTTTGCTCCGACCATCCTCGATGTCTGTGGTGCTCCATCGCTGCCGAAGGCTCACGGACGTTCGTGGAAGCCACTGGCTCAGGAGCAGGATCACAAAACGGAATGGCGCGGGGCGTGGTACTACGAATACAACTACGAGAAACAGTTCCCCTACACACCGAATGTCCGTGGAATCCGAACGAAAGACTGGAAGTATATTCGCTACCCGTCCGGAGACAGCCGCCCGGATCCCCATCTGGGTGAGTTGTACCACATCAGCGCCGACCCGACCGAGCGAAAGAACCTGATCAAGGATTCCCGGCACCAGTTGCGGATCGCGAAGCTGTCACTGCAGCTGGACGAATTGATTCGGGCCGCCGGAGCTGTGCCGGATCAGATGCCCGTGGATGAAGGAATTCAGAGCGGGTTGCCCGATCAGAAAATTCGGTGATCGAGTCCGGCGTTTGCGGGAGTCACTCCGCTCGATGTGGCTGACGGTGCCTGCCGGGTCGAGGCTTGCTGAGCGTACAATTCATGAAGCATCCGTTGCATCAGTTGCTGATGCCCGATGGCCCCTGGGGTCGCGGTCGCGGCGTCATACCACTCATGAATGTTATCGGCTGTGGTCGCGGCGCCCTCCCAATATTCCCAGTGATCGACGAGAGGGACGGAGTGTTCGCGGGAGATCCCACGAATGGCCTCGACAAGGATCAGGCTCCGGGTCAGTTCACCGTCGCTGCGTCCGGGGATGCAGGGCGGCGATTGCAGGACCATCTGACAGCCCATCTTTCGGGCCCAGCGGATCAACCGGGACATGGTCTGCTCGAACCGAGCCGTGTCGTGTGAGGTGGCCTCGGGGGTACCGATTGCCAGAAACACCAGATCCGGTTCGAACCGCAGCACTCGCCGCTCAAACTCATACAGGACTTCCGAGACCCGCGAGCCGGGATAAGTGGCATCAATGTACACGTCACGGGGGCGGGCGAACTGTTTCCGCAGAGACGCCGAAACCAGCGTCGGGCTGGTCATCCACTGCGACGAGAGAGCATCCCCCACCGGAGTGTAGCTGTCCCCAATAAATAACCAATTGGCAGGACAGTCATCGGACAACAGATCGGAAATCCTGCGGGGGGCATGGTATTCGCGTGGCGTAATCTCGGGGCGGGGCACGTGAATCATCGTCACCTGATCCGACGGATCGGCTGGCGATTCGATCGTTTCCGGCAACGAGTCCAGACCCTGCCCCCGAAGGATCGCTCGGCGGCGACGATCCTTCGAGTGTGTCGAAGATTTTGAGTGGGAACGAAATGACATGCTTTTCTCAAGCCAGCGGTCCGTCGGGAGATCACTATCCTACTGGGGATGCAGACGTCGGTGTAGTGAGGAATTCCATCGATTACCGCAATGGGTGTGCGTCCGGAAAGTCAGTACGGCAGACAATCCTGTCTGTCGCACGCCTCACAGGAGATCGTTTTCCTGGAGATCATGGGGCAGGCAAGGTTGCCTGCCCCACCGAGCTGGCAGTTTCACAAACTGGCCAGCCGTGGAGATTTCGGCTCAGAGTTGCAGCCTGTTCCGGGACGCTTCACAATGAATTCGTACTTGCCAGAATGCCTCCTGAACCTCCCCACCGATGTCTGAACCAAGCACCAGTCGCCAGGATGTCAGCTTCGCCGTGCCCTTTACGCATCGGCTGCGGTTTACGGAAGACGTGCTCGGATCGGAAGAGCGGGTATTACTGGATCTGATTCAGGCGTCCGAGGGAATGGTCCCCCGGGTGCAGTTCTGGGTGGACGAGTCCGTTGCTCAGGCAGACAAGTCGCTAGTCCTCCGAATCCAGGGGTTGCTGGCTCGATGGGGGGATCGGGTGTCCTCTCCCGGCCCAATTCAGATGACCTGTGGAGGCGAGTCCGTCAAAAACGACGTCCACGTCCTGGAGCGGATGCTCCAGATGATTAACGCCGATGATCTTGATCGGCGCAGCTATGTGATCGCCATTGGAGGAGGCGCGGTGCTGGATGCGGTGGGCTTTGCGGCCGCGATTGCGCACCGTGGGATTCGGTTGATCCGGCTTCCCACCACGACGCTGGCCCAGGCGGATTCCGGGGTGGGTGTGAAGAACAGCGTGAACCTCTTTCAGAAAAAGAACTGGCTGGGGACGTTCGCGGTTCCGTGGGGGGTGATCAATGATGCCCGCCTACTGACGACGTTGCCGGATCGGGACTATCGCTGCGGCTTCTCAGAGGCCGTGAAGGTCTCCGTTCTGAAATGCCGCGAAGCGTTTGATGAGGTCTGTCGACTGGCTTCCCGAATTGGTCAGCGCGACATGTCAGCCGCCCAACCGGTCATCCGTCGGTCCGCCCAGTTGCATCTGGATCACATTACTCGGGGGGGCGACCCGTTCGAGATGCTGGAGGCCCGCCCCCTCGACTTTGGCCACTGGTCCGCGCATAAGCTGGAAGTGATGTCCAATTTTTCTCTGCGACACGGCGAAGCGGTCGCCATCGGTGTGGCAGTGGACACGGTCTACAGCTCACTCGTCCATGGATTTCCAATGGACGAGGCTCACCGCGTATTGCGAGCCCTCAAGGATCTGCAACTGGATCTGGATCATCCCGTATTGCATGAGACATGGACTCTGTTTCGGGGGCTGGAAGAGTTCCGGCAGCATCTGGGCGGGCGACTGACTCTGACGATGCTGTCCGATGTCGGGCAAAAGCTCGATGTGCATGAGGTGGACCGCGTGCAGATGTTGAAGGCCATCGAGCGGGTGACCGAGTTCAATCGCACCGCAGATCAATCGATCAGCGTGGCGTGATCGCGAAGGGGCCCCCTTCTTCATAGCCCCCGGAAGACGGCTCGCCCTGTGGCTGGACAGGCTCTATGATGCCGATGTTCCGTGATGCCGTGATCAGGAGATTCGCTCAATGCTCTGCCCGTTTTGCCAGAAGGGCGAGACCAAAGTCGTCGATTCCCGCGGAAGCCAGGAGTTCGTGATTCGCCGTCGGCGGGAGTGCCTGGATTGTGGTCGGCGCTTTACAACTTATGAAAAGATCGAGGAGTCCCCTCTTAAGGTCATCAAGAAAGACGGAGCCCGGGTGCCCTTTGACCGCGAGCGAATCCGGGCCGGCCTGGAAAAGGCATGCTACAAGCGGCCCATCAGCCCGGATCAGATTGAACGAATCGTGTCCGACATCGAACGCGACGTGTACGCCCACTTCGAGCGGGAGGTCCCTTCGCGGTATCTCGGCGAACGAGTGATGGAATCGCTGAAACGGCTCGATCAAGTGGCCTTCGTGCGGTTCGCTTCGGTGTACCGGTCGTTTCAGGATGTCAACGATTTTGTGCAGGAGCTGCAACCAATTCTGCGGGAGCGGCCCGACTCACCTCGTGGACGCGGTAAATCTGTGGACCGCTGAGTAATCGAGTCGCTGGGTCATTGGTCCGCGTCCTCTCGACGATTCAGTTCGACGAGGGCAGCAGGGACTGGCACAGATCACGCACGATGACCGTGTACGATTCCAGATCAGCGACCAGGTCGGTGGAGTCCCGAAACAATCGCATTCGCCGGGCCAGGAACCGAAACTCCTCAGACTGCATCGGCGGTACCGTCAAGTCGCGGGCATCCCCCCGAACCATCCGCAGGGCGTCGATCAGTCGCCGTAAAAAGCGATACGCATCTTTGAGCCCCAGCCGCTGCTCGGTACTCAAAATTCCGATGGCTTCCAGTTGCCGCATTGCCTCCCGGGTATTGGCGGTTCGGACCTGCGGGTGCAATCCCCCGTGAAGCAACTGCAGCCCCTGAACCAGATACTCGATGTCAACCAGTCCCCCGGGGCTGAGCTTGGCGTTGAACGTACCTGGCTGGACCAGCTGGCGGATCTGCTTGTCGCGCATGGCGCGCATGGCAGCCACATCGAATTGGCCGGGAGCAAAGATCAACTGATCCCGTTCTTCCAAGATTTGCCGATTGAATTCCGGATCACCGATGAGGGGGCGAAACTTGACCAGTGCCTGCCGTTCAAAGGGCCACGCGGCACCTTCGGGGGCAAAGTACCGGCGGAACGTGTCCAGCAGCACTGCCGGGCTGCCAGCTTTGCCATAAGGCCGCAGCCGCAGGTCGATTTCAAAGATTCCCTTGCGACGAGCGTGAATCGATTTCACAAATTGATCAATCATCCGCTCGTAATACTCCTGATTGGTAAGCGGTTCACACCCGGTCGTCATTCCGGAGCCTTCGAACAGAAACATCAATTCGATATCCGAGGCGAACCCCAACTCGCAACCGGCAAACTTACCCAGCGCACAAACACTCAGGCGGCAGGCACGACCATCTTCCAGCTGCGGCTGGCCATGGAGCGTGGACAACTCCGCCTGGCTGATGTCCAAAGCCGCCTGGACCACGACCTGCCCGACATCAGTCAGCTCTTGTGAGAACCCGCGAAAGGTGTCCTGGTCACCCAAGATATGTCGCATGTCGACACGGAGCATTTCACGATCTTTGAAGTTATTCAGTCGCCGCCGTTGTTCCTCGTAATCAGTCGTCCCCGACAATTGGCTGCGGAGGTCGGTGGCCAGTTCCCCCAGCGTGCGAGCCTCGCCACCATCCGTCTGAGTAACGAGCGGAACGAGCCCGGGCTGCTGTTGTCGGAGGAACTCCTCCCAGAGAAAATCACTGACCCCCAGCACGCGAGACAAGGCGACAAGGACATCGGATCGCCCCAGCGAGGCCACTTGCTCCGACCAGTCAACACGGGCGAAAAACTGGGACAGGAACTCTCGGAAATGCCGTAAGGCGGCTTCCGGATTGGGCGACTGCGGCAGCAGATGTGTGAAGTGCTTGATCAGCGTAATTGTCGTGCGCAGCTCGGCGATCCGTCCGGGGTCCGTGATCTTTCGGCTCTGCTCGTCCGTGACCGCCAGGGTGTCACGGGCCAAACGCCCTTCGGATCGCACGGAGACCCGCTCGATCGAAATCCCACTGAGGGCCAGTGCATTGGAAAGTTCGTAAAGAAAGCCGATCGAGTCTTCCCCGGTAATCCGTAAGATTGTGGCCTCGGAAGAGGAATCGTTGTCGATGACGATATGTACCGGCAGCAGGGCGGAGCGGGACTCCGGCTCAAAGCGGACAATGCTGGCCAATCGGCGAATCAGTCGGCCCTGAGTGGCTTCCGGGGAACCGGGAGTAGCTGCCAGTAATAACTCGGTCAGTTCTTGCTCGTACTCCTTCCAGAAATCGTTTGGAATAGTTGCGGGGCCCGTGACCTGGAATACGTTGATGAACTTGCGGCGGGGAGCCACCGGCAAGGCGGTCTGTCCGGGGAGGGTGGACGGCAAATCAGATCCGGTCAGAACATCGCCCGCTTCGATGTTGATTTCACGAGCCAGCAGCACTCCACAGATCAGTGACAGATCGCCAATCTGGTCGTAACCCGCAATGGTGAGTTCCCATCGCCCCGGTTCTCGCAGTTGAGCGGCCACGCACACCGGATGTTGTGCATCCACGCGAGCCAGCAGGGCCAGATCACGGGCCGCTCGGTCTTCCGGAAACAGTTCGCGATATTTGGTGGCTGCCGCTCCCAGATGTCGTTCGAACGAGTCCTCCGGGACAACCGAGCTGCTGGTGGCACTGCCACCGCCAAGGTACTTATCAAACACCTTACGGATCTCGCGGCGGTGCTGATCGTGGTAGGCCAGGAATTCCGTCGGTCCCGGAAAGTCAATTCGTTTGGCCAGCGCAGTCAACTCGCGAGAACCACTGGGCAGGGCGTGCTCCTGCTTGTTGTAGAGCAGCTGGAGTGAATGCTCGACTGTCCGCAGAAAGACGTATCCGCTGGCCAGCTGGCGATACTCATTGGCATGAATGAAATCACGGTCTGCCAGCCGCACCAGTCCATCCAGGGTATTGATGCTGCGGACCTCCGGGAGGTCACCGCCATGAATCAGTTGCTGCGACTGCGTGAGGAATTCGATGTCCCGAATCCCTCCGGGGCCCCCTTTGACCTCGTTCCATGGCAGACCATGCTGGGTGAGTGAGCGTTCAATTTCCTGCTTCATCTGCCGCACGTTCTGTCGAACGGCTTCGGCATCCACCTGATAGATTTGAGAATCCAATTCCCGCAGGACCGCCCGCCCCAACGACAGATCGCCCGCAATCGGTCGAGCCTTGAGCAGGGCCTGTTTCTCCCACAGCCTTCCGTGTCGTCGGAGATAATCACTCCAGCTGGCCACTGTCGTGACCAGCGCCCCCGCCTGCCCCCACGGGCGCAGACGCATGTCAACGCGATACAGGAAGCCCGCCGTTGTGGGTTCGGACAGGGCGCGTATCAGTCGCTGAGCAAGTGGCACCAACTCGGGACCGCCTTCGCGAGAGACGAAGATCAGATCGATATCGGAGCTATAGTTCAGTTCCTCGCCACCGAGCTTACCGAGTGCCAGGACGACGAAGTCGCCCGGATCGACGCGAGTCTCTTCCGCCGCAAACCGCAACGCCAGCTGGGTGATGCCATCGGCCAGCAGTGACAGCTGGAGCGTGGTGGCCTTGAAATCCATCAGGCCAAACGTGTCGCACGCGGCAATCCGCAGCAGTTCCCACTGCTGGAAGTGGCGCAGGGAGATCAGGCGTTCGGACCATGTCCGGGCGGGATCGGTGGCGATCCGGCCTTCCTCGACGAATTGTTGTCGGCTCTTGATTTCGGCCAGCCGGTTGTGCTGAGTCAGTTGAGGCAGATACTTGGGATTCTGCATCAATATCCCGGTCAGATACTGGCTACCGACAAACAGCCGCACCAGAATTTCGACCGCCCGGGGCTGATTGGCGAGGAATGACAGGATCTCGATCCGGTCCGGACAGGCCCCCAGATACTGCTCGAGGTTGATGAGCGAGATGTCCGGGGTGGCGGCTTCTTCCAGGCTGATGGCTAATGTGGGCAGGATGTGCGCGAAGATCGCGAGTTCCTGATCATTCCGGGGGATCTCACGCAGCCGTTTGAGGGCCGTGACGGCCTGATCAAAGGGAACTTCGCTCAGTGCGCTGACGGCAACGGCGTCTGGCAGTCCGCCGGGGGTGAGCAGCTTCAGACTGAGTTGCGGGTCGAGCATGGGATCGGAAACAACCCGAGAAGGAACGATCCATTCCGAAGGGGCTGACGCAGTGCGACTTAACGATTCCGCTGACGCATGGCCTGCTGAATCTCGCGACGCGCGTCATCGGACTTCAGCTTTTCACGCTTGTCGTGCAGCTTGCGCCCCTTGCCGACACCGAGACGCACTTTTACGAATCCTCGCGAGAAATGCACATCCAGTGGGATGAGTGACATCCCCGATTCGTCCGCTCGGGCCGCGAACTTGGTGATTTCTTTCTTCTTCAGCAGCAGCTTGCGAGGACGCCGCAGCGGGTGGTTCATCTGATTCGCCTCCGAGTATTCGGCGATATCGACGTTGTACAACCACACTTCGCCCCGTTCGATCCGGGCGAAGCCTTCCTCCAGTGTCACTTTGTTGTTGCGTACGCTTTTGACTTCGCTGCCATGCAACATGATGCCGCAATCAAGCTGGTCCACGATTTCATATTCGTGCAGCGCTTTGCGGTTACGACAGACAACCCGATCGGGATCACCGGGTCTGGTTTTGGACTGGCTCATGGCAGAATCTCAGTGGGCGAGGGGAGTGTAACACACGACACCTTCGCCGGGGACTGTCTCATAGAGGAGCACCTCGACCAGCGGGTCCGGCGGGCAATCGGGGCAATCGCCTCCGGGACTTCCGTGAGTTACTTGTCATTCGGGGATCATGAAAACTCGGTTTTCCGAACGAAGGCCTGTGTGACGGGGTGTTGCGGAGCGTCGAACACCTGGTCCGGGCTGCCCGATTCAATGATGGTTCCCCCGTGCAGGATGTGGACGCGATGCGCCGTAGCCCGTGCAAATTCCATCCCATGAGTAACGACGATCATGGTCTGCCCCTCGTGGGCCAGATCGGCGATCACGGCAGTCACTTCGGCAGTCATCTGCGGGTCCAGGGCACTGGTCGGCTCATCAAAGAGGATCGCCTGGGGGTGCATGGCAAGGGCTCGCGCGATGGCCACCCGCTGTTGCTGGCCCCCGGATAGGGACGCTGGCCGGGAGTCGGCTTTATTCAGCAGACCCACTCGGTCGAGCAGTCGGTGAGCTTCGGCCAGTGCCACGTCACGCGGCTGTCGCAATACGTGGATGGGGGCCTCGACAATGTTTTCAATCGCGGTCAGATGCGGAAACAGGTGGAACTGCTGAAAGACCATTCCGACCCGGCGACGAATTTCTGGAAGAGCCTGGTGGCGGTTCGGATCGGTCCCACCGCGCAACATGATCCCGTCGACTTCAATCGTTCCCGAATCGAACGTTTCCAGCCCGTTGATCGTCCGCAGCAGAGTGCTCTTGCCGCCGCCCGACGGCCCCAGCAGGACACAGACTTCGCCACGGGCCACACTCAGTCTCACGCCATTCAGGACAATGGTTGATCCGTACTGTTTCGTGACATCACGCAGGTCGATCATCCGTGAACTCCGATCGAGAGCATTGCGGAACGCGAGATCTTCGGAAGTTAAAGTAACGGTCCTCGATTCAGTCGACCACCATGGCAACGGAATATGGTGGTGAACCGTTCCGGGATCGCTTAACGCAGACCTTTCCGAGAAGCGGATTTACATCGCACTTCGGGCGAGATATGTTGATGACTGATGTTTTCTACCCACGACCATCGAGGGGCATTCCATGTCGGGGCCGATGTCTGTTTCCTGTCCGCATTGCGGAGCTGGTCTGAAGCTGAAGAATCAGAACTTTGTCGGCAAGAAAGTGCCGTGTCCCAAGTGCCGGACGCCGTTCAAGGTGGAGCCGCCCGAAGATGACCTCTTTGGTGAGGTTGATGATGACTACGGGGCCATGGACGAGTCGGGAGACGACGACGAGCTTCCCGAAATGCCTCGTCCCAAATCCACCGGCAAAGCCAAAGGAGGCAAAGGGAAAAAGAAATCCAAGGGCAGTGGGAATGCGGGCCGGATCGCCATGATGGTGGGCGGGATTCTGCTCGGCATCGGGTTGCTGGGAGGGCTGGTCTATGGAACCATCTCACTGATTGGCAGTTCCGGCGGCGGCAACAGCTGGGTCAAGTGGTTGCCGGAAGAGACGGACTTGGTGGTTCGGGTCCGCGTGGCGGATGCGATGAACGCCCCGGTGTTTCAGCCGTTTACGGCTGACCCGGTCTTCAAGAAATTGCTTGACAATCCCGGCGTGCCGACAGGTGGCGATGATCCCGGCTTGAAGTTCATCCAGGGATTGAATCTGAAGCTTTCGGATATCGAGTCCGTAACCGTGGGGCAGGTTAACGCACTGGCTGCGGCAGGTTCGCCACCATCGATGGGATTCTCGGGATTCTCATCGGTGCAGTCCCAGAAATTCGTGGGTGTGATTCGACTCAAGACTCCTCTGGAGATGACCAAATTTGAGCAGGCCCCCGCCAATGCCATGGTCAAAGAGGACTACTCGGGCAAAGCGATCTATGCGCTGGCCGGTCTACAGAACCCGCGAGTGCTGGTCTATCCCGTTGATGGCAGCACCATCGTCTTTGGTAGTGATGTGGAGCTGAAAGCTGCGGTCGATGCCGGTGGAAGCTCACCCGCGCGGTCACGCTATGCCTTTGCGGATGAGACCGCGACGGTGGTTGTGGCGATGGCTCCCAAGGATTTGAACAAACTGAAATCAGTGGGAATGAAGCAGTTTCAGGTGAAGGGCAATCTAACCACCGAAACGAGCGACATCACTAGTATTTATGGACAGGCGTTTCAGGTGACGTTGAACAGTGACATTGTCTACGAAGAGCGGACCAATATGAGTCGCTCGATGGTGTCGGGGTCGGTCGACTCCAAGAAAGAAGAGATTGCCAAAGCTCAGAGCGGGTTTCAGATTCAGAAAGCGGGCCTGCTGAACGAGGTGCCCATTCTATTCCGTGGTCAGGTTGAGCCTCTACTGACGCACGTGGAGACCATGCTCAAGTCGGGTACTGTTACCGCTGAAGGCTCCAACCTGTGTACGCGAATGACCCTTTCTGGAAAGCTGATCAGCGATGCGCGGGCAGCGATGAATCCGTTCATGCCGATGATCACGGCACAGATTGACGAGATGGTCAAGCAGTCTGCGGCGGCCGCTCCGATGGCTGCCCCCTCCGCGCCCATTGGGAATTCCGCCATGGACGTGATGAACTATCCATCCACGGTCATCAACGCGGGGCACAGTGCTCAAACTCGAGCTGAGAACAGCGCGGATCAGCACAACTCCGCGATTCAAGCGGCGATGAACGAAGGAGCCCCGGCGGGGCACTCCGCGGCAACGCCCCCGTCAAGTGCTGATCCGAACGCATTGATGCGGGCGGCTGCAGCACAGCAGAACGCCGGAGGAGGCGCGCCAGCGGGACACGCTTCTCCGCCAGCGGGAGCAATTCCCGTCGGAGCGATCCCCCCCGGAGGAGGCGCCCCCGCGGGACACGCAGCACCACCGGCGGGAGCAATTCCACCCGGTGCGGGCGCTCCGGCTCCCCAGGGAGACACTCCTAACGGAGAGGCGAAACCCGCCCAGCCGAAGAGTCGCCGCCGTCGCTAGGCTGCGTCCATGCGAAACCTTCGGGATTAGCCGGAACGCGCTAGAGTCTGGTTTCTTCGTGAAAACCATGGGTTGGCCGCCCATCGGCTGATGGGATTCAATCAGTACCTATAGCTTGGATGTCGCACTAGTCACATGGTGGGGATAGAGCGGCTGTTCGTTCTATTCTTCGAGTTCATTGTCTGGTCAACAACTGTTCGTGAGGTTTCCCTGATGCTGATTTTTGATGCGCACCTTGATCTGGCGTGGAATGGAGTCGAATGGAACCGCAATCTGGAGCTTCCCTGTACCCGGATTCGGGAGTTTGAGAAGCACTTCCCAGAGATCGTGCCCGGAGATTGCACGGTGTCATTTCCGGAAATGCATCGGGGTCGTGTGGGACTGTGCGTGGCCACCTTGCTTCCCCGACTGCATCGCAAGCAGAAGGAGTTGACGTTTTATCAGTCGCGAGAAGCAGCCCACGGGGCCGCGCTGGGGCAGCTGGCGTATTACCGAGCGCTGGTTCGCAAGGGAGTGTTGACGGAGATTCCCGATCAGCAGACGCTGCAACGAGAGTATGACCGATGGCAGTCCACGATTGCCGCTCATCCCGCGGATATCTCACAGAACCCGTCGATCGGATTTATCCTGTCCATGGAGGGGGCTCCCCCCATTCTGGATCCGCAGCAGGTGCAGCAGTGGTTTGATTGGGGACTGCGGATTGTAGGGCCAGCGCACTACGGTCCCAATGAATATTGCCATGGGACCGGCAGCGCGGGAGGCTTGTCAGCGGATGGTCGGGAGTTGCTGAAGGAGATGGACCGCGTGGGGATGCTGCTGGATGCGACGCACCTCGCGGATCAGTCGTTCTGGGAAGCTCTGGACATCTTTGGTGGCCCCGTTCTGGCCAGCCACCATAATTGCCGCTCACTGGTACCCGGTGATCGCCAGTTGACGGACGAGCAGATCAAAGCCCTGATTGCCCGTGGGGCGGTCATTGGGGCGGCATTCGACAACTGGATGATTGTGCCGGGTTACAAGAAGTACGTGACGCCGTCTTCCGAAGTGCCGATGTCGAAAATTGTGGACCACATTGACCACATTTGCCAGATCGCAGGGAATGCCCGTCACTGTGGCATCGGCACGGATCTGGATGGTGGTTATGGCCGCGAGCAGTCGCCCGGTGATCTGGATACGATTGCCGACGTCATCCAGATGCGTCAGACCTTTGAGCAACGGGGATACTCTTCGGATGATATCGCCAGAATCTTCCACCGGAACTTTGTGGAATTCTTCCTGCGATCACTGAAATAGCCGCCATTCCCATCGATAAGCTGAAACCCAGGAGACGCTTCGAGGGGTAACACCGGCGAATGGTGTGCTCCAGGAAGAGGTTTCACATGGGTGGGATGTCACGTCGCAAGCTCTGGCTGACCAGCTGGGCGTTGGTGGTGTTGTGGGCCACATCACTCCGTGCGGAAGGTATTCCATCGATTGACCCTCTCCTGGAGCGCCCGCTTCCTCCCGGTCTGGTGATGCATACCCGGGTGATTGACCCGGCCCGCCTGGAAGGACATCCGCTGATGCAGCGGATCAATGCCCTGCTCACCACCAGCCAGGAATGGCAACGTGTTCATCAGGAAACGGTTGGTCTGCTTCAATTCACGGAAGCCTTTCGGTTTGTGGATCATCAGCTGAAGAGCGTTGGAATCAACGAGGGCATTAAGGCTCTGTGGAAACGAGGGGCGTTACTTGCTGTCGGGGAAGGACAGAATCCGACTTCGGGAGGCGTCTTTCTGGCGGAGAGTGATGCCTCCGCCAAGGCTTTCGCCGAGATTTTGCAGCAGTGGGCTGAAACGGAACTCGGGCTCAAGTACGAACCACAGGTGATTGATGGGACTCCCGTGCTCGCGGCGGGCGATCTGCATGTGGCCGTGCTGGGGCACCGTGTCGTCTGGGCCAATCAGGCGGCTGCGATGGCTCATGTGCTGGCTCACGTGAAAAGCGTACCGGCGGAGGCGGTGGCGGCGACCGATCCGACGTTGCTGGCCGATCTGCATGTCTCGCTGGCGATGGTCCGCAAGAATCCAGGTTTTGCCAAAGGTTTAGAGAATCCCGGGGGGGATCTTGGGCTCATCACGTTCTTTGGCGGGTGGATCGATTTGTTGAGGCGGCATGAGCGTCTCTCGATCAGCCTCCATGCCGGAGCCGGTGAATCCTTGTCGATGAAGGTCGGGTTTCGCGAATCGACAGAGCCCCGGTCCACCGCATTGGCTCCATTCTTTGTGCATGGACAAGAACAGATCGCTCCCCCTCTTATTCCTCCGGGCACGATTCAGAGTTTCTCCTGGTATCGCGATTACATCGGACTCTGGAACAACCGCGAGCAGCTAGCCCGCGAAGAGGCTCGCCATCAAGCCGAGCAAGGGGATGAAGACGCGGGCAAAATGCTTCAGGTGTTCGGCACCAGTTTCACTCCCAGTGAGTTGATTGCCCAGCTGGGACCGCATTTTCGCGTGGTGGTGACCGAGCAGGAACAGGGGCCGTACGACAAGGTGGCCGTTGACAATGTCCTGCCTGCTGCCGCGTTTCTGGTGGATCTGCGGGATGAGGAAAAGTTTCGCAAGATGGTTGATCCCTTTGTGCGTCTCCTGGGTTTGATTCAAGGAGGTGAACAGCGAGTATTAACCGTCCGCGAAGACTACAAGGGGGCCAGTATCCTCAGCTTTGTGTTTCGCGAGACCGATGCTGAAGTTCGGATGCGGGCTCGTGACCAATACAATCTCCGCGTGTCAGCCGCAATCACGCGGCAGCACTTCATCCTGGGAACAACTCCGACCCTGGTCCAGGCAGTGATCGATGAACTCGATCGTCCCGCCGACACGCGCCCCGCTCTCAGTCAGGTGACGGAACAACAACTGTTCTACTTTTCCGCCTTGGCTCGGCAGTTCGGTCGGATGAAGACTGGGGCGATCCGGCGCATCGTTTTCAGCACCGGCTGGACCGTGGAGCAGGCGGAACGCGAATACCAGATCGCTCTGGATTTGCTGGCCTCGCTGGGCGAGGCACGGGTTCAGATGGGGGATGACGCGGACGGATTTACGATCGAGCTGCTCATCGGCCCATCCGGAGGCCCCCCACCGTAGGGCAGACTGCCTTGCCGTCGATCCCCCATCCCCCATCAATCGGCTCCCTATGTCCCCACTCCTTGCCAGCATCCGCCCCGAACTTGCCTGGGAGCCGTTCACGCCGACTCGCAAGAGCCGCTGGAGCGTCGAGAAGGCCGCTCACCTTTACCGCCGTGCCGCGTTCGGAGCTCCGTGGGATGTCATCGAAGCCGCTGCCGCTCTGACTCCGGTCGAAGCTGTCGAGAACGTGATCCGCGGCCGTGACGGAATCGAGCGATTCGAAGGTGACATCGCCCGCCTGACACTGGGCACGCTCGAATCCAACAACTCCCGCGAGCTGCAGGGGCTGTGGATGTATCGGCTGCTGAACTCGCCGCATCCGCTTAAAGAGAAGCTGACGCTGTTCTGGCACAATCACTTCGCGACTTCACACGCGAAGGTCAACTCTGTCCGGCTGATGCACAGCCAGAACGACACGCTCCGGCGGTACGCACTGGGCAGCTTCGCGGGATTGCTGCGGGAGATGACGTTCGACCCAGCCATGCTGATCTGGCTCGACTCGAACACCAACCGCAAGGGCGCTCCCAACGAGAACTACGCCCGCGAAGTGTTCGAACTGTTCTCACTGAGCCCCGGTCACTACACCGAAAATGACATCAAGGAAGCCGCCCTCGCTCTGACCGGCTGGAGCGCCAAAGACGAACAGCCGTTCTTTAATCCAGCGGAATACGATGCGGGAGAGAAGACGATCTTCGGCCAGAAGGGAGCCTTCACCGCAGGCGATGTCGTCCGATTGGCCCTCAGTCAGCCCGCTTGTGCCCGGTTCATCGTCCGCAAGCTGTTCCGCGAGCTGATCAACGACCACGATCTGCCGCCGGATGCCCTGATCGAGCCGCTGGCCATCGAGTATCGATTGCGAGATTACGATACGGGCTGGCTGGTGAAGCGGATGCTTTCGAGCTGGCTGTTCTACTCCGAAGCCTCGATACATCAGCGGATCAAATCACCAATCGAGTTCGTCGTGGGCACCGTTCGCTCGCTGAGCGGAACGATCAGTCCATTGCAGGCGTCCGAAGTCTGTGCTCAGCTCGGCCAAAGCTTGTACTTCCCGCCCAATGTGAAAGGGTGGGATGGCGGACGGGAATGGATCAGTTCGACCACCCTGCTGCTACGGCAGAACGTCGCATTCGAGATCACCAAGGGCCGCGACGAGGCCGCACGACTCGACCCGGCCCGGCTGGCAGTCAAGTACCAGGCCAAGACTCCGGATCAGATCGCCGATCTGTTCCTGAACATGTTCGTTCAGCAAACCCAGTCGCCCGCCCGCGAGCAGATCGTTACCCAGCTCAAGGCGGAGATCGAAAGTGCCAGTGACAGACCGTTCGCGCAGCGTGAGAATCAGGCCAGACTCGCCCGACTGGCAGCGCATCTCGTGCTGGCGCTGCCCGAAGCCCAACTGAGTTGACCAGCGAGCGGGGGACGTGAGCCCCCCGTGTTTCGCGGATCGTGACTGTAGACTCGACTTCACTCTGGCACGGCGGACTCACGTCCGTCGCTCGCTGGCCTACCTGTGAAACGCATCATGTCCACCCGCCGACACTTCCTCACCACCACCGCAGCTGGCCTGGCCCTGCCCACCGTCTTCCAGCGGATGTCCCGCGCTGCCAACGAAGCGACGGGCAAGGACTCGATTCTCGTCGTCGTCCAGCTTTCCGGCGGCAACGACGGGCTGAACACCGTCGTGCCGTACAACGAAGCGGCCTACACCAAGGCTCGGCCGACCCTGAAGATCGCATCGCAGTCGGTCCTCAAGCTTGAGCAGGGGCTGGGGCTCGCTCCGACGCTCAAGGGGTTCAGCACTCTGTGGGAAGCCGGACAGCTTGCCGTTGTGCAGGGCGTCGGTTACGCCCAGCCGAACCGCTCGCACTTTGAGTCGATGGATATCTGGCACAAGGCGACCACTGCGGCCAGCGAGAAGTACGGCTGGCTGGGCCGCTGTGCTCCCGAACTCGGCGGAGCGGGTGATGCCGTCCTGCACATCGGCGATGGCGAACCGCCGCTGGCAGTTTATGGTGCCACCGGGTATGCCCCCTCAATGCGGTCGATCCAGGACTTCCAACTCAAGACCGGCAGCGGGGCGGATGGAGATCGCCGCCGGGCAGCGGTCGAACAACTCTCCGAGAAGTCGAATGGGGGCGATGACCTGCTCTCGTTCGTGCAGTCGTCTGCCAAGCAATCGTTTGCCTCAGCAGCCCGAATTCGAGAAGTCGCCGCCGAGTATAAAGCGGCGATTGACTACCCGCAGACCCCACTGGCCCAACGGCTGAAACTGATCGCCCAGCTGATCGATGCCAAGCTGCCACAGCGAGTCTACTACGTGAGCCACGATGGGTTCGACACGCACGCGGCCCAGCAACTTTCACATGGGCAACTGCTCAAGACGCTCGGCGATGCGTTGGAGGCATTCCATTCTGATCTGAAGTCTCACGGCCACGGCGAGCGAGTCGTCGGGTTTGTGTTCTCCGAATTCGGACGCCGTGTGGCGGAGAACGGCTCGCAAGGGACCGATCATGGCACCGCAGCCCCCGTCTTCCTCACGGGAGCCGCAGTCCAGGGTGGCCTGCATGGCAAACACCCGTCATTTGAAGATCTGGATCAGGGTGATCTGAAGTTCCATACGGACTTTCGGTCGGTGTATGCGAGCCTGCTCCAGGACTGGCTGGGAGTGGTGCCCGGTCACGTTCTGCAGGGAAACCATCCCACGCTGGCCTTATGGAAATGATCGGATATTGGGGACCACACATATGAAAATGAAGCAGGTTGGGACGGTGACGACCGCGACACTTGGCCCAAAGTCCCGCCAAAGGTTACAGTGCCTCTTTGAATCCCTGACCTCCGAGGCCCCCCATGACCGGTCCCGATTTCCGCAAAGCGGAACTGATGCCCTGCATCGCCCAGGACGCCGATTCCGGCGATGTTCTGATGCTGGCCTACATGAATGAAGAGTCGTACGAAGAGACGCTCAGTACAGGGCGTGTCTGCTATTACAGCCGCAGCCGTAAGAGGTTGTGGCGCAAGGGCGAAGAAAGCGGCAACGTCCAGCAGCTGATCTCGATCCACTTTGACTGTGACGCGGACGCGATCCTCGTCAAGGTGCGGCAGGTCGGCGGTGCGGCCTGTCACGAAGGGTTCAAAAGCTGCTTCTTTCGACAGGTCGACCCCGCCAGTCGGGACGTGAGCGTGATCGGCGAGCGTGTCTTTGACCCCGCCAAGGTCTATCATAAATAACCCCGCGCGGTCGTCACCCGGACGCTGCCGAATCTCCTGCCTGTTCACTTCCAGGAAATAGCCATGCGCTTGCTCTCCTCTCTGGCACTGGCCTTCGCGATCGGTTCCTCTTTGCAGGCAGGCGATGTTCCCGGGCTGGCCCATGATCAGCCTGCCAGCGGACCGTTTGTTGCGATCAACGGGGGCTACATGGTCCCCTACACCGTGACGATCCCCGGAACAAAGGTGACCTTTGAAATGGTCCCCGTGCCGGGTGGCGAGTTCCTGATGGGCAGCCCGGAGACTGAGACGGGCCGGAACGCCAACGAGGGCCCGCAGATTCGGATCAAGACCCGCCCCTTCTGGATGCAGAAGAATGAGGTTTGCTGGGCCGAATATAAGGAGTACATGGGCCTGTACAACGTGTTCAAAAAGTTCGAGACGGCCAAGATTCGTCCCGTGACAGACGCCAATAAGATTGATGCCATCACAGCTCCAACGGAGCTGTACATGCCAGACTTCACGTTCGAATTCGGGGAAGATCCGGATCTCCCCGCCGTATCGATGACCCTCTATGCCGCCCGGCAGTACACCAAGTGGCTGAGCGCCGTGACGGGGCAGCAATACCGCGTGCCCACCGAGGCCGAGTGGGAGTATGCAGCACGGGCGGGCTCTCAAACGGCTTACTCGTTTGGTGACGCCCCCTCCCCCTTGAAGGACCATGCCTGGTACGCTGAAACCAGCATGGACACGGGGCCCCGCAAAGTGGGGCAGGGAAGGCCGAACGCCTTTGGCCTGTGCGACATGCACGGAAATGTCGCGGAATGGGTCCAGGACGAATTGCTGGCCGATGGATATGCGTCGCTGCGGGCCAGGGCCGATGCCGGTCCTCTGTCACCACTGGAGGTCTTGGGGCGACCAAAAACTCACGATTCCCGTGTGGTGAAGGGAGGAGCGTGGTCTTCGCCAGCCGCCGAATGCCGTAGTGCGTCCCGTCTGGGTTCGGTCTACGAAGATTGGAAGTTGCAGGATCCGAATTTGCCGAAGAGCCCGTGGTGGATGACCGATGATCCCTGTCGCAGCATCGGATTCCGCCTACTGCGTTCGATCGATGAATTGCCGCGGGAGCAGATCGAGCTGTATTGGAATATCGATTCCGAGTCGCTCCAGCTGGATGTTGACGGTCGTGTCCCGGGCCGAGGAGTGTACGGAATCGTGGACCCCGCACTCCCCACAGCTGTGCAACAGTTGAAGGGTAAGAAGTAAGAGAGCGTTCGCCGGGGAGCCATGCTCAGTTTGGCTTAGCTCAATTCGGCATCAGGGGGTTCGTTCCAGGGTTCCCAGGACTCGAAGGATCTCGATCCATGAGGTTTCCCCTTCTTCCATCCGAGCTTGGGCATGCGTGCTGAGCGAACGCATCCCCGCAGCCAGGGCCACTTGATTCAGACGCTGCACATCCGCCCGCGCCAGGATCGCCGAGCCAAATCCGCCTTCATGTGGATCGAGTGATTCGATAAGCGGCAACCGCCCTGAGTAGCCCGATTGGCCGCAGGCTTCGCAGCCCGAGGGGATTCGGGCGGCACGCATCGGCAGTGATGCCAATTCTTCGGACGACGGCTCTCGCGAACAAGTCGGGCACAATTTGCGGACCAGCCGCTGGCAGAGTATCCCCAGGAGCCCGCTTTTGAGGATGTAGGGTTCAATCCCCATGTCTAGCAGGCGTCCACACGCTTCGGCCGCTCGACCGGCATGGAAAGTGGTTAACACTAAATGCCCGGTCAAGGATGCCTGAAACACAACTTCGGCGGTCTCGCGATCCCGGATCTCTCCGACCATGAGCACTTCCGGGTCTTGCCGGAGCAGGGACTTCAGGCCCACTTCGTAGGTGAAGCCCGCTGCCGGGTGGATCGCCGACTGGGCCACTCCCGGAACCAGAGCCTCGATGGGATCTTCCAGGGAGCAAACGCTCCGCGGGCTGGCACTGGCGGCCAGTAACTCGCGGAGTGCGGCGTACAACGTTGTTGTTTTTCCGGCCCCCGCGGGACCACTGACAATCAACACCCCTTGCGTTTGGCTGAGCCATCGCCGCAGCTGGTGGGTGACATCCATAGGGAACGCAAGATCGTCGACCCGCAAGTAGTTTCCGGAACCCACGAACAACCTCACAACGGCTTTTTCCCCGTGAACCGTTGGAAATGTGCTGACACGCATCTCGTTATCGTCGAGGTTCTGGCGAATTCGACCTTCCTGGGGCATGTCGGTGCGGTAGGTCAACAATTCCGCCAGTACCTTGAGTCGTGAGATGATATTGGGGCCAGCCGTTTCCATCCGGACGATAGGCTGCAGCAGGCCATCGATGCGAAACAGAATATCCAGTTGGCGGTTGGGAAGAGGCAGCCAATGAATGTCACTGGCCCGCGCTTCACGAGCCGCTGACAGCAACAGGGAGACGACATCCACGGCGAATCTGTCGGATTGGGCGTCGAGCTGAGAGAGCGTTTCACGAAGGACATGGACGGTGTGCATGGCAGGAAAACCGAAGCGGGACGAATGGACTAGCGTACGCGGGGGAAGGGAGAAATCAGGGCGCGGCATCCCCCTTTTTTGTGATTCTTGTGAGTTGGTTGCAACTCTATACACAACTAATCTTTAGGGAAAGTTGTTCAGCGAAAGAGTTATTGACACTTTTTCAGAAACGCTCCTATAGTCCCGCCGCCCATCAGAGGTTCTCAGGAGCAACGTGAACGCTCTCGTTCGTCCGTCTCGAACTGGAGATCCACCAGCCACAAACCTCTGCTCTACAATGTCTTGGGTTAAGTTGATCGAGTGATCCTCCCTGCCGATTTTCGGATGGCCCGCAAAGCGCTCGTCGCGCTGACGGTTGTCGTCTGCGCGGTGGGAGCAATCTGGGCACAGGCTCCCGCGATCCGACACAGCTGGCCTTCTCTGTCGCGAGTCGAACGCCCGCTGGTAACTCAGGGCAACGAAACGACGACGCTTCCGGTGGATTCCTCTGCCGGTTCCCCCTCTGCTGACTACAGCGGCCCCCAGCCGACCGATCCGATCCAGATCCAGTCACAGTACGCCTGGAAGTGGAAAGAGGACGGAAAGATGATGCTCTTCCTCCGTGGGAATTGCCGCATCAGCCAGGGGCAGACGCTGCTGAGCGCTCAAGAGATAGTGATCTGGGGAGGAGCGGAGGACGCGGCGGAAGAAGAGCGGCTGACGATCTACCTGGAAGGTGAAGCCCAGTGGAGCGAACCGGGACGGACCGTCCGTCATTCCTCCCTTCTGGCCCACCTGCAGACGCGAGAAGCGATCAAGTTGAGTCGAAAGCCGATCGATGGATCGATGGCCGATGCGGCAACCTATGTGCGAGGCAATGACCGGCGCCGAACCAGTCGCAGCGAGTTGGTCAGTACACAGCAGGTCGGGTTCACTCCCGAACAGGCTTTTGCCCAGGACGGCGGTTCGCCGATGCTCGACTCCTCGTACGCACTGGCTTATCCCCGCCGCGTGACGATCAACCCCCGGAATTTGGGGGCGGACTTCAAGGTACATAGCGATGTGGATGACACCAAATCGCCCCCGGAATCGCGGACCACGATTCAAGGAGGCGTGAACATCATCGTCGAGAATGTGCCGATCACCGTGAACGGCCAACTGGTGTTGACCCGCCTGGATCTGTCGGCAGACCGGGCTGTCGTCTGGACTTCTTCCGATGGCGTGGGCAATGCGGGAAGCGGCGTTGAGATCAACGAAAACACACCGTTCCAAGTCTATCTCGAAGGAGACATCGTCGCCCGACAAGGCAACAGCGTGGCCACGGCCAGCCATGCCTTCTACGACATTCGCGGGCAGCGGGGCCTGCTCGTGAATAGCGAGTTGCGAACCTATGTCCCCGAGTTTGACACATTCTTGCGGATTCGTGCGGAAACCATTCGGCAAACCTCGCAGACCAGCTTCCAGGCCCATAACGCCTGGGTCACGAGCAGCCAGTTTGGCAAGCCGGGATACCGGGTCCAGTCCAGCCTGGTGACCTTGGAGGAACGCCCCAGCTTTTGGAACGGCGGCGTCGACCCCCTGACCGGCCAGCTCGCGACCTCGCAGCATCTGAGCAGCTCGGGCAATACGCTTTTTGTGGAAGATGTTCCGGTGTTCTACCTGCCACGGATCAGTGGTCCAGTAGAAGAGACGCCGTTTCCGCTGGAGACCGCCTCCGCGGGATACAGTGGCATGTTTGGAACTGAGGTTAATACGGTCTGGAGTGTCGACAAACTGTTTGGTTTCGACCTGCCTGCTGGAACCGATTGGGACTTGCTGGTCGACGGATACACCAAGCGGGGACCGGCCATCGGGACGCGTGGAGAATATGAAGCTTGGGGCCAGTTCTTTGGAATGTCCACCAAAATGAAAGGGGAAGGGCTGCTGTATTACGTTCACGATGAAGGGCAAGACCGTCTGGGACTCGGACGAAACAAGCTGGATATTCCGGACTCGAATCGCGGCCGGGCGTTGTGGCGCAATCGGATGGAGATGCCCGCCGGGGTCACGCTATCCAGCGAACTGTCGTACATCTTCAACGATGACCGCAATTTCCTGGAACAGTGGTATGAACCGGAGTGGGATCGGGGCAAAGATCAGGAGAACCTCGTTCACCTGTCAAAGCAGGTCGACAATATCACAGCCAGCGTGTTGTTTCAGACTCGGTTGAACGATGTCTTCACTCAGACCGAATGGCTGCCCCGGGCGGACCTCACCATTCTCGGCGAGCCGTTACTGGGAGGGCTGATGACGTGGAGCAGCCGCAGTTCGGTCGGTTACGGACGCTTGCGACCGGAGACACCGCCGGTGGATCCGCTGGATACGTTTGCCCCGCTCACGTATTTCCCCGAGGTCGAAGGGCTGGTCGCTTCCACGCGGCATGAAGTCAGTTTGCCATTTGACCTGGGGCCCGTCCATGTCGCTCCGTATGCCTTGGGAGAAGCAGCTCACTGGCAAGAAGACATGACCCAGAGCGATTTGACCCGACTCTATGGCAGTGCCGGGGTACGAGCCAGTGTCGAGTTCTGGAACGTTCAACCGGAGATTCGCAGTTCGATTCTCGGCTTGAATGGCCTGGCACATAAAGTGGTGTTTGATGTCGATTACTCCTACTCGCAGGCCACCGAGTCGCTGGATGATATCCCGCAGTACAACGCGATCGATGACGATGCTCAGGAGCGGTTCCGTTCGCGGTTCCTTGACCTGGAGTTCGGTGGAGTATTGCCCCCGCAGTTCGATCCGCGGTACTACGCCTTGCGCAGTGGGGCCGGGCGGGATGTGACGGCGGCCTACCACGAACTGGTCGATGACCAGCAGGTTCTACGACTGGGGATGCGGCACCGCTGGCAGACCAAGGAAGGGCCGATCGAGAACCCCCGCATTAAGGACTGGGTAACGCTGGATCTGGAAGCCAGCATCTTCCCGGATGCGAATCGGGACAACTTTGGAGAGACGCTGGGATTGCTGACCGGTCGTTCGATGTGGCAGGTTGGCGAACGAACCCAGCTACTGGCGAATGCCGTGGTCGATCCGTTCCATGAGGGACAGCGGGTTTGGAATCTGGGATTGTTGTCCCAGCGAGGACCACGCGGCAGCCTGTATTTTGGTTATCGGGAGATACATGCGGGGCCGGTCGACAGCCGCCTGATCACCGGCAGCTATACGTACCGGATGAGCGAGAAGTGGCTCTCCACCGTCGGGGCCAGTTTTGATGTCGGTGAAGGCCGTGACCGCGGCCAGTCTCTGACAATTACCCGCATTGGCGAGTACATGCTGTTTCATGTCGGGGCCGGTTACGACCGCAGCCGCGACAATTTGAGCCTGAATCTGATGATCGAACCACGCATCGGCAACAAGACAATGACATCGCAGGGTAGTTCCATGCTGGGCAACTATTAACAAGCGATCAGTCACCCCCGTCGGATCGATCCGCGGGAGGAACGACAGCCCGAAGCCGATCATCTTGATCATTTCGGCCTGGGCTCATTACTCCGTGGGGTAAGCGGTGATTACATCGTGCCCCTCCAGGACCAGTTTGATTCGTTTTAAGGCTGGGTTTCGCTGGCGCTGTCCCGCCTGGCCGCCTTTGAAACCGATCTGGCGATTCATCATGACGGTATAGGTCGTCCGGTCGCCTTGTTCTTCGAGTCTGACTTGCGGGGGACCGTTCTTCCGGGCAATCTGCCAAGCCTCATCGATCACCATCAAAATCTGTTCCTTGTCTCCGTCAAACACTCCATGCACGGGCTTGTCCAGGTCATCGCGTGCATGGTGCATGATGTGGTCGATGCGGTGCCCCTCTTCACTTCCAGGACGATAGATCAGGCCCGCTGTGGATTGGTAAACATCGCGACCGAGGGGCTTGAGTACGCCTCGCACGGGCTCCGGCGACTCATCAGCGGACGGAGAATCCGGGATGACCAGCGGTGGGTGTAAGCCCGTAGTTTCTGGACTCGCTGGGGAGGCCGTCGACTTTTCGGGAGCCGCCCCATGCCCGTGATCGGCTGGCTGGGTCGCTGTGATCCCGGGCAGTTCGAGACCGTAGTTCCGCGCCACCCATGGCCCGACTGTGGAATACAGCAACAGCAAGACAAGGAACGTAAACACCCACTTCGGCTTGAGCAGCCCGTATTGGCGCAGAAGGTTCAGAATCGCATCTGGTTTGACAGGAGGAGCAGGAGTGTTCACGGCGAAACCTGTGCAGGATGCCAGGAGTGTTCAACGCGGACGAGCGACAAGCTCGACCGATGGTACTCACGGACTAATGGCCAGCCAGAGCCTTGGCAAACCGTTCTTTCAGGACCGGACCGCCGGATTGATCGAGGAGCGACATGACCACATCGATGAATTTCCGCACAGCCTCGGCATTCAGTCCTAGCTGTTGAAACCCCGCTACCAGATCAGCCAAGTTCCCAAGTGGGCCCAGCCCGAGTTTGTCGGCCATGCCTCCCAGCATTCCCATCAGTCCGCTTCCGGATGTCGGTTCACCTCCGGGGGCTTTTCCAATGAATTGATGAGCATCCGGAATGGCCTGACTGACCATTGAAAACTCAGTTCCCAGCTTTTCCTGAACCAGTTTGAGAATCAACCCCAGACCACCTTCGGCCTGATCGCGAGATACGCCCAGTTGCCTGATGATCTCATCCACGATGTTCATCGGGTGTGTGCTTCCGGGGATGACCTGCGGGGCTGGAATCATGACACAATTCACATAGCGTGGTCCATCGGCACACCATACCGCTCTTTTTCGGAGAGTGCTATCACGAGAGCGTCCGGTTTTCATCACGAGCGCTGGCATCGGGGACAGTAAAAGGTCGACCGCTGAGCCTGCACGATCCGCAGAATCGCGGTCCGGTGACAGGTGGGACAGGTCTCTCCCTCGCGGGCATAGACGCGATGGGAATTCTGGTACCCGCCTGATTGATTCAGGGCGTTGCGATAGGTGCCATCTCCCAGCGTGGAACCTTCGTAACGGATCGCTTCGTTGAGGATGGTTGTTGTGGAATCGGCCATCCGCCGTCTCTGGTGGAGCGTGAGTTCATCAGCGGGAGTCTCAGGGTGAATGCGACTCAGGTGCAGGATCTCGCTGGCGTACAGGTTGCCGATCCCCGCCACCCGGTGTTGATCGAGAAGCGCCACCTTGATCGGTCGATGAGTCGCACTGCACATCACCCGCCAGTGGTCGAGCGTCATCTCCAGCGCATCGGGGCCCAATTGGCCATGGCGGAACAGTCGGTCGACTTCTTCCGGTGAGTACAGCGAGACGGTTCCCAATCCGCGCTGGTCCCAGAACCAGACCTGCCGCAATTCATCCGACGGGTGCTGGACGGTCCAGACTAGCCGTAAGTGGGTCTCGTTCGGGGGCTCGCTGACCAGCATCAAACCAGTCATCCGGGGCTCGATGACCAGGGCTGATCCGGTATCGAACTGCATCACAATCCGCTTGGCCCGCCGGACCACTCGCGTAATCGCGTGACCGACAACCTGTCGGACAATGGAGGGCAGACCCGGACGGATGGTCAACGGTCGGCAGGCACATGGACATGCCTCCAAGGCCATCAGCCGGGCCCCTTCCAGGGTCGGACGAATGCCACGCACCATCGTTTCAACTTCGGGAAGTTCGGGCATGCGGAATGAACACGGAAAGAAGAAGAGAGCCCGGTCCCTCCCCGCCAAACAGCGGAAGTCCGACCGGGAGGCGTTCAGACGAGGCCTATTGTATCGGCTATGCCACATCTTTCGCCCCCGACTGCCCAGCCGTGCAGCTTCTGGCCATTTCGGCGGAAAATTCTTGACGTGGCGAGGGCAGACGACGATTCTAGGTGATGTGTCGTCTGGCGCGGGAGACTGGATTCTCAGTCATCGATCCTGTCAGATGGTACTCACACTTACCGCCCCGGTGGCTCCTTGGAGTCGTAATGATGATGGTTCGACGCTCTTTCCGGTCGCTGGGCCGCTTTCTGACTTGTGGTGTATTGTCGGCTTCGGCGGTCTGGTGCGGAGGCGAACTGCGAGCCGACGACGCCTTGGACGCTCAGATCAAGGCCCATCTGGAAGCCGGTGAGTTCGGGCTGGCCTTCGAGGCCGCTCAAGTCATCCCCGCAGGGGCTGGCCGCGATGCAGCACTCAAGGGTATTGCCCAGGCTCAAGCCGCCAGCGGCGAGGTCTCGGCCGCCCGGCAGACGCTTGATTCCTTGAGTGATCGGAAGGTCGAAGCTCAGGAAAAGGTTCAGTTGGGCGGGGGATCGGGGGCTGACTTCACCCAGCTGATCGCCCTGATCGAGCAGGAAACCAGCGGCCCGTGGGACGCCGATGAGCCCGGCACCGGGACGATCAGCGAATTCGAGAGCGGGGTCCGCGTGGACCCGAAGGGTGTCCTGTACCGTCTCACTCGGGAAGAGCAAACGGGACGGCTGGCCGCTCTGGGGATGAAGGCCCGAACCGCCGACATCAATGAAGACATGAGCCGCGCCTCCGATCTGCGGATGGTTTCGCTGACTCGTCTGGAGGCGGAAGTCACCCGCCGGATGAAAGCGGGTGAGCCCGTCGTCGAGTCGATGCAGAAGCTCGCCGGTCTTTCCCAGATTAAGTTCGTTTTCGTCGATCCGGCCACCCGGGAAATCATCATCGCCGGCCCTGCGGAAGGCTGGAAGTACGATGCCGCCGGGGTGGCTGTGGGAAGTGCCTCCGGCAAGCCCACGCTCCAGCTGGATGATATGGTCACGCTGCTGCGGACCTTCTCTCCGGGTGCTCGTCAGATGTTCGGTTGCTCGATCGATCCGAATGCCGCAGGCCTGAAGGCCGTCAAGGAATTCGTGTCCGAGTCCCAGAATTCCGGGCCATTGCCTGCCGGGGGAGCCAAGACCTGGGCGGCCAAAATCGGTCAGAAGCTCGGTCGTCAGGACATCACGATTTACGGCGTCCCAACCAACTCGCACGTGGCCCGTGTCATTCTCGAAGCTGACTACCGGATGAAGCTGATTGGTGTCGGAAAGCTCGAAGGGGGATCGAATATTCCCGACTACTTCGAGCTGACCGCAAAACATCCCGAGTTCGCCAGCAGCAATCTGGAAGCCCTCCGCTGGTGGCTGACAATGAAGTACGAGGCTGTCCTGCATAGCCCGGATCGTACAGCGTTCGAGATCGCGGGGGCGTCGGTGCAGTGCCGGTCGGAAAATCAGTTTCTCAAGGAAAACGGGGAACGCGTGGTGACCGGCAAGGCCGAGCCGATCAACGAAATGTTCGCGAAGAACTTTACGGAACACTACGATGAACTGGTCGCGAAAGATGCCGTCTTTGGCGATCTGAAATCGGTGTTCGACATGGCTCTGGTGGCCGCGCTCATCGAACGGGAAGACCTCGATGGAAAGACCGGCTGGGACCGGGGAGCGTTCGCCTCCGGTGGAACCTATAAGGTGACCGCGTACAACGTTCCGAAGCAGGTCGACACCGTCGTCAACCACCGAGTTTTCAACGGTCGGGATGTTGTTGTCCAAGTGGCCGGTGGTGTACGGGCTGATGTGGCCTCCGTCGTTTCCGACGAATCGCTAACCCGCGAATCGGCAACCCTGACCAAGCCAGCGTCGTCCCCGGTGCCCACAGGCCGCTGGTGGTGGGACGCAAAGTAATTCAGCTCCCACTGCAAATTCGAATGGTCATCACAAGCCGCCCCTGCATCCGCTGGGCGGCTTGTGTCATTCGGCAGATTCGAAATCGGTCTTCAGATCACTCAGACAGGAATGTCTGTGCCACGGAATCCGTGGAGCGGACATTCCCGTCTGCCGGCCAGTTAACCAATTCTAAAACGGCGCTCGCCTAATTCCGTCAACGATTGTGGAACTTTTCAGGATCGAGAAGACACTCATTGATAGACGTGCCTTCCTATCCTTGAAAGGATCGAATCTTGAACCGTTGGATGTTTGCCCTCTTCACGTTCTTCGCACTGACCGTGCGAGCTGCCGACCCCGTGATCAGCGATGCGGATCGATTGAAGCAAAGCCTGACCATCTGGGAAACGCTTCGCGACAAGCACCAGGGGAACTACACCTATCAAGTGTCGCATTCCTCGTTCATCGGGGCGGGTTCGCGGACAACCATCGTGGTTCGAGAGAACAAGGTTGTGGAACGAATCTATGAAAAGTTCGGAATCCCAGTGCTTCTCCCGCCAGACGATGAAAAGAAGGTGCCGATGCCCCCGAAGTGGAAAGAGACTGGTAAAGACCTGGGCTCCCATTCCGATGAAGGAGCCCCCGTCCGGACCGTTGATGAACTATACAAAGTGGCGGCTGACCTGTTGTCCAAACCCGTGCCCGAGTTTCATCGGCAGTCTCTGGCCTTCGATGACAAGGGCGTGATCAGTCATTGTTTTCAGGTCAACACCATGATTCAGGACGACGCACCGATCATCGGTGTGGCTCCCTTCAAACTTCTGATGCCCCCCTTGGGGAAATAGTGGCAGTCTGTCGAATGGTACTGGCCCCGCCTCTACAATCCCGGGCCTATGACCCCACGGCCCCAACTGGTGATTGTCAGTGGCGGGCAGACCGGCGTGGACCGGGCTGCTCTTGATGCGGCATTGAAGCTCGGCATTCCCGTTGATGGCTGGTGCCCGCGCGGGCGGTTGGCGGAAGATGGCCCATTGCCATTGCTCTATCCGCTGCGAGAGACACCAACCGCTCGCTATCCAGAACGCACCGAGTGGAACGTTCGCGACACTGACGGCACGCTGCTGTTGACTTATGGACGCCCCGTAGGCGGGACCGATCTGACGGTCCGCATGGTCCGCAAGCATCGGCGTCCCAGCATGCGGATTGATCTGGCCGACCCGACGGAACGACGGGGGGCTGCCCAACGCATTGCCGACTGGATTGCGCGGTCAGCATTAAGCCGATTGAATGTCGCGGGGCCGCGGGAGAGCAGCTCGCCGGGTATCTATCAGTCGGCGGTCACTCTGCTCAAGCGGTTATTCCAGCTGTTTCCGGGTATGGCGACAGAGCCATCGCGAAAAATGCCTCGACGGTCCGTTTCCGCCGCGCATAAAAAAAGCGTCCCTCGAGATCCCTCGAAAGACGCTTTGCACTTGGCCAATGGAGGCGAAGTGGCCAGTGGAGGCGAAGGGAGTCGAACCCTCGACCTCAGCATTGCGAACGCTGCGCTCTGCCAACTGAGCTACGCCCCCGGCGACGGAAGTGTAAGAATCGATTCCTCGGCGAACAAGCAAGAACCCATCGCCGCCTGGACTGCCGCCGAGACCGCCCTGGTTCGTCGAAGCCTGCCCGTCTGGTTTCGCCGGTTTGCCCGCGATCTGCCGTGGAAAGAAACGCGTGATCCGTACCGTATCTGGATCAGCGAGATCATGCTCCAGCAGACCACCGTCGCCTCGGTCAAGCCGTACTTCGAGCGATTCCTGAATCGCTTCCCGACGGTCGAGTCGTTGGCACTCGCTTCCGAAGAGGAAGTGCTGCGGCTATGGGAGGGGCTCGGCTACTACAGTCGCGGACGCAACGTCCGACTGGCGGCCCGCATGATTGTCGATGAATTTGGCGGCGTCTGGCCTCGGACTCCCGATCAACTCCAGCGGCTGCCGGGGGTGGGGCGGTATGTGGCCGGGGCGGTGGCGTCGTTTGCCTTCGACATGCGAGCCCCGATCGTCGAGGCCAACACGCTGCGAGTCTATTGCCGGTTGCTGGGTTTCACGGGAGATCCCCGCAACTCCCGAGGACAAGCCTTGTTGTGGGGGTTCGCGGAGACTTTGTTGCCTCTCTCCGCAGCGGGCCCCTTTAACCAGGCACTGATGGACCTGGGAGCCACGGTCTGCACCGTGCAGAGCCCCGCCTGTCCGCGCTGTCCACTGTTGACGGTTTGTCGGTCAGCTGCCCTGGGAAATCAAGACCAGATCCCGCAGAAGGCCAAACGTCCGAAGATCACCGATGTGACCGAGTTAACGGTGGCTGTACTGCATGCCAATCGTGTCCTTTTGCGGCAACGCGGTCCCGATGAGCGCTGGGCGGGGATGTGGGACTTCCCCCGGTTTGCTTGCGAAGCCTCGCCCACGCCCCTCGATTCGCCCGCCTTCGCTCGCTTAATTCGTTCCCAGCTGATGGCGGCTTACGGACTGACGGTGCGAGATCTCGAACAGATTTTGGAGATCAAACATGCGGTAACGCGTTACCGGATTCGGCTGCATGGGTTTCGCGGCACGTGGGTCTCGACATCGACCACCCGGCAAAAGACCTTACCCGCCGACCATGAATGGATTCCCCTGGAGCGTCTGATTGACCGCCCTTTATCGGTAACCGCACGAAAGCTGGCGTCCCTCTTGTCGCCGTGTGCCCCGGATGCGGGTTAGCCCTGTAAGCAACTCGCGTCAGTCCCGGTGACCCGGTACCATCTGCCACACAGTTGTCCCAATGCGGGTTCCAACCGGCAGCGTCCTTGATGGGTGGTTTTGATGGCTCGGCATCATTCGGCAGTTCTACTCTCGATCCCCGGTCTCCGACAGTCTGATCTGGCAGCGATGCCGCGTCTGTCAGCTCTCATGGGCTCCGGAATCACGGTTCCGCTCTCGCCCGGATTCCCCTGCGTCACCTGTCCGGTCCAGGCGAACATGACCACCGGCGTCGGCCCCGAACAGCACGGCGTGATCGCCAATGGCTTTTACTATCGCGACAAGGGCGATGTCGAGATGTGGACCGCCTGGAACGAATGCATCCAGGCCCCCCAACTGTGGCAGGCGTTGAAGGAGCATGATCCCGCACTGACTTCGGCGGTCTGGTTCCCTCTGCACAGCAAAGGGGCCAAGGCTGATTTCATCTGCACCCCGGCCCCGATTCACAACCCCGACGGGTCGGAGTCACTCTGGTGCTACACCGTCCCGACCGAGTTGTATGGCGAGCTGCGTGATGCGATCGGGCACTTCCCGCTGATGAACTTCTGGGGGCCGATGGCGAACATCAAATCAACCGCGTGGATCGTCGATTCGGCCATCGTCGGGGCAATGAAGTTTCAACCCCGGTTCAGCTACATCTACCTGCCGCACCTCGACTACGCCGCTCAGAAATTCGGCCCCGACAGCCCGCAGGCTCTGGCCGCACTCGGCGATCTCGATGCATGCATCGGCAAGCTCGTCGAGGGATATGCCGAGGCGGGAATCAACGATGTCCTGTGGCTGGCCGCCAGTGAATACGTGATCAACAATGTCAATGCGGTGTCGTATCCCAACCGCATCCTGCGACAGGCGGGGCTGCTTTCGATCCGCGAAGAAAACGGACTGGAGTACCTCGTTCCGGGTGATTCCGCGGCCTGGGCCATGGTCGACCATCAGCTGGCCCACGTCTTCGTGAAGAACCCTGCCGATGTGGCCAAGGTCGCTGCCCTGCTGAAAGCCGATCCGCAAGTGGAAGAGGTTCTCGCCGGAGCCGAACGCGGCAAGTACGGTCTGAATCACGAGCGGTCCGGCGAGATTGTGCTGATCTCGAAGCCGAACGCCTGGTTCGCCTACTACTGGTGGCTCGACGACGCCAAAGCTCCCAGCTTCGCCCGCACCGTCGACATCCACCGCAAACCCGGCTACGACCCTGTCGAAATGTTCATCGACATGCCCGCCCGTGCCATTCCACTGAACGCGACCCTCGTGAAAGGTTCCCACGGCTACCCCGACAAGGACGGCACCCGCTCGGGAGTGCTGCTCGCCAGTGATGCGAATGGGATATCTACGAGCAGTGTGAAAGACACCGATGTGGCCGGCATCGTGTTGCGGAGCTTTGGGGTGCAGTGAATCGCCTATCAGTCGTCACAGGAACACGGTGCGATTGAGTCCACGTGGAATGTGCGAGTTTCCGGAAAACCAGTGCAACAGACAATCCAGACGGTCGCACACACCCCGAGGCCCTGTTCGCTTTCTGATCGCGAGGCAGGCCAGATTGCCGCCCCTGCGACCGACTTTCCTGACGCCCCCAGCGGTCATGCCGCATCCAAGTTTGTCGATTCTCAGCGGGCGGCGAACAGATAGAATGCAGTGTTGCCCCGATGCTCCCCCGGGACGCTCCGTTCTCTCGTGTCTGAAAGCTGTGCGATGCCTCAGGAGAAGTCCCTTGGTTTCCAGAATCATCAGAGCAGCCTGACCGCCGAGGCTTGGCGGAACTTGCGGCGATATGCGAACTTGCTGCTGGCCAGTCAGGGATTGCCCGTGGCTGACTGGAGCGATTCCGAGCAGACCCATCTCTTCGAAGTCGCTGAATCGCTGGTAGATCGCGTGGTAGAAAAGAATCGGTTGCTGGGAGCATACCGTAGCCCCGTGGATCAGCGAATCGAGACCTTTCTACGCTCTCACTTTGCTGACCAGCCACGAGGGGGACAGGCCCGTCTGCCGGTCAGTTCCCTGGAGCTGGATCGACACGGCGTCGCCCGGGTGATGTCGATTCCCGCCGACGGATCAGTCTACGAAAGTGAACTGCTGACCTCCTATCGCGTCCGAAACGGGGTGCTGCACAATCCCCGTTCGGATCGGCGCACCACCCAGGGAACCTTTCACATCTGTGAAGGGGGACTGCCTGTCCCGGGTGACAAGCTGGCGGTGCCACGAGCCACCTATCTTGCCTTGCTTCAGGCAGCTGTCACCCCGCCGCCGGAGATGCTGGAACTGCCATTCACGGCGAAGCAAACGTCCCCGACGCGAACCTGGGTCTCGTTGCTGTTGCGGCCAATTGTCGCTCCGGCTGTTGAAGGATACTCCGCGGAGCGCACCATGGAGATCCGTTTCTTTGCCCCCGGCAGCCTGGTCAGCAACCTGGACTTCGTCGAGTCGATCTTTGGAAACGCCGGAGATCCCAGCCTGCTCCCAAACGATTCCGCCCTGGATGTCGAGCATTGGACCGGTCACACCGGCTGTGTGATTCTGGCCCCGCATCTGACCCAACTGACCAAGAAGTCGCTGGGGCTGCCATCGCGGGCTCAGGCTACTCCACAACAATTGCGGGACGGAATGTACTGGGACACCGAGTCCGATCTCTATAACGGGGGCAACGCGTTCAAGGTGACTTGCCGAACCCAGGCGGGCGTGATCGTCACGATCATCGCTGACAACTACTACGGCTACTGCAAGAAAGAAGTCAAAACCCAAATCAGCTATGCCGCCAATCTGATGGGAAACGTCGAAGAAGAACACGCCGGAGGGGCGCTGGTTTTCGCCAGCTTCAGTCTGGGGGAGCAGTTCCAGTTCAATAGTCGGCGGTACAACGGGCGAACGATTGCGGACGTATTCCGGGACTATCCCCGACGAATCACCATTCACGAACATGGTTATGGCATCGACCGCCACTTTCCGGAAGTGATCTATATCCCGGAAGATGCTCGGGCCGACCTGCGGGATCAGAACATCACCTGGTCCCAGAGTGGTACGGTGCGGTCCATTCCGTTGCTCCCAGGCCAGGTTTACGTGGCCCCCAGCGGGTACAAGCTGCGGATGGAAAAGCATCCACAGGCTCCCTCGTGGCGGCTGATTGGAACTGCGGGCGAAGGGGTGTTCATCCACAAACCTTGTACGGTGTCGGGGGGCGGCAAAAGCGAGATCAGCAAGCCGATCGGCGATTACATGCAGTATGGACCGATCTACACGCAGAATTTTGAGAAGGACGCCGCAACCGTCGACATGATCTTCGCCAAGGATTACTCCGTTCGCTGGCGATCCCCCGACCAGCGTCAGGATCGGTACCAAGACCGCCCCAGTCGCCCGTTGCTGTCTGCCGACCGATCGCTCGGCAGCGTCATCAAGTTGTTGACCCCCTCCGAGGAGTACCACGAAGACTACAACTTCTGGCTCTCGAAAATTCCCAATCACATCCACGCGCTGGTCTATGCCATTAAACGGTTGTATCAGCCGGATTGGGGGGACGATTGGCGCAAGCACTTCCGGGTCGACATTGTGAACGGAGTGCCGGGGCACGAACTCAAGCTGCATGACCGCAAGATCGTAGGGTCTTATCTGCGGGTGGGTTTGTTCGGCGAGCATGGGTGGCGCACCTTCAAGGTACGACAGGATTTCGCCCCATCCGCCAAAGTCCAGACCGAAGATGACATTTCAGCCGCAATCGTTGTGCCGGGCGATGTATTGACGGGGCTGAATGACAATTACGAGGCGACCAGTTTCAAGTTCATTGCCAACTGTGAATCACGGCTTTTTCAACGGCCGGACGATGCGGTTCACCGCGGTCTCGACAAGCAGGCCGAAGCGGATCTGGCCCGCCGGGATGTGAACTTTGTCTCAAACTATGAACCACTGTCGCGGGCGACGGTCGAGGAGATGTTATCCAAGGTGGTCGACTTCGATGCCTTCACCAAGCCGATGCAGGAACTGTTACTGTCGATGGACAGGGATCAAGCTCTCGGCGAAGGTGAGTACATCGTCTGTTCGGACAATCCGCGACGCATCGATGGAGTGCCCTCCAAGAATCCCCGCTACCTCCAGGATCGACCGGATCTGGTACGTCCGCTCGATAAGTACCTGGCGGAACTGGGAGTGCGTCTCTACCGGCAGATTCCCGACGGCCAGCCCGTCCCGCTTCCCGTCAATGCCGTGATCTCCGGTCGTCGAAACAACCCACCGGAACCCGCAAAGCAGATTCGCAGCCTGGCGGTCTATAACCCGTTGCATTTCCAGGAACTGCCCGAGCTGTTCATGGACTACATCTGCTCGCTGACGGGCAAGAGTCCTTCCACGACCGGCGCGGGCAGCGAGGGGGCCCTGACCAAGGGACCATTCAATGCCTTGCGGACAACCGCCGACTTGAATGCTGCACTGGTCTCGATGATTCTAACGAATCTGCCAGGGTACTCGTCCGCGGCAGGGCATGTCGGGCCGAATCACCGGTTTGACCACGACATCTCGCTGCTGGTGCCCGAGGTCTGGTGCCGCATGTCCGAGGACGAACGCACCCCTGCCTTTCTGATCGAGCACAAATACCTCGAGCGCGTGGAGGACGTGGAGTTCAACGGACAGAAAGTCCCGTCAAGGCGACTGGGCTGGCGGATCACCGAACGGTTTGTGAAGCACTACTTTGCTCGGATCTTCGACAACCCGGACAAGGTATTCGATGTCAACATTCTGCAACCTGAACGCCAGGATCCCGCCAGTTTCGCCGACGGTATCAATTACATCATGGAAGCCTATCAGCGAGTGGCCTTGCAGTATTTTGAGGACGGCTCCATTGATGAGGCCTGCCCTCCGATTCGAGCCCTGCTCTCAATCATGGCCCATGGCCAGTACGACGGCAAAGACGAGACCCACCCTGCTGTGCGACAGATGTTTACGCGGGACTATCTGCTGGCCAGTCCTTGGTATCAGGGCCGCCTGCAAACCCGCCAGCAGCGGGATATCGAGTTGTGGTCGCGACACGTCGAGAGTCTGCAACAGGTACTGGCCAGCCCCAGCCGCCTGAATGCGGCCATGCTCAGCGAAATGCGGTCACGTCTGACCATGGCCCAGACCGAGCTGCTCCGCGTGAAACAGCCAGCTTACCTCCAGAGTCTGGTTGGAACTCTCGGCGCGTGAGCTGCGATCGGCAGACGCCGCAAGCATCGGCAAGGCTGATTCGTCGACGGATAGCTATCGGTGGGTTGTACGAATCAGCCTGTGTCACTCGAAGCATCGTTTATGCCATCTCACACGTATTCGGCTTGTCGCGGGGTGGCACCAGTTGGCTGGCTTTGCAGCCTACCGGTGTGCCTTGGCATAAGAGGAATGCCAAGGTAAATTCCGTTTGGAACGACCTCTTTCGGCTCCGCCGCCCCGGTAGCCCAATGCGGCAACCGGGGCCACCCTGCGAATACCTGTTATCCCACATAGAGCAGGTTGCCCTTGATGACGACAGAACCCAACACAATCAAGCAGGGTGCGGTTGTATCAAACATCCGAGATGTGTCCGTTGACGTGTGGTTCGAACCTTGGGGTATGAATCACATGCTTGCGGCAGGCGGATCGTTTGAACTGGAAATCGAATCCGAAATCGAGGGCCAAATTGAAATCGTCGAATCAAATGACAGCATTGCGGTATACTCATTTCCGACGTCGACGATCAAGATATTTCGGAACGGTTCATTGATCGATGATCTCAACGTGAAATTTCCGGTAGCGGCGATGCCGAACAACATGTCAACTAAGGAAATGATCGGCTTCCTGTTTGGCGGTCCCGGATTGCCACGACCTAGCCAAGACGACATGTAGAAGTGGGATAACGCCGTCGTTACGGCTGTCGCACCGTTCCTCGGTGCTATGCGAACTCGAATTTCTCCACTCGGCCCACACTCGGGTCGCTGTGTGTTACCAATAAAGTTGGAACATTTGCGAGGCGAGATATTTCGGTCCCCTCCAAAAAAACGGGGCGGACATGATTGTCCGCCCCGTTTGTTGAGCTGATCGGCAGGTTGCAGAATTCCTCAGAATTCTGCAGTATCGTTACTCTAGGATGATATCCCGCACGGTGCCGCCGCTGGGGATCATCGGCAGCACGTGTTCCTGGTACGGACAGATCACGTCCAGCAGAAACGGGCCATCGTGGGCAATCATCTCAGCGATGGCAGCGGGCAGATCCTTCTTCAGGCGGACCTGCTTGGCCTTCACGCCAAATCCGGCAGCGACCTGCACAAAGTTCGGGTAGGTATCCTCGTAGTGTTCCCCAGCCCCTTCGCCGAGCCACTCCGGGTGGTCGATCGGACCGAGGTACGTGTGGGCCCGCTTGCCGTCCATGAAGCGGTCTTCCCACTGCACCACCATTCCCAGGTGCTGATTGTTCAGCAGCAGAATCTTGACCGGCAGCTTTTCGCAGGCCAGCGTCGCCAGTTCCTGGACATTCATCAGCATGCAGCCATCGCCATCGATGTCGATACAGATGCGATTCGGGTGGGCGGCCTGCATCCCCATCGCGGCGGGCAGTCCGAACCCCATCGTGCCCAAGCCCGAACTCGACAGCCAGCGCTTCGGCTGACGGAAGAGGAAGTGCTGAGCGGAGAACATCTGGTGCTGGCCGACGCCGACCGCCACGAGGGGGTCTTTGTCGATCGTTTGCTTCCAGAGTTCCTTGATCGCCGCCTGAGGCAGGATGTACTTGGGGTCATCCTTGAAGGTCAGAGGATGCTTGTCCCGCCACTCGTTGATCTGCTTCCACCAGTCGTCGATCTGCGGCTTGTCAGCAGTCGTGAAGGCGGCGTTGAGCTGGGTCAGGAACTGCTTCACATCGCCGATGACCGGGATGTGGGCTTCCTTGTTCTTGTGCATCTCCGAGGGGTCAACGTCGACGTGGACGATCTTCCCATGCTTGGCGAACTCTTCCAGCTTGCCGGTCACGCGGTCATCAAACCGCACGCCCAGAGCGAGCAGCAAGTCGGCTTCGTTGATCGCAAAGTTCGAGTACGCAGTCCCGTGCATGCCGAGCATGTGCAGCGACTGCTTATCGTCCCCGGGGAAGGCCCCGATCCCCATCACGGTCGTCGCGACGGGAATCCCGCTGGTTCGGGCGAACTTGGTGAATTCTTCCGCCGCATTGGCCGTGATCACTCCGCCGCCGACGTAGAAAATCGGCTTCTTGGAGCGTTTGATCGCAGCCACGACGCGGCTGATGGTCTCCGCCGGAATCGGCTGCGGCTCGGACTCGTAGCCTGGCAGATTCATCGGGGGATCCCAGTCGATCTCCCCTTCGAGTTTGGCCAGTTGGATGTTCTTCGGCACGTCGATCAGGATCGGACCGGGTCGCCCCGAGGCGGCGACGTGGAAGGCTTCCTTCATGATCCGCGGGATCGCGCGGAGACATTCCTGGATCGAGTCGTGACAGCGCCAGTCTTTGGCACTGATCAAATAGTGGTGCTTGGTGATCGGGCGACAGATTTCGACGATCGGCGTTTCCTGAAACGCATCCGTCCCGATGACCGCTTGCGGCACCTGGCCGGTGATGCAGATCAGCGGAATGCTGTCCATCTTGGCATCGGCGATCGCGGTGACGAGGTTCGTGGCCCCCGGTCCGCTGGTCGCCATGCAGACGCCGACTTCGTTGGTCGTACGGGCGACGCCTTGAGCTGCGAAACAGCCCCCTTGCTCGTGCCGGGGCAGGATCGTGCGGATCTCATCACTGAACTTCCGCAGCGCCTGGTGCAGGGGCATGCTGCACCCGCCCGGATAGGCGAAAATCGTCTTCGTGCCGTGCTTCACAAGGCACTGGATGATGATGTCGGCCCCGTTCAGGGCGGTCTTGGTCTCGATGGACGATGCAGCAGCCACGGGCGCGGCCTCTCGGCAAGGCGGTGAAAAGGTGAGCAGTCTTGACGTGGTCGCGACTTTGACATCGCAAGGGACACGGGGCAGACTCAAACATCGCACGGCAGGTTCGCAAAAACCTGGAAGCCCCACAGTTTAACCGCCGCCGAAACGCAAAACGAGTCCCGATTCGAAAAAAACAGCATCCAATCAACGGAAACCATTCTAATCGTTGGGGATAGGCCGATGCTCCGGCCTCCGGCGTGCTATCAGCTCCTTTCTCGCCTTGGACAAATCCAGCGGGCCCACCGGCTTAACGGATCTCGACGATCGTCTTCGGAAGCGACTGCTTCAGTCGTGCCTTTCCCTCGCGAGTCAACTTCGATTTTGTCACTTGCAGCTGCTTCAGATTTTTCAGCTGAATCAGCAATTCAACCTGCTCATCGGTCCATTCGTGTCCGTCCACTCGCAGATCCGTCAGGCTTCGCATATCGAGCAGCGCATTCCATCCGGCGGGCGTGATGTGGGGGCTGGTGACATACAGCCTGGCCAGCTTCGGAAGCGTGCTGATTTCTCGCAGTCCCGCATCCGTGATTTCGGTCGAGTCGGCCTCCAGATCGGTTAACCCCGTGAGCAGAGACAACCCCTTCCCGGAGATTTCATGGCTCGTCAAAAGTAGCGTGGAAAGTTTCCGAGCCTGCCCCAGTTCCCGCACTCCCTCGTCGGTGATATGCGCGTACGACAAATCCAGTGTGGTGAGATTGGGAATCTGTCCGATCTCCTTCATCCCGGCTGTCGAAATGTCGGAAAACATCAGTCTGAGGCTGGTGAGTGCTTTCAGTTGCTTCAAATGTTGAATCCCCACATCGGAAAGAGGCACAGCACTCAGATCGACATCCGTGATTCCGGGATGCTGGCACAATACTTGAAGTCCAGCCGCGGTAATCTTCGTTTCACTGCCGCCCAGATCAACTTTCCTCAGTGTGGGGATGTCGAGCAGCTCTTTCAGCCCCTCTTCCGTGAATGCGAGGAACGGAGCCTTGATCGAACTGAGTTTACGGTGGGCTTTGAGTTCCCGAAATATGCTGTCCGGTTCATCGTATGCAGTGAACTCAATCGTATTCACGTGCCGCAAGGGCTTGATCGTGTTCAAGACCTGCCGGACCGACCCCGGTGGAATAAAGGAGACCTTCCCTGTCGGGCTGCCGGGCAGTGTGTCATCCCGCTCGACGAGGCACTTGAGTTCATTCAATTGAACTCGGACCTGCTGCTCGATCTGGCGTTCTTCTGCATATGCGGTGGAGCCCAATGCCAGGCGAAATCCGAAGATTGGCTCATTTGTTTCCGGTCGACTGCCATAGCGGCGAGCTGACCGGCAGTACTTCGCGGGATCGAGGCTGCACCCACCGCGGGAGACTCGAATGAGCCACAGGTCTGGCTCGACGACGGGGTGAATGCCCCCCAGTAGTGCAGAGGCATATTCATCGTAACACCATTCCGTTGCATTTCCGTGAATGTCGTAGAACCCCCAGGGATTGGGCTTCTTGAGGCCCACAGGACGAACAAAACGATCGCCGGTGCTGCCTGCGTTGTCGTTGAACCAGGCATACTCACCCAAAAGTGCGGCATTGTCCCCAAAGCTGTATCGCGTTGTTGTTCCTGCGCGGCAGGCGTATTCCCATTGGGCTTCCGTCGGCAGGGTATAGGCCCATCCGCCGGGCAGGCGACCTGCGGCCCGCTCGATCTTCGTCAACTGGGCACAGAACTCCAGAGCCTGTATGTGTGACATTCCCACGGCGGCGTAATTCGGTCCCGTATGAAATAATTCGTGCCCGGCAATCCCCACCCAAGGGGCCTTCTGCATCATGGCAGTGTATTGTTCCTGTGTTGTCTCATACTGGGCCAGCCAGAACCCCTGCGTCAGCGTGACGGATACGGGCTCACCGCCTGGTTGGGAGGAGTTATCTTCGTCTTCGTCCCGATCGGGCTCTGTCAGGGGTGAGCCCATCTGAAACGTGCCCGGCGGACACCAGACCATGGTCACCTTCACGCCGCCTGGCAACGTCACTTCACGGATCTCCCCCGCTTGCGTCCCTTCGATGATCCCCGATGGCACTTTGCCCGATCCAGATCCACACCCCACCAGAAACAACAAAATCCATAGCCAATAGTCAGTCATCTGTTCGACTCGATGAGAACGTGGAAGAGCTTTGTCCGGTCACCCGCTGTCAGCAGTCGCCAAGGGACAACTGATTCAAAATGCTAATACAGACTCCGATGAACGAACAACAATGCAAGCAGGACGCCTGACGTCCCAGCCCCCGGGGCTCCCATTTCCGCTTTGCTCATCGGAGCGATTGCAGTAAAAGTGATTTTGTGTCCCGACAGTCCCGTGATGTTCTTGCCCCACTGAATCACAGACCATGAACAAGAAAATCCAGAAGCAGATCGAAGTCGCGCGTAAAAAGATCACCGCACTGCAGCAGCAGTTGACGGGCGCCAAGCAGCAGCCGGACGATCCCCGGGAAGTGCCCCGGATCGAGGCAGAGATTGCGAAGCTCCAGGCCGAGATTACGGCCTGGAAGGCTCAGGGGTAACCGCCGCTCGGTGCAGTCGCCTGGCGGAGGGTGGGGACGGCGGAACGGCTTTGACGATTCGCCGGGCGGGCAGGTCGTACTCTCCACCGGCCCAAAGCATTTCGTAGCTCTTCCCGTCTGGTTGTGGGGACAGACTCCGATGATGAATCAGAACCGCACTGGTTCCCACCACGCGCAGATGTCCGCCACGGACGATGATGGCAGTCCCCTCATCGATCCCCAGTCCCAATAACTCGGGATGGGCGGCAATCACGGGAGCCAGATCGTCCTGGCGTAACCGGGCGATGACGTGCTGATCGACGGCACAGTTGCGGACAAAGCCGAATCCCACCTCATGGCCGGGGGCCATCATAATCTGGTTTCCTTCCGGAGCCCCCCGGACCAGATAGGAACCTTGAATCGTTGCCCCGGCGGAAGAGCCACCGATCACACCGCCGCGTGCCAGTACCGCATGGAGTGCCTGCTCCGTCTTCGTCCCCTGATAAGCATCCGCCAGTCGCCATTGGCGTCCCCCGTCGATCCACACGCCCCGGGCTCGGATGAGCGGAGCCTGGAACTCGTCCGTATTGGCAATCTGCGGATCGCGAGTATGCAGTACCGTCACATCCCGTGCTCCCGCCCGCATCAGAAATGAGCGATGGCGGTAGGAGTCCCCCCAGTCCTCGCCCTCCAGTGCCGTGGGCAGAATCACAAAGGGCTGGTCGATACCGCCCGCTGCGTCGATGAATTCCCGGACAATCTCGTGCCCCATGCGTCCCCCACCCACCACAACCAGCGTGCCCTCCTTGGGACCGGTGGTTTCCGCGGCGAGACCGGTTCCCCAAAGACACAGCGCCAGAACAAATCTCATGTGCATCGGCCCGTTCCTCGATGGAGCCACGGTTCACTTCGGAAGTTCACTTCGATCAGTTTCGCGTCAGGAACTCATCCGTATTCAAGAGCAACCGAGCGAGAGAACTCCACGCGGCCCCCTCTGCCGGGTTGATCTCCGAAAGTCCTTCGGGGGTCATCGACTGAGCCGCCGATTCATCCCCAGAGTACCGCTCACGTTGTCGATGCACGAACTCGACGAGTAGCTGTCGCTCGGCATCTGTTGGATGCCGTACCAGACAGAGTCGGAACATCCGCTCGATGCGAGCCTCCTCGGTCTGAGTGATCCCGCCATCGCTCAGCACTCGCCGCGCCAACTTACGAGCCAGTTCCATAAACATCGGGTCATTGGCAACGGCAAGTGCCTGCAGCGGCGTGTTCGACCGGGCTCGTCGCGTACAGACCGTGCTAAACTCGGGCGAGTCAAAGGTCGTCATCAGAGGATAGGGAGCACTCCGATAAAACATCGTATAGAGTGTCCGCCGATAGCGATCCGAACCGGTCGCCTCGGGCCACGACTTCACATTCTGTGTAAAGCTGTAGACGCCCGCCGGCTGTGGCGGATGCACACTGGGACCACCAATTCGGGAGACCATCGACCCCGAGGCCGAGAGGATCAGATCGCGGACAATCTCGGCATCAACCCGCACTCGCGACTGCCTCGCCAGCCACTCATTGGAAGGGTCCGCAGCCGCCTGATCAGCGGTTTCAATACTGGACTGACGATAGGTCTGTGACATGACAATCAGTTTGTGCAGCCGCTTCATCGACCAGCCTTCCCGCACGAACTCCGCAGCCAGCCAGTCGAGCAGTTCCGGGTGAGTCGGGGGGGTGCCCTGCGCCCCAAAGTCATTCTCCGTCCGGACCAGTCCATTGCCAAAGTACCGCATCCAGACGCGGTTGACGATCACCCGCGCAGTCAGGGGGTTGTCCCGGCTGACCAGCCACCGGGCGAGTTCCAATCGCGAACGAGCCGCGAATGGAGCCCCCACAACGAGGGCTCCGGGAACTGCCGGCAGGAGCGGTCCGGAGGTCTTATCTGGAGTCAGAAAGTCCCCGCGATCCAGACGGAACGTCTCCACAAAGGCTTCCCCATCCTTCATGACCATCTGTTTCACGGTCTTGCCCCCTCCGGGAAGGGCCGCCTCGATGAGCCCAGCTTCCTTCCGCACAGCGGCCAGTTCCGTCTGAATCTCGGCACTGGCGTCCTGCGGTGGCTCCTGATCGGAGACATCCAGTGCGAACCGTCCGATCAAATATCCCTTGTTCAGATCGTGCCGCAAAAACAAGGAGGCTTCCACTTTCGTGAGTGGCGTTTCGAGAATGAACACCGCTTCATGCGGAGCGTTGATCTGAAGTTCGGGATGGGCCAGCTTCTGATCGGCCCCCACGTTGATGGCCCAACCAGTGTTGGCCTTGTCGTCGATCACATTCAGCACGGAATATTCGGGCTGCGAGTGATCCGCCGCCGCCGCCGAGAACCGCGTGATTTTGTCGGCCACCTTGAGTTCGGCATCCGTCAACACAAAGTTCCCATTCGAAGCCAGTCCCGGCCCCATGGAGGGCAGCGATTCATGGGGAATGACACGTAGACGAATCGCCGTGATCCGCTCGTTGGGCGTTCGGATATTGATCTGGTAGGTGTCGTTCGGCTGGACCTTCCGATCACTGAGCAGCGACCCATCGGACTGCTTCAGAAAAGCTCCCATTCCCAGCGTGCGGTAATCGACCAGCTCTGCCGGTTGCCAGTTCCAGGTATGGGCCAGCAGATTGACCGACTTGGACGCCGCAAGCTGTTTCTCCAGTTCGACAATCCGCCCTCGAACCTGTTGCAACTGTGTCATGGCGGCGGTCTGTGCAGGCGTCCAGCCGAACACTTCGTCTTCCAGCACCGACACCGTATCGGCTTCATTATTGGCATCGGCACACTGATTGAAGAATGCGTAGAACTGGTAGTAATCCCTATGGCTGATCGGGTCGTATTTGTGAGAGTGACATTGAGCACATCCCATGGTGAGTCCCAACCAGACGGCCCCCGTCGTATTGACGCGATCGATAATGGCCTCATGGCGGAACTGATCCGGTTTGACGCCCCCTTCCTGGTTAATCAGGGTATTGCGGTGAAACCCCGTGGCGATCTTCTGTGATTTTGTAGCGTCTGGTAGAAGGTCACCGGCCAGTTGCTCCGTGGTGAACTGGTCGAATGGCATGTCTTCATTGACCGCATGAATCACCCAGTCGCGGTACGGCCACATAATTCGTGGTCCGTCGATCGTGTAACCATGAGAGTCCGCATACCGGGCATGGTCGAGCCAGTGCCGCCCCCAGCGTTCCCCATAATGGGGACTCGCCAGCAGTCGGTCCACGAGTCGTTCGTAGGCTTCCGGGGAACCGTCATTGACGAAGGCGTCAGCCTCCTCGGGAGTTGGCTGCAATCCCAGCAGATCCTGATACAGCCTTCGGATCTGCGTGATTCGATCGGCTTCCGGAGAGGGGAGCAAGTGCTTGCGGAGCAACGTCTGTCGAATGAAGGCATCAATGGGTTGGATGTCTTGCCCTCCCATCGAAGGAACGGGCGGCTGTTCGATGCGGCGAAAGGCCCAGTGTGATTCGAAGGGGGCGCCCTGCTCGATCCACCGTCGCAGCAGTTCTTTCTGCTCGTCCGTCAACCGCTTTTTGGAATGCGGCGGAGGCATGACTTCATCGAGATTCGTAGAGCTGACCCGAGCCCACACGGTGCTTTCGCCCGGTTTTCCCGGAACAAT